>CAYVRB010000001.1:0-55012 GCA_964453375.1 uncultured Alcaligenaceae bacterium
GTTCGTCGGCTACTGGCTGTTCCTCAGCCTCGTCGTGCGGACCGGGCCGACCGGCGCGCGGTCCTTCCCCGAGCCGATCCTGCAGGCGTTCGTCCCCGGCACGTTCATCGGCCCCATCGCCGTCATCTTCCTCGTCCCCGCGCTCACGATGCGGCTGTTCAGCGAGGAGCGACGCAGCGGCACCATGGAAGTGCTCATCACCGCGCCGGTCAACGAATGGCAGATCGTGCTCAGCAAGTTCTTCGGCTCGTGGTTCTTCTACATGCTCACGTGGGTGCCGATGGGGCTGTACCTGCTCGGCCTCCGATTCGAGGGCGGCGCACCGTTCGATTACCGCCCGCTGCTCGGCCTCTACATCGCCATCGGCGTCACCGGTCTGGGCTTCATCGCGATGGGCCTCTTCTTCTCCAGCCTGACGAAGAACCAGATCATCGCTGCCGTGCTCACGTTCATGGCGATGCTCCTGATGCTCGCCCTCTATTGGAATTCGTACTTCGCCCGCGTCGGCGAAGGGTTCATCCGCGAGTTGATGAACGCCCTGGCGATCGGCTCGTATTGGACGACGTGGGAGACCGCCGCCGGCGGCCAGCTCCCCGTGCGCGACCTCGTGCTGCACGGCTCGCTGGCGGTCTTCTGGCTGTTCCTGACGGTGAAGTCGCTCGAAATGCGCAAGTGGGGATGACGGCGTTTTGTAGGTCGGGCCGAGTCTTCGAGGCCCGACGCATGGGCCAAGGTCGAGAATGGGGAGCGTGTCGGGCCTCGCAAAGCCTCGGCCCGACCTACTGTGAAGTCGCTCGAAACGCGGAAGTGGGGTTGAAATGGATTCGGCACCGACGGAATCGGCGACGGCGAAGCCCCTGAACGTGGCGGCGATCCTGTTCGTCCTCGCGGCGCTCTGGGTCGCGCCGGCGGCGTGGTGCGGCTACAAGGTCTTCAACGTCGGCGCCCCGACCGGCGACCTGGCCAAAGCCGACGAACCGAAGAAGGACGTCGTCTCGATCGACGAGAACCGGCCGAGCTACGTCGTCACGCTCGTCCTCTCCGCGTTCGGCGCGATCGCCGCGCTCGGCGGCGGACTCTGGCTCTCCAGCACGAAGGCGACCACCACGCCGGACGCGCACGCCCGCATCGGCTCCATCCTGCTGGCGGCCATCGGCGGCCTCGCCGCGCTCCTGCTCGCCGGACTTGCCGCCTGGTTCCTCATCGACGACTACCAACTCCTCGCCAACTGGCTCACGAAGAAGGACACCAAGTCCAAGGACCTCTGGCGCGTGCTCGTTCCCGCCCTCGTCTTCGTCGCCGGCGGCGGCCTCGGCTTCCTCGCCGCCCAGCCCGCGCGCAAGCTCGAACGCCACGACCAGACCGCGCGCCGCCTCGTCTACGGCACCAACTTCGCCGTCACCGGCATCCTCCTCTTCGCCGCGCTCGTCGTCCTCAACGGCTTCGTCGCCCTCCGCCTCCCGCAACGCCTCGACACCACCGCCAGCGGCTACTACTCGATCAGCCCCTCCACCGAGGAGTACGTCCGCAACCTCTCGGAGAAGGTGACGGTCTACAACTTCGGCACGCCGAGCGACCAAGGCTCCGCCGAGACGCAGGTGCTGCTGCAGGCGTGCCAGGACCTGAACCCGTCGAAGTTCGTCGTCCGCACCCCCGGCCGCGGCATGAGCGCCGCCGAGTTCCAGAAACTTCGGGCGAAGTTCCCGAGCGTCGATTACAGCAACGTCGCGATGATCGTGGCGCTCGGCGAGGACGAGACTCGCTATTCGTCGATCCGCGACAACGAACTGATCAAGCGGGAAGGCGAGATGGGCGACGGACCGCCGCGCGAGTTCTACGAGGGCGAGTCCCGCTTCGTGCGCGAGCTGCTCTTCCTTTCGGAAGGGAAGAACAAATCGACGGTCTACTTCACGCAGGGCAGCGGCGAGCTGGCGCTCGGGCCGACCGGCGGGCAGCGCCCGGCGAAGGAGCGGTCGATCGGCGAGCTGAAGGCGTTCCTGGAGAAGCAGAACCTGAACGTGCAGCCGCTGCCGTTCGACTCGAAGGCGCCGAAGCTGCCGGAGGACGCGGCGGTGATCGTGGTGGCGGACCCGACGCTGCCGCTGCCGAAGGAGTTGGTGGAGGAACTGACGAAGTTCATGACGGTGGAGAAGGCCGGGAAGAAAGGGAAGCTGATCGTGCTGGCCGGCCCGCACGGGACGCCTCGCGGCGACGCCGTGATCGCAACGGGGCTGGACGACTTACTGAAGACGTTCCACGTGCAGCTCGCGCCGGCGTTCCTGTTCAACCGCCCGAGCGAGCAACTCCCGGCGGAACTCGTCATCGGCCTGGCGTCGCCGGAGTTGCAGGCGAACGGCCATCCGGTGGCGGGTGCGTTGCCGCCGGCGCGGCAGGGCCGGCCGGTGCCGATGCCGAACGCCCGCGCGATCGAGATTCTGCCGAACCCGAACCCGGCGATCCAGGCGACGGCGCTCGTGCAGACGATCGGCGGGGAGCTGTTCACGTGGCAGGAGCCGGACGCGCAGGTGGACACCGACGCGACCTTCAAGAAGCTGATGGCGCAGTACAAGGCGAACCGGAACGACACGGTGGTGAAGAAGAAGATGTCGTCCGAACCGGTGGCGCTCGCGGCCGTCGTCAGCGAGGGCGCCACGCCGCGGCTCGTGGTCGTCGGCAACGGCGAACTTTTCAACGACGCCTCCGCGGCGCTCCAGAAGGACAACATGGGCTTCAAGCTCGTGCACGCCGGCATCGACTGGCTGCGCGACCGGCCCGTCGTGGACGTCGCGAGCAAGCAATTCGGCTTCTACACGCCGCAGGCGAAGATGGACCGGATGCGGCTGTTGTTCCTCCCCTTCGGCCTGGCGGTGCTCGGCATCGTCGGCCTCTCCGCCGGCGTCTGGGTCATCCGGCGGAAGTGATTCGATTCGATCTTCGGCGGAGTCCGCGATGAACTTCAAGCTGGCCTGGATCCTGCTCGCCGTCCTGCTGCTCGCCATCGGCGGGCTGCTCGTCTCGACGCTGCTCGACGACGCGCCGGCCGCCGGGGAACCGCTGCTGCGCCCGCTCGCGGGATTGAAGGAGGACGAGATCGACGGCGTGGAGATCGTGCGCGCCGAGCCGGGCGAAGAGAAGATCGTCTTCTCGCGCGCCGGCAAGGATCGCTGGGACATCGTGGAGCCGGGGCGGAGCAAGGCGGACGCGTTCGCGGTGAAGAAGATCGTCGCGGACGTGTTGGCGCTGAAGCCGGTGCCGTCGCCGGACGTGACCTCGAACAAGGCGGCGCACGGGCTGGACAAGCCGGGGCTACGCGTGACGTTGAAATCCGGCACGAAGAGCGCGACGCTGAACGTCGGCGACACGACCCTTGGCCGGAACGCCGTCACGTTCGTGACGACCGGCGACCGGCCCGACGTTCCCGTCGCGGTGCTTCGGTCCGACCTCGACGGCCTGTTCCGCCCCGACGCCGACGGCCCGGCCGGCAAATCGTCCCACAAGGCGAAGTGGATCGGCGACTTCCGCCAGAAGGCGTTCTTCCTCGGCTCCCAGGACCTCGGCGCCGAGACCGAATCGATCACCGTCGCGAAGGGGGACAAGGCCACGAAGCTCGTCCGCAACCCGTCGTCGAGCGAGTGGACGTTCGCGTCCCCCGCGTTCGGCCTCGCGGACACCGCCGGCGATCCGCAGGCGCCGCCCGCCGCCTTCACCGGCGTCCGCCCGCTCGTGTCGGCGCTCACGGCGCTGCAGGTGCTCGCGCCGGACGACTTCCTCGAGAAGCCCGAAAGCCCGGAGAAGTACGGCCTCGCCGCCGGCGACAAAGACGCGATCCGCATCGAGGTGAAGCCGAAGGACGGCCCGGCCGAAGTCCTGCTCATCGGCAAGCGCGTCGACGACAAGTCCGACAAGTACTACTGCAAGCTCGCGAGCGATTCGATCGTGGCGAAGGCGACCGCCACGCCGGAACGGATCGCGGCCTTCGCCAAGCTGGCGACCGACCCGAGCGACTTGCGCGACCGCTCGCTCATCCCCGACGCGAAGCAGTTCTCCGTCGACGCGATGGACGTGATCGTCGGGGCTTCGACCGCGAAACTGCGGCGCATCCCGACGACGGCGGACGCCCGCTGGACGCTCTACGGCGGACCGAACGATCCGCAGACGGCCGGTCTGGCGGCGCAGGACCTCGTGACCGCGCTGGCGAAGCCCCGCATCGCGAAGGAGGTGCTGGCGGCGCCGAACGACGCGGCGTTCGCGGAGAAGCAAGCCGAGATTCAATTCTGGTATAACGGCCTCGAGGGCGGACCGCCCGCCGATCCGACGAAGTTGCCCGCCGAGGCGAAGCTGAAAGGCCCGCCGTCGCTGACGCTCGTGT
The DNA here is from genome assembly GCA_964453375.1 of uncultured Alcaligenaceae bacterium. Classification (GTDB taxonomy): domain Bacteria; phylum Planctomycetota; class Planctomycetia; order Gemmatales; family Gemmataceae; genus Limnoglobus. The sequence goes on from CAYVRB010000001.1 coordinate 4,370, forward strand.
TCGGCAAGAAGGACGGCGACAGCGTCTTCGTGCGCCGCACGACGGCCGACGGCATCCGCACCGACCTAAAGGTGCCGGAGAACGTCCTCCTCTCCGTGAAGAAGGATCGCCTCGCGTTCCTCGACCCGAAGTTGAAGCCGTTCCCGACGAACGCGGTGAAGACGCTGACGCTGAAGCGCGGGGCCGAGACGATCGCGGTGTCGAGCGACGGCAAGGCGCACGCGGACCAGTGGAAGTTTACGGCGCCCGAGAAGCTCAAGGGCCAGACGGCGGACGCCGGCAAGGTCGGGGAACTCTTGAACCTCGCGGCGATCATGACGCCGACGCGGATCGCGGCGGAGAACGCCGCCGACGCCGACTTGGCGAAGTACGGCGTCGGCGCCGCGGCGAAGACGACCGTGACGATCGGCTTCGACACCGACAAGGAGCCGGCGCGCGTCTACGAGTTCGGCGGCGAGACCGAGGACAAGACCGGCGCGTACCTGCGCGTGGACGCGAAGCCGGTCGTCCGCGCGATCCCGAAGGCGATCGCGGAGCGCTTCCAGGCGGACGACCTGCGCGACCGGTTGGTCTGCACCATCGACACCAAGAAGATCAAGGCGATCGCGCTGATCGGATGGAAGCAAGCCCTCAAGAAGCCGACGAAGTACCGCTTCGAGCGCGCCGGCGATGGCTGGAAGCTGACGGAACCGGCCGACGAGAAGCGTGCCCCGGACCCGGCGCGGCTGGAAGTGCTGCTGGCGTCGCTATCGGCGCCGCGCGCCGTCGCGCTGTACGCCGGCGGATTCAAGCCCGAGATGGGCTTCGACCTACAGGCCGCCGACAACAATCTCGAAGTGCACATGGAGATGGAGGACAAGTCCCTCATCTCGTGGCACTTCGCGAAGGAGGCGGACGGCGGCGCGAACTACTACGGTTGGACGAGCGCCCGCAAGGACGACGTGTTCACGATTTCGTCGGCGGTGCTGCGGCAGTTTCGGGAGAAGCCGGAATCGGTGTTGAAGTAGGGGCGCGGCGGCGGATGCCGGCGAGGAGTTGGCGGAAGCCGCGCCAGCGTTGGCGGACGCCGCGGCCGTGGACGAGCCGGAGGTAGCCGCGCGGGATTTCGGGCGGGCTGTTCGCGTCGGAATGGGGCGTGAACCCGCCGCGACGGACCGACACCACTTGCGGCACGGTCATTTCCAGGAGGCCTTCGTCCCCTTGCGAGACGCCCCAGCCGCTCGCGCCGCGGCCGCCGAACGGCGTGCCCGGATGCGCCGTGGGCACGATGACGTCGTTGATCGTCACGGCCACGATCGGCAACCGGGCCGCGAGTTCGTTCGCGGCGGCGAGGTCCGAGGAGAAGATCGACGCGGACAATCGGAACGGCGACTCGGCCGCGAGCGCGATCGCATCGTCGAGCGAGTCGAACGGCGTCACGGTCAGGAGCGGCGCGAAGAGCGAGTCGCGGTTCGCCGCGAGGCCGCGCACGCCGTTCGGATTTCGCACGACGATCGGCCGCAAATCGCCGGTCGTGGTGCGTGTCCCGCATCCCCGGGCCACGGCTTCGTCCACGATCTCGGCCCGTCGCTCCGCTTCGCGCGGCGTCACGAGTCGGACCGGTTTCGCATCGCCGATCCCCGCTTCCAACTGTTCGACGAACGACTCGTAGATCGCGCGATGGACGAAGGCGCGTCGCACGGCCGTGCAGGTCTGGCCGGAGTTGAGCGTCGTGCCGAACCACGCCAACCGAGCCGCCGACGGGACGTCGGCGTCCTTGAGCACGAACATCGCGTCGCAGCCGGAGAGTTCGAGCGTCGAGGGGATCAGGCGCTCGCCGAGCCGGGCGGCGAGTTTGCGACCGACGGTTTCCGAGCCGGTGAAGTGGAGATGGTCGATGTCCGCTTCGGCGAGCCGCGGGCCGGCCTCGCGAGTCGCGGGAAGCACCCGCACCAGATCGGCCGGGAAGCCGGAATTCGGGAAGAGGTCGTGGAGGATTTCGGCGGTCCGCGGCGCCTGTTCGCTCGGCTTCCAGAGTACGCCGTTGCCGGCCGCGAGGGCGTGCAGGATCGGAATGGCGTTCAGGAAGATCGGATAATTCCAAGTGCCGATCAGGCCGATCACGCCGCGCGGCCGGCGGTGGACGACGTCTTGGCAGCCCCAGAGCCAGAGCGGCCGACCGCCGACCCGGCGCGGCGCGAGGAGGCGCCCGGCCCGGCGTTCGAGGAACTTCGCGGCCGAGGCCGTCGGCACGAGGTCGGTGGCGAACACCTCGTTCGGCGCGCGGCCGACGTCCGACTTCACGGCGGCCGCCAATTCGTCGGCCCGGTCGACGAGTCGATGGCGGAACTCGCGCACGGAGCGCAACCGTTCGCGAACGGAGCATCGCGACCAAGTCGATTGAGCGAGCCGGCAACGGGCGACATCTTCAAAGAACGGGGTCATGCCTTCAGGATAGGCGTCCCACGCCGGACATTGCACGGCGATCGTCGCCGGGGTATTTTTCTTCCAACCGCGGGAGGCTTGCCATGCCCGATCTAGCCGACGGCGAATCGTTCGAGATGCAGGGGTCCGGCAGCAAGCCGTACACGCTCAAGAACGTCAGCGGACTGTACTCGTGTTCGTGCCCCGCGTGGCGGAACCAATCGGTCGGCATTGAACGCCGGACCTGCAAGCACCTGCGGAAGCTGCGGGGCGACGCGGCCGAGGAAGCCCGCCTCGGCGCGGCGCTGCCCGCGAAGCCGGCGGAGGCGAAGGCCGGCGGCGACGGCCCGCCGGTGCTGCTCGCGGAATCGTGGGACAACGCGCAGGACCTCGCCGGCTGGTGGATGAGCGAAAAGCTCGACGGCGTCCGCGCGTACTGGAACGGTCGGGAATTCATCAGCCGGCAGGGGAATCTCTTCCACGCGCCCGAATGGTTCGTCGAAGGACTGCCGGCCACGGCGCTCGACGGCGAACTCTGGATCGGCCGCAAGGCCTTCCAGCGAACCGTCGGCACCGTGCGGCGACAGGACAAGACCGACCTCTGGAAGGAGGTGAAGTTCCTCGTCTTCGACGCGCCGAACCACGGCGGCCCCTTCGAGGAGCGGCTGGCGTTCCTCGCCGCGGGGATTCGCGACTGGAAGCCGGCGTACGCGTCGGTGCTGGAGCATTCGATCTGCCGCGGCGTCGATCACCTGCGCGAGGAATTGAAGCGAGTCGAAGCGCTCGGCGGCGAAGGGCTGATGCTTCGGCAACCCGGATCGAAGTACGTCGCGGGGCGGTCGAGTACGATTTTGAAAGTGAAGAGTTTCCTCGATGCCGAGGCGGTCGTGATCGCCCACGAGGCGGGCCGCGGCAAGCACGCCGGTCGGCTGGGCGCGCTGGTGGCGAAGCTGCCCAGCGGCAAGACCTTTAGCGTCGGTACCGGCTTCAGCGACAAGGAACGCGCCCACCCGCCGGCGGTCGGCTCGACGATCACGTTCCGCTACCAGGAACTGACCGACGGCGGCATCCCGCGCTTCCCCAGCTTCGTGCGCGTACTCTCCGAAGCGACGGCGCCGCCCGTTCCCGAAACGCCGGAGGACGCGACGTGCCGACGATTCGAGTGCGTCGAGGGAACGGCGAACAAGTTCTGGGAGATCGCGATCGACGGCACGAACGTGACGACGCGCTGGGGCAAGATCGGCACGGACGGCCAGGAGAAGACGAAGGGTTTCGCGAGTGCGGAGAAGGCCCGGAAGGAGTACGATAAGTTGATCGAGGAGAAGACGGGCAAGGGCTACGTCGAACGGGGATCGTCGTGAGCGAGTTGCTGTCGGCGGAAGAATTCTATCGTTTGTATTACGACCACGGGCGAGAGTTGGTGGACGGCCGCGTCGTCGAGGTGGCGTGGACGACTTTTCCTCACGGGATCGCGTGCGCAAAACTCAGCCTCTATATCGGCATCTACCTCGATGGGAATCCAATCGGGCACGCGATGTCGAACGATACGTTCATCATCACGCGCCGCAATCCGGACAGTGTTCGCGGCGCTGACTTCTGTTTCATCACGAAGGCACGTATGCCTGATGACGCTGTTCCGGACGGTCCGTTGGCGATCCCACCGGAATTGGTGTTCGAAGTACGATCGCACTTGAATCCATGGACCGAACTCTTCACGAAAGCCGTCGAGTACCTTCGCTTAGGCGTTCGGGTCGTGGCAATTCTCGACTTGGCCTCACAAACGGTGGCGGTCTACCGGAGTGATCGTTCTCCCGTTGTCTTCGGTCCCGACCAAAATCTAGTCATCCCAGATGTCCTCCCCGGCTTCGAGGTGCCGGTCGCCAAGTTCTTCGAGTGACCGCTCCGTAGACTCCGCGTCGCCGCTCAACCTTCACTTCTCCCGGCGCGTCGACCAGTCGCACAGCGATTCCAGCACCGACCGGCACTCGCCCGGCGGCAGGCAATCCAGCTCACGCTTCGCCCGCTTCGCGGATTCGTCGGCGATCCCCCGAGCATAGTCGAACGATCCGGTGCGTTCCATCGCGGCGCGAAGCGCGATCGCCGCGCCCGGGCCGCCGGCCGCGATCGCGTCCCGCAACCGGTCGGCGTCCGGCGAATGCGCGAGGCAATGAATCAGCGGCAGCGTCAGCTTCCGCTGCTCGAGGTCGGTGCCGAGGGTCTTGCCGGCTTTGGACTCGAGGCCGGTCAGGTCGAGGAGGTCGTCGGCGATTTGAAATGCGACGCCCAAGTTGCGGCCGAAGTTCGCGAGCCGGTCCGCGACGTATTCGGTGGCGCCGGCGTGGATCGCCCCCAGCCGGCACGAGACTTCCGTGAGCGCCGCCGTCTTGCCGTCGACGATCGCGAAGTAGTCGGCCTCGGCGAGGTGCAGGTTCCCGCGCTCGCTCACCTGCCGGAGCTCGCCGGCGCACACCCGGTTCGTCGCCTCGCCGATCAGTTCGCAGGCTCGGCGGTCGACCTGACTCGCCAGATGGAAGGCGTGCGTGAAGAGCATGTCGCCGAGGAGGATGCTGATCTTGTTCCCCCACTCGGCGTTCACGGTGCGGACGTGCCGGCGGATTTCGGCTTCGTCCAGCACGTCGTCGTGGACGAGCGTGGCCGTGTGGATCATCTCGACGGCGGCGGCGAGGAGGTGGTGCGGGCGCGTCACCGAGCCGCACGCCTTCGCGACGAGCAGCAGGAGCGCGGGGCGGAGTCGTTTGCCGCGGTAATGTTTCAGGTGTTCGATCAGGGTCGCGAACGGAGTGCGGTATTGTTCGAGCGTTTTCTTGAAGCGGGCATCGGCCGCGTCGAGATCCGAGTGGATCGGAGCAAACAACGGAGCGGCCGGAGCCGGGCCGGGCTTCGCGAGGAGAACGGCGGTCATGGCGGTTCCGATTACTCGGCGGCGCGGTGGAAGTCGCCGGACTGGCCGCCCGACTTCGCTTCCAACCGCACGCGCTCGATGGTCATCCCGCGATCCACGGCCTTGCACATGTCGTAGACCGTCAGGGCTGCCACGGTAACCGCAGCGAGGGCCTCCATTTCAACACCGGTGCGGCCGAAAATCCGCGCCGTCGCCTCGATCGCGAGCAGGGCGGGGTCGTCCGGCCAGGAAAAATCGACGGAAACGGACGAGAGCGCGAGCGGGTGGCACAGGGGGATGAGATCGCCGGTCTTCTTGGCGGCCTGGATGCCGGCGATGCGGGCGACGGCGAGGACGTCGCCTTTCTTGGATGCCGAACCGGAGAGGATCATCGCCCGCGTGGCGGGCGCCATGCGCACGAGCGCGCTCGCGGTCGCGGATCGTACCGTTTCGGGTTTGCCGCCGACATCCACCATGCGGGCGGCGCCGGCGGCGTCGAAGTGCGTGAAGCCGTCAGGCATGGTCGGCTCCGGGCGGGGCGAACGCGCGGCGATCGTCGGTCAGGGAGCGAACGAGGTCCACGAGCAATCGGTCTTCGTGGGAGACGATTCGTCGCAGTTCGCCGTCGGTCACGGCGCGAACGAGGTCCGCCCAGGCCCCGCCGATGCGATCGCCGACGTCCGGGGGAATCGCCGCGAGGAGGCCGGTCACGGCGCCGAGGCCGGGCTGTTCGTGGACGAACGCATCCAGGGAAGACCGGTAGGGATCGAGCAGTTCCATGAGCCGTCGCGCCGGGTTGGCGGCGTCGTTCGCCATCCGCATCCCTCCTGGAAACGTGCGCGGAACGTCGTGCGTAGCTTCCCAGTTTAGCCTTGGGGCACGTTGCGAACAGGCCGGCGGTTTCGACTCGCTCCGAACAGGGGCCGAGATTCCCGACAAGTCGCGAATTCGCTATAGGTGAGACATTTCTGAAAATCGGGCCGGGACGGTTTTTTATTAGGAGATCGGGTCCGGGCTGTGTTACGCTGGCGGACGCGGGCGGTGTGGAAAAGTTCCAAATTCCCGCCTCCCGTTTCGTTATTTTCTTTCCCATTCCAAGGTGCTTTATGGTCACTCTCCGGACCGGACGACGATCGGCGTTCACGCTGATCGAACTCCTGGTCGTCATCGCGATCATCGCGATCCTGATCGGCCTGCTGTTGCCGGCCGTGCAGAAGGTACGCGAAGCGGCCGCCCGCGCGAAGTGCCAGAACAACCTGAAGCAAATCGGCATCGCGATGCACGCGTACCACGACACTTACGGCTTCCTGCCGTCCGGCGGGATGACGGACATCGCCCCGGTCGGCAACGGCGGCGGGGGATGGGGCAGTGCCTGGACGGTGTTCATCCTTCCGTACATCGAACAGCAAAACCTCTACAACCGCTTCTCGTTCTCCCCGGTTCCCCCCGGGACCGTGAGTTCGTCCGGCTGGGGCGGCAGCGGTCCGGCGGGTCTCGTGAACGCCGCAGCCGCCAGCGGTATTACCATCCCCACCTACCTCTGCGCGTCGTCGCCCATCGGCGATCGGGCGAATAGCAATCCGACCGGCACCGTCTCCGGCAGCTTCGTCGCCGCGAACCATTACGTGGGGATCTCCGGCGCGGTTTCGCCCTCCGGCTTCATACCGAACTTCACCGAGACGCGCGTGAATACCCCTGGCACGACGCCCGGTTGCTGCTCGGGCGGCATCGCCAGCGGCGGCGGCATCCTGCGCCCCGGACGCCCGGACCTCAAACTCGTGGCCATCACCGACGGCACCAGCAACACCTTCATGGTCAGCGAACAAAGCGATTTCCTCGTGACCTTGAACGGCACGAAGGTAGGCTGGGCGGCCGGCCGCCAGCACGGCTGGATGATCGGTTGGCCGCGCGTCAACACCCCGCCCGCGTCCGGCAACGGCGGCGACCTCCGCACCTTCCAGATGACCACCATCCGCTACGAAATCAACCGCAAGACCGGTTGGACCAACCCGCCGGGCGACTGCGGCGCCACCGGCGTCTGCGACAACATCGGCACCAACATCCCGCTGAACGCCGCGCACTCCGGCGGCGTCAACGTCTGCATGGGCGATGGTTCGGTGCGCTTCGTTCGCGAAGGCCTTCCGCTCGCGACTCTCGTACTCTTCGCGACGCGCGACGACGGCCTGACGATCAACGACAATTAACGACTCCTTCCCCGCGCGGTCGGCCCGGCTCCCGGCGCCGACCGCGTTTTTTTCCACATCCCAAGAGGTCTCTCCGTGCGCTCCACTTATTGCACTTTCGCGTTCCTCTGCGCGCTGGCGGCGTTCGGTTGCGGCGGGGACAAACGCGCCGCGGATGTCAAACGCGTAAAGGTCAGCGGGTCCGTCAAGCTCGACGGCAAGCCGATGCAAACCGGACGGATCGTCTTCGATCCTCAAAACGGACAAGCCCCCGCTTCCATGGCGATCCTCGACGGCAAGTACGAAGACTTGGCGCCCATCGGCAAATGCAAAGTCGCCATCACGTCGTCCAAGAAGACGACCATGCGCGAGATCACCAAGATGGACGGCCCCGGCTACGACGAAGTCATGGAAATCAATCTCCTGCCCGACCGCTACAACGCCAAGAGCGAAATCACCAAGGAGATCACGGCCGAGGGGCCGAACGTCTTCGATTTCAACGACCTGCTTTCCAAATAAACCGTGACTCGGATTCGACGTCGGACGTTGGCGCTCGTGGCCGTCGCGCTCGCGGGGGCGGCGGGCTATTGGCTCACTGTACTCCGACCGGCGGGGCGCGACGCGAGGATCGCGGCCGCGCTCGAAGCGCGGAAGTTCGACGAGGCTCGGAAACTGATCGACGGCGCGCTCGCCGCCGATCCGGCGAACGTGGAGTTGTTGCTATTGGCCGCCCGGACCGCGCGGCGTGCGAATGACGCCGACGCGGCGAGCAACTATCGCGCCCGGTTCCTGCGCGCCGGGGGCGCGGCGGCGGAAGCCGAGTTCGAAGCCATTCTGCAACGCAACCAGGACGGCGACATCTCCGGCGCGGCGGCGGCCCTGCGGCTGTGCGAGCGGCAACCGGATCATCCCCACGCCGCGCTCATCCTCGAAGCCGTGACGCGCGGCTACCTCCACCAACGCCCCGTGTCCGCCCTCGCGGCTGTCGAGGTGTGGCTGAACCGCGAACCCGGTCCGACGGAGCGCGCCTACGCGCTCTTTCTGCGGGGCCAGGCTCGCGAACGGACTGGTGACGGACCCGGAGCGGCGAAGGATTACCGCGCGTCGCTCGACGCGAACCCGGACGATGACGAGTGCCGGTTCCGATTCGCCGACGTGATCGTACGCGACGATCCCCGCGAGGCGATCGGCCATTTTCAAAGCCTGCTCGCGCGCGATCCCACGCGAGTGGATTTTCGCCTGGGTGCCGCGCGATGCCGGCGGGCGATGGGCGAACTGGACGCCGCCGGAACGGCGCTTGCGGAACTGATCGCCGCGCATCCCGACGACGTGGCGGTGCTGACGGAACTCGGCAAGTGGCACCTCGACCGGCGCGAGGCGGTCGACGCCGAACGCCGCCTGCGCCGCGCGATCGAGTTGCGCCCGACCGCGCGGGACGCCAACGTGCAGCTCGCCCGCTGCCTCGAATCCCAGGGCCGCGAGTCCGAAGCGGCCGCGCAGTGGGCCGTCGTCCGCCGGATCGACGACGCGCTCTTCGCTCCGCGTCCCCGCTCCGAGTCCCCGCCGTGAACCGACGCGTCGCGTATCTCGGCCTGGCGCTGCTCGCGGCGATCGCCGCGATCGCGTGGCTCGTCCGCGCGCCCGCGCCGCCGGCCGCCGAAGCCCCGGGCGCTCCCGCGGCCGATTGGTTCCAGAATATCACGGATCGCACCGGCATCGCGTTCGCCTATCGCAACGGCGAGGAGGCGAAGCTCGCGACCATTCTCGAATCGCTCGGCGGCGGCGTCGCGGCCTTCGACTACGACGGCGACGGCCGCGTCGACCTCGCCTTCAACGGCGGCGGGTCGCTCGATGGAAAACGAATTCTCGGCCGCCCCGGCAAGCTCTACCGCAACCTCGGCGATTGGAAATTCGAGGACGTGACGGAGAAAACCGGGTTCGGGTCGGCGACGAACTTCTATTCGCACGGACTCGCCGTCGCCGACTTCAACCGCGACGGATTTCCGGACTTGCTGATCACAGGTTGGAACGGACTCGCCCTGCTCCAAAACGCACCGGCCGACGACGGTGGCCGTTGTTTCCTGGAAGTCTCGGTCACGGCCCGCTTGCCGTCGGATCGCTGGCCCACCGCCGCCGCCTGGGGCGACCTCGACGGCGACGGCTTCCCCGACCTCTACGTCTGCCACTACGTCGATTGGTCGTTCGCGAACGATCCCGCCTGCGGCGACGTCTGCCCCCCGCAGCGCTTCGCCCCGCTCCCGCACCGGCTCTACCGCAACGCCGGCGATGGCACCTTTCAGGACCGCAGCGATCTCTTGCGGCCCGACGGCAAGGGCCTTGGCGCATTAATCGTCGACGTGAACGCCGACGCCCGGCCCGACGTCTATGTCGCCAACGACGCCTCCGACAACTTCCTGTACCTCAATCGCGGCGGCTTCCGCTTCGAGGAGGTTGGAAAGCTCGCCGGCGTCGCGACCGACGACAACGGACTCTACAACGGCAGCATGGGCGTCGACGCCGCCGACTACGACGGCACCGGCCGGCCGTCCCTCGTCGTCACGAACTTCCAAAGCGAAGTTCACGCCCTTTACCGCAATCTCGATGGCAAACGGTTCCAGCACTCGTCGCAGGCCGCCGGACTCGGCCGCATCGGCCGGTCCTATGTCGGCTTCGGCGTCGCCTTCGCCGACTTCGACCGCGACGGCTGGGAAGACCTCGCCATCGCCAACGGCCACGTGCTGCTCCGGCCGACCGGCTCCACGCATCGCCAGCGCCCGATCCTGCTGCGGAACGAGGAACACGAGGGACGCCGACAGTTTCGCGAAGTGCCGGGAAGCGGCGGCGACTACTTCCGTTCCCAGAAGCCCGGGCGCGGTCTCGCGGTCGCCGACCTCGACGACGACGGCTGGCCCGATCTCGTCGTCTGCCACCAGAACGAACCGGTCGCGATCCTGCGCAACGTCGCCGGGGAAACGCTCGCGAAGGGCCGGCACTGGCTGCGCTTGAAACTCCAGGGCAAGGATCGGCGCGATCTCGCGGGCACCACCGTCTCGCTCGAAGTGGACGGCCGGACGCTCACGCGCTTCGTGAAGGGGGGCGGGAGCTACCTCTCCGTGAGCGATCCGCGCATCGACTTCGGCCTCGACGATTCGGCGAAGGTCGGCCGATTGACCGTGCGATGGTCTCACGGCGGATCGCAAACGTTCGAGGGACTCGCCGTCGATCGGGAATACGTCGTTCGAGAAGGGGAGCCGAACGCGAAGTGAAGTCAGCGGCCGCTTTCGGAGCGCACCTGTTCGAGCAAGTCCTGCGCGGCGGCGGCGGCCGTGCGGCCGGCGCCCTCGTAGCGGCGACGGATCGATTGATCGACCCGTTCGCCACGCAGGATGTACTCGTCGCCGTCGCGGAGCGGTTCGCCGACGGTCACGCCGAGCCGTTTCAAGTCGTCGAGGGTGCGTTCGAGGGTGGACGCGTTGCGCGTGTCCTGGAGGTAGACCGGTCCGCCGCGGGCGCGGCGGTCGTCGGCGGGTTCGTCGGCGCGCACGGAGAGGAGTGGATCGGATTTCCCGCGCGCCAGGCCGGCGGCGGTCGTGTTCGGCCCGGTGCGGAACGGTTCGCGGCGATCGCCGCCGGGCAGGTCGCTCGACACGCGGTCGTCGTCCTTGCCGGGCGGCACGAGGAGCGGGTCGGCCTTGCCCCGGGCGTTCTCGCGGCCGGTGGGCAGGTCGGTGGCGGGGATGCGGTCGCGGCCGAAGAGCGGATCGCGCATGCCGGCGCCGCCGCCGTTCTCGCCCTTGAATAGCCGGCAGCCGGATCCGAGGCCGGCGACGAGCGCCAGCCCGCAGAACCAGATCCGGTAGTGGCGGCGTGCGGACATCGCGGCGGCGGTCCCCTGAACTCTCAGGCTCGAATCCCTAAATTCTTCCCGGTGCCCGCGTCCGAATCCAGCCGACTTGAGCCTTTCGGCCGGAATGTTTCGCGCTCGCGCGGCGGTCCGTTCGCAACGTAACGGCCCTGCGGATCGGGCAAGCTGGGCGCAATACCGACACCTGAGGACGGCTGCAATGGCGGTTCATTCGATCGCGGTGATTGGCGGGGACGGCATCGGGCCGGAGGTCATCGACCACGCGATGCGGGCCGCGCAGAAGGCCGCGGTCAAGTTCGACAAAGCCGAGTTGAAGTTCAACGTCCTCCCGTGGTCGACGAACTACTACAAGCAGCACGGCCGCATGATGCCCGCCGACGGCTGGGACATTCTCGCGAAGCACGAGGCGATCCTCTTCGGCGCCGTCGGCAGCCCCGACGTGCCGGACAAGATCACCGTGAACGAACTCCTCCTGCCGATGCGCCGGAAGTTCGACCAGTTCGTGAACCTCCGGCCGAGCATCCTCTACCACGGCGTGCCGTGTCCGCTCGCCGGCAAGAAACCCGGCGACATCGACATCGTCGTCTACCGCGAGAACACCGAGGGCGAATACGCTCCGGTCGGCGGGCAGCTCTACGTCGGGATGGAGACTGAGATCGCCGTGCAGACGGGCGTCTTCACGCGCAAGGGCTGCGAGCGCATCCTGCGGGCGGCGTTCGAGGGGGCGCGGAAGCGGCGGAAGAAGCTCACGAGCATCACGAAGTCGAACGCGCAGGTCTTCAGCATGGGCCTGTGGGACGAAGTCTACAACGACGTCCGCAAGGACTACGCCGACGTGGAGTCGGCCCCGCTTCTGGTGGACGCCGCCGCGATGGACCTCGTGCGCAAGCCCGAGACGTTCGACGTGATCGTCGCCAGCAACCTCTTCGGCGACATCCTCACGGACCTCGCTGCGGCGGTCACGGGGAGCATCGGCTTGGCGTCCAGCGCGAACATCAACCCGACGAAGAAGTATCCGAGCATGTTCGAGCCGGTCCACGGCTCGGCGCCGGACATCGCCGGCAAAGGGATCGCGAATCCGCTGGCGGCGATCCTGTCCGCGGCGCTGATGCTGGACCATCTGGGCCTCGCGCGCGGGGCGAAGATGATCCGCGAATCCGTCGCCGAGGTGTTGAAGGACGGCCGCGTGAGGACGCCCGACCTGGGCGGCAAGGCGACGACGACCGACATGGGCGACGCCGTCGTCGCGGCGCTGTAACGGAGGCACCGACATGCCGGTTTGGGGCTGGGTCTGCGTCGGCCTGACGGTCGCCGGCATCGCGGTGATCGTCTACGCGAACATCGTGCAGAACAAGGCGCGCGACTACACGCTGGAGAACGGCGAGCCGGTGATCGGCTGGCTCGTCCAGGCGAACAACGCCCTCTTCGAGAAGGGGAACCTCGACTACCCCGCCGTGGTGCTGATCTCCCCCGATCCGCAATCGGCCGACGACGAAGAGTACATGACGGAGCTGGCCGCCGACATTATGTCCTTGAAGGGCGAGGACTGCGACGACGACGACGAGGAGTTCGTCTCGAGTCTGGTGACCGACGAGATGTACGTGGAGGGGAAGCGGACGAAGCTGCCGAAGTCGTTCGCGGATCGGCCGAACATTTATCTCTGCCACGTGTACATCTACCGCGATCACCTGCCGAAGAAGCGACTGACGCAGAACTACGTCTGCTGTTCGATCGTCTGGGACGAGCCGAAGACGGTGATCTGCTCGCGGCCGTGGAAGGGCCGCAAGAAGGGGAAGAATCGCGACGACGACTACGACGACGAGGATTGACGGGGACCCATGCCGACCATCGACGACCTGACGCTCGCGGACTTGCAGGCCGAGGCGGACGAACTGCGCAAGCGGATCGGCCGCTTCCGGCAGTCGCTCGGCCGTTTCTTCGTGCAGAAGCAGGAGATCGTCGACCTGATGACGGTCGCCGCCGTCGGCCAGGAGCCGTTGCTCCTCGTCGGCCCGCCCGGCACGGCGAAGTCGGACCTCGTGCTGAAGTTCAAGGACGCGCTCGGCCTCGCGGAAGGCGACTACTTCGAATACATGCTGACGCGCTTCACGGAGCCGAGCGAGATCATCGGCGCCATCGACATCAAGGAACTGCGCGACGGGCGCTACATTCGGAAGAAAGAGGGCAAGCTGCCGACGGCGACGCTCGTCTTCCTCGACGAGATCTTCAAGTCGAACTCGGCGATCCTGAACATCCTGCTGACGATCATCAACGAAAAGAAGTTCTACCAGGAGGGGAAGCCGGAGGCCGTGCCGTTGCGGGTGCTCTTCGCCGCGACGAACGAAATCCCGGAGCAAGGGGAGCTGGCGGCGCTCAAGGACCGGTTCGTGCTGAAGGCGATGAGCCGGCCGGTGCAGGAGACGCACTTCGCGGAGCTGATCGACGCCGGTCTGCGCGGCGAGGCGCACAAGGGGCTGAACCAGAAGCCGTGGATGGAAGGGCATGCGACGCTCGCGGACTTCCTGAAGGCGAACCGCTACCTGACGCTCCTGTTCGCGCGCCGATCCACGGACAAAAACGGCGACGAAATCACCGACCGGCAACTCTTCTTCCCGGACGACGTGTTCCGCGAGTTCCAGCGGCTCGTGAAGACGCTCGTCCGCGAGGACAAGATCTTCATCAGCGATCGGAAGCTCGTGAAGCTCTACAAACTCCTGCGCGTGCGGGCGTGGCTTTTCGGCGGCGGCACGGTCGGCCGGGACGATCTGCGGTTGTTGGCGTACCTCGGCGAATCGCATCAGGAGATCGAACTGCTGCGCGAGAAGGTGCCGCAGTTGCTGGGGGATTCTTAGCCCGCCGCCCGCGGCCGTTCGTCCGTGGGCTTCGCCCGTGTTTCGTTTCGGATTTCCCATGAACCGATTCGTTGCCATCGCCTTGATCGTCGTGGGTGCGTATCCGGTTTCCGCCTCCGGTCTCCGCTTCCAAGTGACTGTCGATCCGAAGCTCGCCACGGCGACCTCCGGCCGGCTGCTCGTCGGCATCGCGGCGAAGGGGCGGCCGCCGTCGTTCACGTCGACCGATCCGTTCGCGTTGCCGGTGCTGGGCGTCGACGTGGCGAAGTTCGCCGCCGATACGACGGCAACGGTGGACGGCACGGCGATCTGTTTTCCGAAGGACGCCCTCGCGAAGCTGCCGAAGGGCGAGTACTCCGTTCAGGCGATCTACGCGACCAATCGCGACATCAGCGTGCCCGACGCGCCGGGCAACCTGACGAGCGATCTCGTGGCGTTCGCCCACGATCCTGCCGCCGATGCGGCGGTGAAGCTCAAACTCACGAAAGCGATCGCGGAGGATATCCCTAAGGACACGAGCTCGCACCTGTACGTTCGGATGGCGTCGAAACTGCTCTCGGACTTCCACGGCCGACCGATGGTCTACCGCTTTGCCATCGTACTGCCGACGAACTTCGCGACGGAGACGAAACACTACCCGCTCGTCGTCCACGTCGGCGGCTTCGGCACGCGGTACGCGTCCGCCCGGCGAATACGCCCCGACGACCGCTTCGTGCAGATCCTGCTCGACGGCGCCGGCCCGTTCGGCGACCCGTATCAGGTGAACTCCGCGAACAACGGCCCCTACGGCGACGCCCTCGTGCAGGAAGTGATCCCCGCCGTCGAGAAGGCGTATCGCTGCGTCGGCACGCCGAAGGCGCGATTCACCACCGGCGGCTCGACCGGCGGTTGGGTCTCGCTCGCGCTGCAACTCTTCTACCCGGACACCTTCAACGGCTGCTGGTCGCAGTGCCCCGACAGCGTGGATTTCCGCGCGTACGAGCTGATCGACATCTACAAGGACGCGAACGCCTACGTGAACCGATTCGGCTTCGAGCGCCCCGCGAAGCGCACGCTCGACGGCGACACGGCGTACTCCGTCCGCCACGAGTGCCACCTTGAGCGCGTCCTCGGGCGCGGCGGGAAGTGGGAACTCGCCGGCCTCGACTGGGCGAGCTGGAACGCGACCTACGGCCCGCGCGGCGCCGATGGCCTGCCGACGCCGCTCTGGAACGGCGAGACCGGCGCGATCGACAAATCGGTGCTCGCCCACTGGGAGAAGTACGACCTGCGCAAACATCTCGAAGCGAACTGGCCGACGCTCGGCCCGAAGCTCGCCGGCGGGAAGGTGCGGATCTGGGTCGGCGACGCGGACGACTACTTTCTGAACAACGCCGTCCATCGGCTGAAAGCGGCCACGGGGGCGCTCGCGAATCCGAAGTTCGACGGCGTCATCGAAATCGCGATGCGCAAGGGCCACACGAATGGCTGGAATTCCAAGCAAGTCCTGGACGAAATGGCGGAGCGGGCGAAGTGATCATCGGCGCGGCTTTCCGGCGAAGGCGGCGTACTGCCGCTCGGCATCGCGCTTCAGCTTCCCGCAGACCAGTTCGCACAATTCGAAGATCATCGGCTCGCGGATCGAATAGACCACGCGATTCCCAGTCCGCTCGCGGTCGAGCAGCCCGGCATCGAAGAGGAGGCCGAGCTGCTTGGAGACGTTCGCCTGTTTGGCGCCGAGCGCGTCGACCAGGTCGTTGACGGCGCGCGAATCACGGCGGAGTTCCTGGAGGATGGCGAGGCGCGTCGGCTCGGCGAGGACGCGGAAGAGCCGGGCGACGGCGGCGAGCTGGTCGGGTTTGAGAACGGCCATTCCGATTTCCCTTGACTATAACACTAAATGGAAATATAGTAATGTCGTGAACTCGGACTATTGTAGCACGCCGATGCGGGAGGGCAACATGGCGCGGCGGATTCTCATCGTGGGCGGCGTCGCCGGCGGCATGTCCGCCGCCACCCGCCTCCGGCGGCTCGACGAGTTCGCCGACATCCGCGTCTTCGAACGCGGACCCCACGTCTCCTTCGCCAACTGCGGCCTGCCGTACCAACTCGGCGGCGAGATCGCCGACCGCGCCAAGCTCATCGTGCAGACGCCCGAACGCCTCGCCGCCGTCTTCCGCCTCGGCGTCCACGCGCGGCACGAGGTGATCGCCGTGCGGCCCGTCGCCCAGGAGATCGACGTGCGAGACCTCGCCAGCGGCGAAATCCGGTCGGAATCCTACGACGAACTGATCCTCTCGACCGGCGCGTCCCCCGTCGTGCCGAACATTCCCGGCATCGACCGCGCCGGGCACTTCCCGCTCCGTACGATCCCGGACCTCGAACGGACCGACGAATGGATTCGGAAGTCGAACGCGAAGACGGCGCTCGTGCTCGGCGGCGGGTTCATCGGACTGGAGACGGCCGAGCAGTTGCACCGGCGCGGGCTGGCTGTCACGGTGGTCGAATACGGTTCGCAGGTGCTCAAGCCGTTCGATCCCGAAATGGCGGCGCTCCTCCATCGGGAGATTCGCAAGCACGGCGTCTCGCTGCGGCTCGGTCAGGCGATCGTGCGGTTCGAGGCGGGCGACGCGGCCGCGTCCGTCGCGGTGCTGGCGGACGGTACGCGACTGCCCGCGGATTTGGTCATCGTCGGCGTGGGTGTGAAGCCCGAAGCGAAGCTTGCGGCGGTGGCCGGGATCACGATCGGCCCGACCGGCGGCATCGCCGTGGATGAGTCCTTGCGAACCTCCGATCCGCACGTGTGGGCCGTCGGCGACGCGATCGAAGTGACGCACGGCGTCACGGGCCAGCCGATGCTCATTCCGCTCGGCGGCCCGGCGAACCGGCAGGGCCGCACCGTCGCGGACAACATCTGCGGTCGGACTTCTCGCTACGAATCGACCATCGGCACCGCGATCGTGCGCGTCTTCGATCAGGTCGCCGCCGTCACCGGGGCGAACGAAACGTTACTGAAGAAGGCGGTGATGCCGTTCGAAGTCGTCCACCTGCATCCGAACAGCCACGCGGGTTACTATCCGGGTGCGAAGTCGATCGCGCTCAAGGTGCTCTTCGCTCCCGGCGACGGGAAGATCCTCGGCGCGCAGGCGGTGGGCGAGGACGGCGTCGACAAGCGGATCGACGTGATCGCGACCGCGATCAAGGCCGGCATGACCGTCCACGATCTCGCCGATCTGGAACTTTGCTACGCCCCGCCGTTCGGCTCGGCGAAGGACCCGGTGAACCTCGCGGGCATGGCGGCGCAAAACGTCCTCGCGGGCGATGTGGCCGTCGCGCAGTGGCACGAGGTGCCGGCGCTGATCGCGTCCGGCGCGGTCGTGCTGGACGTTCGCGATGCGAAGGAACGCGACGGCGGCGTCATCCCCGGTTCGCTCGGCATCCCGCTCGCGCAGCTGCGCGAGCGGCTCGACGAACTGCCCAAGGAGAAGTTGATTCTCGCCCACTGTGCGAGCGGCCAACGATCGTACAACGCCTGCCGGGTGCTGACGCAGCACGGTTATCGCTGCCGGAATCTGGCGGGTTCGTACAAGACGTGGAAAGCGGCAAACGAGTCTTGATTCTCGAGGAGTTTACAATGAGCGTTTCAACAATCGCCCCCCGCGAACTGGCGGAGCGGTGCGCGAAGGAGAAGCTGGAGATCGTCGACGTGCGCACGCCGGCGGAGTTCGGCGAGGTCCACGCGACCTACGCGCGCAACATGCCGCTCGATCGGCTGGACGCGAAGGCGTTTCCGGCGAACGGGCCGGTCTACGTCATCTGCAAATCCGGCGGGCGCGGGAAGATGGCGTGCGAGAAACTGCTGGCGGCGGGGATCGCGAATGTCGTCAACGTCGAAGGCGGCACGACGGCGTGGGAGGCGGCCGGGCTGCCGGTCGTGCGCGGGGCGAAGGCGATGTCGTTGGAGCGGCAAGTCCGCATCGCCGCAGGTTCGCTTGTCCTGGTCGGCGGAATCCTGGCCCTGACGGTTCACCCGTACCTCGTCGGCATTTCCATCTTCGTCGGCGCGGGGCTGACCTTCGCGGGGATCACCGACACCTGCGGGATGGGGATGCTGATCGCGAAGATGCCGTGGAATCAGTGGACACCGACGTGCGCTACCACGCCAGCGGCACCAGCTTCGGCCGCGGCACCACCGTCCCCGTGAGCCGCGAGAAGCGATTGAAGATCTCGGCCGTGCGGAAGCGGAACGGCTCGTACACTTCGGGGCGCGGATGGTCCGCGAGGTATGGCCGCACGAGCTCGAGCATGTGTCGGTCGTACGCGGCCTTCGAGTGCGAGTGCGCGTGACAACGGCCCGGCAGGCGGCGGATGTCGCCGTCGAACGCCGGGCTGATGTGGAACAGCTCGTGGAAGACGGTGCTCATCTTCTCTTCGAACGTGTTATCCAGAAACCGCGGCAGGCTGAAGCTCATCAGGTAGAGTATTTCGCGGTCGTCGACGAAGTAGCGTTGCACGCCGTAGAGCACGCCGCGCCGGCGTTTCGTCAGGGCGCCGTTCTGGAAGCGCATCGGCGTGACGCGGGCGTGCGTCCCGAACTTGCTGCGGTTCCGGCACGGCGTGAAGGTGATGAGCACGCGGTCGAGGTCGATCGAGGCGAACGTCGGGCAGCGGGCGACGATGTCCCGGCAGAGCGTCCGCATCGCCCCGGTGAAGTCGAACGCGGGCAGCGCCGGGTCGGACTTGCGGTCCACCATCGATCGCACCGGCAGGCGCGCCGCCGTCCAGCGGCGTTCGAGCGGCCAGCGGGATCGACGGACGGTGGGGATGGAAGTGGAATCGAACATCGCGCTCGTTCGCGGGTGCGGGAACCGCAATCGTAGATGTTCGATTCGAGGCCGTCAACGACTGCGGCGGACGATTCGCGGACGAATCGACTTTCGGCGGACCGACGTGGGCGGTAAACTGGAACGAACGGTCGAGGAAGACGCATGAACCCGAATCCATTGACCTCCGAACCGCCGCCGGAATTCGAGCCGGACGAGGACGTCGTCCTCGAGTTCGACGAGGAAGGCCGCCGGGCGATGGCCGACTGGAACTGGATGAACCAGCAGCTCATGCGACGGCGCCTGAGCGAATTCGGCGGCCACTACATCGGCGTGTACAACCTCGCCGTTGTCGGCCACGACAAGTCGTTGCGGAAGCTCCGCGAAGACGTGGAGCGAAACTTGGGGATTCCACCGACGAGGCTCGTGACCACGTTCGTTCCGGACAGCAAGGGCCGCGGGGCGGGACGCATGTGGCTCGCCTAACTCTTCTGACCCTTCCGGCTTTCGCAATCACCTTCCAAGGCCCGAGCGATCGACTCGGACGGGCGACGTCGATACCTGCTTTCAACATCGGTATCCGGCTCGTGGTGGCGCCACGCAATTCGTCTGACGACTGGAAACCCGTTGGCCCGAATACGGATCGGTCGATTCAAGCGGTCGTCGATACCGGGGCACCTATCACGGTACTGCCGTTCGAATTCTGGAGTCCCTTCGCGAGCGATATCGAAACATTGGCCATGCACGAACCGGATTCCGACTTTCTCATCGGCGGCGGCGCTCAGAAGGGTCTAATCGGACGCATCCGTCTCGGCGCGATCGACGACAACTCGAATTGGATGCCGGCTCGCTGGACGTTTGCGTTGTTACTCGACGAAGTGGATTCGCAGGATCCATCGGCCCTGAGGATGCCGCTGTTGGGATTGCAGTCCCATTTCTTCCAACGGAATCGTCGCGTCCGCCATGTGGGGTCGGTTGTCGGCGACGAGTTGGAAACGATCCCCCAGTGGCGGCTCGAAGACCCGCCGCGCTGGCGGCCGTGGTGAGCGGTCCGTTTGCCGGTCGGCCTGCTACACTGTCCCCGTAGCGATCCCGCCGACTCTCCGCCTTCGGAGCCTCTCCGCCATGCCGCGCCGATTCCTCGCGCTCGCCGCGCTCCTCGTCTCGACTTCGCTCGCCTCGGCCCAGCTTTCGCCCGAGAAGGCCCTCGCCACGATGAAGCCCGGCGACGGGTTGCAGGTCGAGCTGTTCGCCAGTGAACCGATGCTCATCAACCCGACGAGCATCGACGTCGACCATCTCGGCCGCGTCTGGGTGGCGGAGGCGGTGAACTACCGACGGAAGAACTTCAACCGGCCGATCCTTCGCAAGGAAGGCGACCGGATCGTGGTTCTGACGGACAAGGACGGCGACGGCAAGGCGGATGAATCGACCGTCTTCTACCAGGGCCAGGAAGTCTACGGCCCGCTCAGCGTGCTGGTGCTTCCGCAGGCGAACTCGAAGGCCCTCCGTGTGCTCGTCGCGCAGTCGCCGGACATCCTCGAATTCTGGGACAAGGACGGCGACCTCAAAGCCGACGGACCGCCGACGAAGTTCCTCACCGGCTTCGGCGGCTTCGATCACGACCACGGCGTCCACGGCCTCACCGTCGGCCCGGACGGCAAGCTCTACTTCACCGTCGGCGACTCCGGCGTCACCGGCCTGCAATCGAAGGACGGCAAGGGCCCGAAGTTCGTCAGCAACGCCACCACGATCCAGAAGGGCACCGTCTGGCGCTGCGACCTCGATGGCAACCACGTCGAACTCATCGCCCACAACTTCCGAAACAACTACGAGGCCTGCGTCGACTCCTTCGGCGAAATCTGGCTCTCCGACAACGACGACGACGGCAACCAGCAGACGCGCATCTGCTTCGTCATGCCCGGCGGCAACTACGGCTACGGCCCGCGCGGCCCCGGCCAGACCCACTGGCACGAGGAGCAGCCCGGCATCGTCCACAAGGCGATGCGCACCGGCTTCGGCTCGCCGACGGGCATCTGCTTCTACGAGGGAACGCTGCTGCCGAAGCAATATCAGGGCGACCTGATCCACGCCGACGCGGGGCCGCGCGAGATCCGCTACTTCCAGCGCAAGCCGAAGGGCGCCGGCTACGAGCTCGAGAAGCACGACATGCTGACGAGCACGGACAACTGGTTCCGGCCGAGCGACGTCTGCGTGGCCCCGGACGGCAGCGTGTTCGTGTCCGACTGGTACGACCCCGGCGTCGGCGGCCACGGCATGGGCGACTGGACGAGGGGCCGCATCTACCGGCTGACGCCGAAGGGGCACAAGGGGTACAAGGTGCCGGCGGTGAAGTTGGATACCACTGAGAGTCTGTATCAAGCGATTGGTTCGCCTTGCAATGCAGTGCGTTCTATATCACAAGTCGCGGTTCGGGGATTAAAAAATACAAACACGGAAGGTAGCATTGTCCACGTTGCAGCGGAGAATCGCGATAAAACGTGGCAGGGATGGATTCGCCAGATTAGATTGGAATGGAATCGGCAAACTCCCGGCGGCAAGGCATTTTGGCCGGCAACTACATTTCCAAACCTTGTGCCTAAGGGAGAAAATCGCAATTTAACTCAAGATCAACTGTGGGATATTCAAAACCAATTCGCAATCCGATGCTTTATTAAGCGAGGCGGTTCCATTGAAAGTATGAGTGCGGATGATTTGAATGATTTGCTTAAATCGATTAGCCAGATTGACTATCAATTTGGTTCACGCCGAGAGATCTTGCTCGCCATAAGAGATTCCCAATTAGAATTGGCCATTAAATTTTTCTACATCTGTGCTCGGCAATACGACGGTCAGGATCACTTCTACCGAGCCGCCCTCAACATCGCCTGCGGCACCGACCCGGAGCGTCGGGACAAGATCCTCGCCGACTTCGAGAAGCACTTCCCCGAGTGGAACGACAAGGTCGCGGACCTCGTGTGGGAGCTGCGGCCGAAGTCGATGCTGCCGAAGATGGAACGGCTGATGACGGACGATAAACTCACGGCGGCGCAGAAGGCCCGCATCGTGGACATCCTCGCCGTGAACGACGACGCAGCCGCCGGCAAGACGATGCTGGGCCTGCTCAAGGGCGACCAGTCGGCCGAGGTGAAGGCGCGGGCCATCGAGAATCTTCGGCTCTTCCTGCCGACGAAATGGAACGGCATCGCGAAGAGCGACGAACTGAAGGCGGCCGTGAACGGGCTGCTCAAGGACACGAAGAACGTCTCGGTCGGCCTGCAACTCGTCGCCGCGTCGGGTTACACCGGCGCCATCGACGCCATCGGCGATCTGATCGGCAACGACGCGATTCCCGATGCGGCCCGCCTCGAAGCGGTTCGCACGCTCGGCAAGCTGCCGCACAAGAAGTCGGTGCAGCTCCTCGGCACCGCCTTCGCCTTCGGGAAATCCGAAGCGATGTCCCTCGAGGCGATCCGTTCGCTGGCGGCGCAGGTCACCGGCCGCGGCGACTCGGAGCCGGCCAAGGCGGCGCTCGAGGCGCTGCAACTGATCGTGACCGGCAAGGGCGTGGCCGTTCCCGCGATGCGCCAGGCCGCCGTCGAAGGACTCGCCGGCACGCGGCCCGGCACCGGCTGGCTGCTCGCGCTCCAAGAGGACAGGAAATTCCCCGCCGACCTCGCCGCCTTCGCCGGGCGGTTGCTCCGCAACAGCCCGTTCCAAGGGGAACGCAACAAGGCGATGATCCTCTTCCCGGCCCCCGGCAAGCTCGACCCGAAGAAGCTGCCGCCGATAAGCGAACTCGTCAAGCGCACCGGCAACGCCGACAACGGCAAGGCGATCCTGCTGAAGAGCATCACTTCGGAAGTCCAGTGCCTGAAGTGCCACATGGTCCGCGGGCAGGGCGGGCAGATCGGGCCGGACCTCAGCATGATTGGCAAGAAGGCGAGCAAGGAGAACCTCTACGATTCGCTGCTGACGCCGAGCAAGGCGATCGCCGACCAGTACCTGAGCTGGACGCTGACGGGCGAGGACGGCCAGGGCATCACCGGCCTCGTCGTCGGCGAAACGGAATCGACGATCACCGTGCGGGATGCGAACGGCAAAGACTACGCCTTCCCCGCGAAGGGGACGGAGCGGAAGAAGTCGCTGACCTCGATCATGCCGGAGGGACTGATCGCGACGCTGACGGAGGACGAGTTGGTGGACGTCGTCGAGTATCTGACGAAGCTCCAGACGCCGTCGCTGACGCCGGACTCGTGGATGGTGATCGGTCCGTTCGCGTCGCCGAACGGCAACGCCGACCTCGAGAAGGAGTACGGCCCGGAGAAGGGCTTCGACGCGAGCGCGAAGTACGACGGCAAGGCGTGGACCCAGGTCCGCCCCGGCGCGAACGGCTACGTCGATCTGGCCGCGCACCACGGCACGAAGGCGAACAACTCCGTGTCGTTCGCGTACCGCGCAATCGAATCGCCGGAGGAAGTGGAGGCGACGGTCCTGCTCGGCACCGACGACGGCGCGATCTTGTTCGTGAATGGAACGAAGGTGCTGAAGGACGTGAACACGCGCGCCGCGTCGCCGGGGCAGAACACGGTGAAGCTGAAGTTGAAGAAGGGGACGAATACGTTCCTTCTGAAGATCGCGAACGGGAACAACCCGCACGGGTTTCATTGCACGATCGAGGGGATTCCGGAGGCGGTGAAGAAATGACAGTCTTTGTTTAGCGGCGAGGCGGAGTCTTCGGAGCCGAGCGCGTAACCGAGGTCCCGCGCTCGGCTCCGCGGACTGCGCCTCGCCGCTAAACGAGTGCGCGGTTTCGATGACCGTGACGCGCTCGGCTCCGCGGACTGCGCCTCGCCGCTAAACGATCGGGCGGTTTCGATGATCGCCCCGCGCTCGGCTCCGCGGACTGCGCCTCGCGGCTAAACTTGTTCGGATTTCCGACTTGGCGCGGGAATCGCGATTTCCCACCATAACCGAACCTCATTCCGTCGAGATGCCACCATGTCGCAGCAGACGCTCATCCTCCTCAAGCCGGACGCCGTGCAACGGCGGCTCGTCGGCACGATCACCGACCGCTTCGAACGCAAGGGGCTTCGCCTCGCCGGATTGAAGTTGGTCCAGGCGCCGCGCGAGTTGGCCGAGAAGCACTACGCCGTCCACAAGGGGAAGCCGTTTTACGAATCGCTCTTGTCGTTCCTGACGAGCGGCCCGACGGTGGCGATGGTGTGGGAAGGCCGCGAGGCCGTGACCGTGGGCCGGAGCCTCATGGGCCTGACCGACGGCGCGAAGGCTCCGCCCGGCACAATCCGCGGCGATTTCGCCCTGAGCGTGCAGAACAACCTCGTCCATGGCAGCGACAGCGCCGAGAACGCCGCCCTCGAGATCGCGCTCTGGTTCGCGCCGAGCGAACTGGTGAAGTTCGAGAGCGTCGATGGCAAGTGGGTGGGGTAGGCCCCGTCAGCGGCGGTTCACGCTCGCGTCGTGGTTGAGGATCGCGAGCGCGAGCTGCGTCGCGGCGGCCAGTTCGATCGCGTCGAGCTTCGCGTCGGGCTTCGAGTCGCCGACGGCGAGCAGCTTCGCCGCGGCGGGCCCGTCCTTCGCGTACTCGGCGCGCTGCTCGTCGTAGAGCGTCTTCAACACGGCCGCTTCCCTCTCGTTCGCCGCGCGGCCGGTCGCCGTGCGGAACGTCCACGCGATTCGCGCTTCGATCGTTCCGTCCTGCTTCAGCATGCGCTGGCCGAGGGAGCGGGCCGCCTCGACGAACTGCGGATCGTTGAGCAGCGCGAGCGCCTGGAGCGGCGTGCTCGTGGCCTGGCGCTTCACGGCGCAGTTGCTGCGGTCGGCGGCGTCGAAGGTCGTCATCTGCGGGTGCGGGGCGGTGCGCTTCCAGACCGTGTAGAGGCTGCGGCGGTGCAGGTCCGCCCCCTTCGATTGCGGGTAGTGCGGCCGGCCCATCGCCTCGTTCCAAAGGCCTTCGGGCTGGTACGGGTAGACGCTCGGTCCGCCGATCTTCTCGTTCAACAAGCCGGAGGCGAAGAGCGCCTGGTCGCGGAGCATTTCGGCGCTGAGCCGGCGGACCGGGGCACGCGCGAGCAAGTGGTTGTAAGGATCCTTCGCGGTCGCCTCCGGGGCGGGCTTGGAGGCTTGTCGATAAGTGGCGCTCAGCGCCATCTGCTTCAAAGCCCGTTTCACGTCGTAGTCCTTGGTGAAGTCGCGGGCGAGCCAGTCGAGGAGTTCGGGGTGCGTCGGGGGCGTGCCGGTGGTGCCGAAGTTGTCGCTGGTCTCGACGAGCCCGGCGCCGAACATTTGTTGCCAGAGGCGGTTGACGGCGACGCGCGCGAAGAGCGGATGGTCGGGGTTTGCGAGCCAGCGCGCGAGGCCGAGGCGGTTGCGCGGGAGGTCGGCGGGGAAGGGGGGCAGGGCCGCGGGCGCGTCGGCCGTCACCGGTTCGCCGGGCTGGTCGTAGGCGCCGCGCTTCAGCACGAACGCCGGCTTCGGCGAGGGCAGCTCCCGCATCACCATCGCTTCGGGGATCGGGTTCACGAAGTTCGCGTGCGCCCGCCGCGCCTCGCGCAGGGCCACGGTTGCTTTCACCACTTCCTCCGTGATAGCCAGATGCGATTCGGTGGCTTCACTCATGTCCTTTGATTTTTCACCCGCGAGCAACGCAATATCGTATTTCGTCAACTCGAGGTCGTAGATTCGCAAGTCGTCCACGGCGCCGCCCTTGAAGCCGTTGTCGCGGAAGCGATAGCCGACTTGCAGGCTCGGCTCGCCGCCCTCGTAGGTGATGTCCTTGCGAAGTCCGTCGCGGACGATATCGCACTCCGTTTTCGCTCCGTTCACGTACACCGCGAGGCCGTTCGCGCGGCTCGAACCATCGTAAGTGATGGCGACGTGCGTCCACGCGTTCTCGGCGATCGGTCGCTTCGTCGCGACCTTCAGCGAGTTCCCCGGCCACATGTGGTGCAGGCCGAACGCGACCTTGCCGTTTTCCAGCAACAGCTCGTACCCGCGGCTGCCGGCATCCACGGGCGCACGGCTGTGGTGCAGCACGACGGCGCGCGGCTGGTGTTTCGACGATTTCAACCATAGAGAGATTGTAAACGGATCGCTGCGCGAAAAGTGGCCAACGCCGGGGATGTCGAAGCCACTCTCGCCGGTGAGTAGAAAGGCCTTTCCATTCTTTCCCACGATCAGTTTCGGGCTTTCGTGACCGTTGGCCGCTTGCTTCGCGTTCACCGCGTTCGGGGATTTGTTGCCGGCGAGTTCGTCGAACGGGAAGTGAGCAACGAGACCGGTCGAAAATGAGGCCGGCGCCTGGAACACCGACTTTTTCACTTGGTCGAACATCGCCGTCTGCCGCGCCGCCTTCAACTCCGCTTCCTTCGCCTGCACCGCCTTCCACAATTCCGCGATTTTCCGGTCCTGCTCGTCCGTGCTCAGCAATAGCGTCGGCACCGGCATCGCGCTCGTGAAGTAGCTCGTCTGACCGCTCTCGTCGATGTTCTGGAAGAACGCGAAGAGGCGATAGAAGTCCTTCTGCGTGATCGGGTCGTACTTGTGGTCGTGGCAGCGGCTGCACTCGAAGGTCTGCGCGAGGAACGCCGTGCCGAAGGTGGTGACGCGATCGACGACATAGGCGACGCGGAACTCCTCCTCGACCACGCCGCCCTCCTCGTTCTGCATGTGGAGGCGGTTGAACGCGGTGGCGAGGCGCTGGTCCTTCGTCGCATTCGGCAGTAGGTCCCCGGCGAGTTGTTCGAGGGCGAATTGATCGTACCGCCGGTTCTCGTTGAACGCCTGGATGACCCAGTCTCGGTAGGGCCACATGGCGCGGAAGCGGTCGGACTGGTAGCCGTGGGTGTCGGCGTAGCGGGCGGCGTCGAGCCAGTCGGCGGCCATGCGCTCGCCGTAGCGCGGCGACGCGAGCAGGCGATCGACGACGGTTTCATAGGCTTTCGGTCCGTTGTCCTTCTCGAAGGCGTCGATCTCGGCGAGTGTCGGCGGCAGGCCGGTGAGGTCGAAGGTCACGCGCCGCAGCCAGACCGCCTTCGGGGCTTCGGGGGAAGGTTTGAGTCCTTCCTTCTCCAACCGTGCGCGGATGAACGCGTCAATTACACTTGGAACTGGAAACTTGGAACTTGGAACATTCGGCACCGGCACCAACTTCGGCAGGGGTTCGTAGGCCCAGTGTCGGCCCCACTTCGCCCCGTCGTCCACCCATTGCTTCAAGGTCGCGATCTGCTTCGCCGTCAGCTTCCGGTTCGAGTCAGGCGGCGGCATGATTGCTTCGGCGTCGGCGCTCGACACGCGGGCGATCACCTCGCTCTCGGCGCTCTTCCCCGGCACGATCATCGTCCGCTCGCGCTTCTTTTTGAAGGCCCCCTCCTTCGTGTCGAGGCGCAGCGCGGCCTTGCGCGCGCCCTCGTCCGGTCCGTGGCAATGAAAGCAATTCTCCGAAAGGATCGGCAGCACGTCGCGCGCGAAGTCCACGTCCGCGGCGCGGCCGACGTGGCAACACAGAATCACGAGGACCAGGGTCGCCGTCGTTTTCATGTCGTTCCCTGAACTTTCCGTTCCCGGTCGCAGTCGATGGCCGAAAAGTAACGAAACCGTCGCGATCGCGAAACCGGCGAACGCCCGGCGTCGTCGATTCTTTCGACACATTCGGCCGCATCGCGTGTTATTCTAGAGCGAACTCGCCTCGACGATGGCCGCCATGACCGCGACCGAACACACCGACGTGCCGATCTTCGATCCGACGATCCCGTCGGAGCTGGCGAACCACCCGCGCTATCGCGTGCTGAACCAACTCGGCGCCGGCGGCATGGGGATGGTGTACCGCGCCGAGCACGTCATGATGGGGCGCACCGTCGCCGTGAAGGTGATGGCGCAGAAGTACACGGCGAACCCGACGGCGGTGGAGCGGTTCCGGCGCGAGGTGCGCGCGGCGGCGAAGCTCGCGCATCCGAACATCGTGACGGCGTTCGACGCCGACGAGGCCGAGGGCCGGCACTTCCTCGTGATGGAGTACGTCGAGGGGGTGAGCCTCGACCGCGTGGTGAACCGGCGCGGCCCGCTGCCGGTGGCGACGGCGTGCCACGTCGTGCGCCTGGTGGCGCTCGGCCTCCAGCACGCGCACTCGAAGGGGATGGTCCACCGCGACATCAAGCCGCAGAACGTGATGGTGAACAAGAAGGGTCTGGTGAAGGTGCTGGACTTCGGCTTGGCGCGCCTGGCGACCGACGCCGACCTGCCGCCCGATCCGGCCTCGGACGCGACGCGGCCGCAGAACGTCGCCGTCACCGGCACGAACATGGTCCTCGGCACGCCGGACTACCTCTCGCCGGAGCAGGCGAAGAGCACGCGCGACGTGGATCATCGCTCGGACATCTACAGCCTCGGTTGCCTCTTCTACTTCGCGCTCGCCGGGCGGCCGCCGTTCGCCCATGCGAAGTCGGCGTTCGATAAGGTGATCGCGCACACGACGGAACAGCCGGAGCCGGTGACGAAGCTCCGCGACGACGTGCCGGACGAAATCGCGTCGATCCTGCTGCGGATGCTGGCGAAGGACCCGGCCGAGCGATTCGCGACGGCGCAGGAGGTGGCGGCCGCGCTGCTGGCGTTCACGCGGCCGACGACGACGAACCCGTCGGGGCTGATCGCCATCCCGATCATGGACGCGATTCCGCTGGCGGATTTCGAGGTGATCGAGGAGACGCCGTCGGTGGAATCGCGGACGTTGGTGGCCACGCCGCCGCCGGCGGCGCGCCGAACCCGACGGTCCCGAAGAAAACCGGTATGGAATTGGCGGCGCTACGCCGGCCTCGGCGCGATCGCCTTGGGCGTCGTGTTGGTGCTCGCGATCCTCGCCAATCGGAAGGACGACCCCGCGCCGGAGGCGACGCCCGGCGGTGTCGTCGAACGGAAATCGGCGGTCGCCGCGGCGCCGGGCGCGCCGCGCATCCTGTTCCTGCTCCCGAAGCGAGGGCTGATGCTCGAAGACTACCTCCCGACGCGCGAGCGATTCGTCGAACTCGGCGCCCGGGTAACGACGGCGTCGCGGACGCGCGGCCCGGTCGGTGTCGTGAGCGGCAAGCCGCCGGAGGCGGACCTCGCGTTCGAGGAAGTGCGGCCGGAAGAGTACGACGCGGTGATCGTGCCCGGTTCGCAGATCAACGAATTTCGAGATGAGGGATTCCGCCGTGCCTTCGAGCGGATCGTGAACGCAATCGAAGATCGCGGTCGAGTGATTGCCGGGATCGGGATCGGCCAAATCCCGTTGATGTACATCGACAAACTCAAAGGCAAAAGTGCGGCGGCGATCGATTTCCCCGGCAAACTGGATCGCGAGCAGCCGAATTTGGACAAGTGGGCCGGCGTGACGCGCGATCCGTTCCGCAGCGTCGTGACCGACGGCACCGTCGTGACGGCGAGCGGCTCCAAAGATGCGAAGGTGTTCGCCGACGCCGTTCTCGCCGCCATCAAGAAGTAGTCAGCCGTTTCCGACGAAAGGATTCGTCCGCTTCTCGAAGCCGATCGTGGTGACGGGGCCGTGGCCGGGATACACCACCGTGTCGTCCGGCAGCGGCCAGAGCTTCTCGTGGATGCCCTTTTCCAGCACCTCGAAACTGCCGCCGGGGAAATCCGTGCGGCCGATGCTGCCGCGGAAGAGCACGTCCCCGCCGAGCACCATCGTCGGGGTCGTATTGCGAAGGATATAGACGACGTGCCCCGGCGAGTGGCCGGGAATCTCGCGCACGAGCATCGGGATGCCGGCGACCTCGATCGTCTCGCCGTCGGCGACGGTGCGGTCCGCCGGCGGGCTGGTCACGGGCATGCCGTAGAAATTGCTGCGGTTCAGGTTCGCGTCGGTGAGCCAATCCTTCTCGCCGTGGCCGATGAGGATCGGCGCGGTCGGGAACGCGGCCTTGAGTGCGGCATTGCCGGCGATATGGTCCAGGTGCCCGTGCGTGTTCACGATGGCGACGAGGTTCAGGCCCCGCGCGTCGAGTTGTTCGAGGATCAATTCCGGCTCGAAGCCGGGATCGATCGCGAACGCGTCGGCGGCCCCATCGCGCCAGACGAGGTACGAGTTTTCGCCGAACGGCTGCGATTCGATGGTTTCGATCTGGATGCGCACGGCGCTCTCGTTGTCATGGTCTGGTCAAGGGGTCCACTTCGACGGCGCCGCCCGGGACGGCTTCGATGACGATCCGATGGTCGGCGAGCAATCTCATGCAAAGACGAGATTCGTGTTTCGTTGTCACGGTGCCGCGCATCATCGCAAACCGCCGATGCGATATGCGGTGGGGAACCCCGCCCGCTCGAGCCAGACTTCCGCGGAGGGGAGTCGCGTTCGCAGCCGATTCACGGCCGCGTAGTCGTCGAAATCCAGCTCGTACTCGCCGCTGCGCACGTCGATGGCGACGAATTTACCGTCGTCGGCGGGCCGCAGGGCCGGCTTGATTTGGTGTTCGAAGAGTTCCGTACCGCGATCCGCCAGCGAATCCAAATCGCGGTCGTTCGTGATGGTCGACATATCGCGGCCTCGATGGTTCACCCATTCATTCTAACTCTGCCCAACGATCCTGTCATCGGGGTACGCACGGGCATGACGATTCGCGATATAATCCCTCCACTCCCGCCGGACCCGTTCCGAGGTCGCGCATGCGTTCGCCGGTGCTCGTTCTGTTGCTCCTCGCCGGTTCGCGCGCCAGCGCGGCCGAGCCGAAGATCGATGTCGAATACTTCGAGAAGACGGTGCGGCCGTTGCTCGTCGAGCGCTGCCAGAAGTGCCACTCGGCGAAGAAGGCGAAGGGCGGGCTGGACCTGTCCACGAAGGCGGGGTTCCTCGCCGGCGGGGACAACGGGCCGCTCGTGGACAAGGCGAAGCCGGAGACGAGTCGGTTCCTGGCGGTGATCCGGTACGACGGCGACGTGAAGATGCCGGAGAACGGCAAACTGCCCGACGCCGAGATCGCGGTCTTCGCGAAGTGGATCGTCGGCGGCGCCCCGTGGCCGGACGACGGTGCGAAGACGGCGGAGAAGACGTTCGACCTGCACGGCCGCGCGGCGAAGCATTGGTCGTTCCAGCCGTTCGTGCCCGACAACGCCGACATCGACCGCGCGATCCGCCTCCGGCTCGAGGCCGCCGGGCTGAAACCGGCGGCCCCCGCGGCACCGGAGAAACTCCTTCGGCGGCTCCATTTCGACGTGATCGGCCTTCCGCCAACGCCGGAGGAACTCGACGCCTTCAAGGTCGAGAACTACGAAGTCGTCGTCGATCGCCTGCTGAAGTCGCATGACCACGGCGTGCGCTGGGCGCGCCACTGGCTGGACCTCGCCCGCTACGCCGAGACGCGCGGCCACGAGTTCGATTTCGAAATCCCCCACGCCTGGCGCTACCGCGACTACGTCGTGCAGGCGATCAACGACAACCTTCCCTACGACTGGTTCGTGCGCGAGCAGGTCGCCGGCGACCTCTACCCGCCGCGCTTCGTCACTGGCAGTACGGAGAACCAAGCGCTTGTCGCCACCGGGTTCTGGCATCTCGGCGAATCGGTGCATTCCCCGGTGGACGTGCGCCAGAACGAAGCCGATCGCTTCGACAACATGATCGACGTCTTCGGCAAGACGTTCCTCGGCCTCACGATCTCCTGCGCCCGCTGCCACGACCACAAGTTCGACCCGATCTCGACGGCCGACTACTACGCCCTCTACGGCATCCTCGGGAGCTCGCGCTACAGCCTCGCATGGACCGGCGACCGCGAGAAGGTGAACGACATCCGACGGCAATTGCGCGAGAAGCAAAAACTCCCCGATCCGAAGCCCGCGGCGAAGATCGACGGCGCGACCGAGGATTTCAGCGGCGACTGGCGTAAGACCTGGTTCGTCGACGGCCCGGCGTTCGATGCGACGGTCGGCTACCCGCACAGTGGCCGCGAGTCGATGAACCTCTCCGGTACGCTTCGTTCGCCGACGTACACGATTGGTTCGCGCTACCTCGCCGTGCGCGTCGCGGGAAAATCTTCCGATCTAAGACTCATCCTCAACAATCTGCAACTGATTCAAAGTCCGATCTACGGCGAACTGAAAAGAACGGTCGAACACGGCGACGAATTCCGTTGGGTCGTCTTCGATCTGAAGATGTGGCAGGGTCAGGCGTGCTACCTCGAACTGATCGACCACACAGGCTACGCCGCACTGCGCGAGCTTCGCTTCGGCGATGCGCCGCCGGTTCCCGCACCGAAGGAATCGTGCGATCCGCCGCCGGCGATCCCGAAGGACGACCCTGCGATCGCGGACCTGGAGTTCAAGCTCGCACAAACCTCGCTTCTCCGCGCCCTTGCGATGGTCGAGGGCACGCCGCGGAACGAGCGGGTCTTCATCCGCGGCAACCCGAAGACGCTCGGCCCGGAGGTCGAACGGCGGTTCCTCGAAGCGCTGACCGAAGGAAAGCTAAAGTCGCCGAAGACCGGCAGCGGCCGCAAGGAACTGGCCGAGGCGCTCGTCGATCCGAAGAACCCGCTCGTCGCGCGCGTGTTCGTGAACCGCGTCTGGCAGCACTACTTCGGCGTCGGCCTCGTCCCCACGCCGGACGACTTCGGCCTGCTCGGCACGCCGCCGACGCATCCGGAACTTCTCGATGCGCTCGCGTCCGAGTTCGTGCGCGACGGCTGGAACGTCAGGAATCTTCATCGGCGCATTCTGCTGAGCGAGACCTACCGCCAATCGGTGACGCCGCACCCGGACACGGCTGCGAAGGCGACGACGATCGATCCGCAGAACAAGCTGCTGCATCGGGCGAACGTGAAGCGTCTGGAGGCCGAAGCGATCCGCGACGCGATGCTGGCCGTCTCCGGTCGGTTGGCCTCTTCCGATGGTCGCGGCGTCCCCGGCCGGCCCGGCGTGCCTCCGCACCTCACGGAATTCTCCATCGGTCGCGGTCGGCCCGGCGAAAGCGGCCCCGTCGATGGCGGCGGCGCCCGGAGCCTCTACCTGCAGGTCCGCCGGAACTTCGTCAATCCGTTCTTCTCGGCGTTCGACTTCCCGACGCCGTTCACCACGATCGGCCGGCGCACGGTCTCGAACGTGCCGGCGCAGGCGCTTGTGATGCTGAACAACCCGTTCGTGCTGGGCGAAGCGGAACGGTGGGCAAAGGCGGAACTGAGCGGACCCGATCACGCGCGGATCGGACGGATGTATCGCAAGGCGTTCGGCCGCGCCGTGACGCCGGCGGAGCGCGCCGACGCCGAGGCGTTCCTCCGCGAGCAGACGAAGTCGCTCGGCGAACAGCGCGCCTGGACGGAGTTCGCGCACGCCCTCTTCAACGCCAAGGAATTCGTCTTCGTGGAGTAGCGGCGGCTGTTCGATTCCCGGCGCGGCGGTTAGATCAACACCATCTTCGACGCGGGGCCGGCACGCATGATCCTCGTCGCGTTCCTCAACACGATCCGGCTGGCGAAGCTGATCGAAGGCGCGCTCGCCACGGTCGGCGCGTTCCTCGTCGGCTACGTTCTCGTCGCGCTCCTCGGGTGGTGGTGCGATAAATACCTCCTCAAGCGCAAATCCCCGGACCTGCTGCATCGAATCTGCCGGCTGCTCGGCGGGCTGATCCTCGCCATCCTCGTGGCGATGATGCTCTTCGGCGGCGGCGGTGGTAGCGGCGACGGCACGGGGGACGGGACGGGTGCGGGCAAGGCGTCGCCGGGCCACGCGCCGGACGCCGAATCGACCGACCCGAAAGCGGTGGCCGCGAAGGTCGCACCGCCCGTCGAGGTGCGCGTGCGCGTTCTCGTGCTCGGCGGCACGGACGTGAAGGATCAAAAGTTCTACGTGGTGGACGACGATCCCGCGCCGCTCGCCTTCGCCGACGCGAAGACCGCCATCCAGAAGAAGAAGGACGCGACGGCGAAATCGGTCGGCCTCGAGATCCGCTTCCCCGTGCAGAACGCCCTGCCGCGGGACCATCCGGCCGTGGCGCAGCTCGCACGCTGGGCTGGCGAGGTCGCGGGCCTCGCGGTCGCGTTCCCGGCCGAGGCGCCCTGACGCGCCATGCCCGCCGCGCCGCGAATCGTGTTCTTCGGCCTGCCGCTCACCGGCAAGACCGGCCTCCTGCACGCCTTCGCCGACCCGGAGGCGCCCTTTCCACTCTCCAAATACGGCGACGAACCAAAGGCCGAACTGTGTCGGACCTTACCCGACGGCACCGCGCTCTGCGATGTCGATAGTCCCGCGGCGAAGGAACTGATCGACGATCCGAACCGCATCGAACGGGACGATCGCACGGCGAACGCGGTGCGCGGGGCGGACGCCGTGGTGCTCGCGATCGACGCCTCGGCGACCGACGACGCGACGCTCGACCTGTTCCGGTCGTTCGCGAAATTCCTCGAAGGCTTCGAGAGCACCCGCTGCCGGAACCGCGAGGTCGGCGGCCTGCCGGTCTTCCTCACGCTGACGAAGTGCGATCGCCTCGCCGCCCCCGGCGAAGGGCCGGACCACTGGCTGCGCCGCGTGGAGGCGCGGAAGGAATCGGTGCTCCTCGCCTTCGAGGATTACCTCGCCGGCCTCGGCCGGGGTTCGGCGAACACCCTCGCGTTTGGCAGCCTCGACGTGCATCTCGCCGCGACGGCGCTCCAGTTCCCGAAGGCGCCGAGTTTCGCCGCGCTCGAGGCGCCATTCGGCGTGGAGGAACTGCGGGAACGCTGCCTCGCCGCCGCGACGGCGCACGCGCGACGGTCGGACCAATCGCACCGAAGGCTGCGCTGGACGCTCGCGGGCGCCGGCGCGATCGCCGGATCGATGGCGATCGCGCTGGCGGCGTTCTTCGCCCTCGCGCCGGGGGTGGACGAAGACCGGCTCGGAACGCGCGTGCGCGCCTACCGGGAACGCGAAGGCCCGCCGGCGACGCGCCTCGCCGACTCGCGGATCGAACGGAACCGGAAGGAACTCGCCGCGATCCGGGACGAATCCGGGTTCGACTCGTTGCCGGAGGAACTCCGGCGGTTCGTCGCCGAGCGGATCGCGGAGTGCGACACTTACAAGGAGTATCGCGAGCGATTCCACCCGCCGCGAATCGGCCCCGCCGAGGTGCGCACCCAGAAGGAACTCGATGCGCTGTTCTCCGAATTGGACGGCGCTCTGAAACCGCCGGCCGAACAGGCGGAGGCGTGGGCCGAGACGGCGGCGGTGCGGCTCTTCCACAAGTGGCGGGTCGACGCGGCGCTCCTGCGCGCGACGCAGTCCACGCTCCACGACTGGTATCGCGGCCTGGTGCGGCGCGGCACGTCGCAACTCGTGTCTTCCACGATCGACGGAAGCTGGCGCGCCTCCGCCACGCGGCTGCTCGCCGACGCGGGCGCGCCGCCCTACGAGATCGCGGCGGAGATTCCCGGCTCCGCGAAGCTCGCGATCCCGCGCGGCGCGGCGATCCGCTTCGCCGTCGCCTTCGAGTTCGACCGCGTCGAACAGGCACGCGGGGATTGGCGAGACGTACAGGCGCGCGTGATCGCGATGCGCGACTTGGCCGACGCGCTCGGGATGACCGGCGCGCCGAATCCGTTGCTCGCCTTCCCTCCGGTCTCCGATCGCGCGTCGTCCGCCGGGCTGGGCACGGCGATACTCGCGAAGCTCCCGGACGCGAACTGGTCCGTGACGCAATTCCCGGACCCGGCGCGCTCCGAGCTGCAGCGCCGGCTCCAGATCGCCTACGAGGCCGGGGCGAAGCACGTGCGCGGCGTGGTCCGCGCACGGCTCGCCGCCGAGACCCGCGATGGATGGGCCGAAGCCGCGAAGTGGTTCGACGAGCCGGAGGCCAAGGGCTGGGGGCGATTGCTCCAGAAGATCGGAGCGTGGGGCGAGTTCGCGCCGACCGATCCGGTCGCCGACGCGGTCGCGTTCCTTCGGAAGGACGCCTACGAATCCGACCTGTCGACGCTCGAGCTGACGGTGCCGAACGACCTGCGCGAACGCCGGCCGATCCCGCGCGGCCCGCTCGTCGTTCGCGTCCGGCTCCCTAATGCAACCTCGCGGGAATTGCCGTTCCGCCCCCTCGGCGAACCGACCGTGACCGCGACGGCGACCGTCCATCGGTTCGCGCCGGACGGCCACGACGGCAAGCCCTGGTTCGCGCCGGGGGAACCTTTGCGGGCGAGCCTGGCGATGAAGGCCGGCGACGCCGAGTTCGAATTGGAATGGGACGGAGGCACCGACGTGTTCGGCTTCGACGCCCTCGGCCGCGAGCCAACCCTGAAGACGACGAACGGACCGCGCGAGCGGGCGACCGGCGTCAAACTGACGGCGCCGAACCTCCCGCGCTTGCCCACGATCTTGAGACCGAACTGACACGGGAACCCGACGCGATGCATATCCGCGACATCTTCCGCGACCACGCGACCACCTTCAGCTTCGAGTTCTTCCCGCCGAAGACCGACGCCGCGTGGGAGGACTTGTTCGTCGCCATCGCGTCGTTGCAGTCGCTCGCGCCGTCGTTCGTGTCGGTGACGTACGGCGCCGGCGGTTCGACGCGCGACCGCACGCACGACCTTGTCGTGCGCATCCAGAAGGAGACGAACCTCACGGCCGTCTCGCACCTGACTTGCGTCTGCCACTCGCGGGAGGAGATGGCGGCGATCCTGGACCGCTACGCGGCGTCGGGCATCGAGAACGTGCTGGCCCTCGGCGGCGACCCGCCGAAGACGGTGGCGAACTACGACCGGGCGAAGGACGGCTTCCAGTACGCGAATCAGTTGGTCGAATTCATCCGCGCGCGGCCGAACGTGCCCGACAGTCGCGGTTTCGGCGTCGGCGTCGCCGGCTTCCCCGAAGGCCACCCCGGTTGCCCAAACCGGCTGCTGGAGATGGACTATTTGAAAAGGAAGGTGGATGCGGGGGCCGACTACATCTGCACGCAGCTCTTCTTCGAGAACCGGGACTTCTACGACTTCCGCGAGCGCTGCGAGCTGGCCGGAATCAAAGTGCCGATCGTCGTGGGGATCATGCCGATCACGAGCAAGGCCGGCATGACGCGCATGGCCGAGTTGGCGCTCGGGGCGCGCATCCCGGCGCGGTTGCTGAAGGCCGTGAACCGCTGCGAGACCGATGCGGCCGTGAGCCGCGTCGGCGTCCACTGGGCGACGGAGCAGTGCCGGGACCTGCTGGATAATAATGTCCGCGGCATCCACTTCTACACGCTGAACAAGTCGGACGCGACGCGGACGATCTACGAGAACCTCGGCGTCCGCGACTCCGCGGCGCTCCGCGCGGGGTGAACCATGACAATTCAAGAAGAATCATCCGCCGTCCGAGGTTTTACTCCCTTCCCCCTTGCGGGGGTGGGCCGGGGTGGGGGGTGGATCGCGCAGGAGGCGAGGTCGCCGCGCCGCCGTTCCCCCCACCCTAACCCTCCCCCTCAAGGGGGGAGGGGACAAAACCCTGCGCCGCGATTCAACTCGCTTTCGTTCATCACGACCATGCTCGTCATGGCCTTTTCGTCCCTTCCCATTTCTGCCCAAACTCCGCGCGCACCGGTCGAGGGCAAGAACGGCATGGTCGTCTGCGTCTGCCCGATCGCGGCGGACGTCGGAGTCGACGTTCTGAAGTCCGGCGGGAACGCGGTGGACGCGGCGATCGCGGTCGCGTTCGCCGAGGCGGTCACGTGGCCGGAGGCGGGGAACATCGGCGGCGGCGGCTTCATGCTCGTCGCGAACGGTTCGATGGCGACCTTCTTCGACTATCGCGAGACGGCGCCGGCGCTCGCGACGAAGACGATGTTCGCGGACGGCAAAGTGGACTTTCGCTCGCACCAGTCGGCCGGCGTGCCGGGCACGGTGCGCGGCCTGGCGCTCGCCCACAAGCGGTTCGGCACGAAGCCGTGGAAGGACCTCGTCGCCCCGGCGGTGAAGCTGGCGGCCGGCTTCCCCGTGGACGCGCCGCTCGCCAAGCGGATCAACGACGTGGTGAAGGACCCGAAGACGACGAACGCGGAGTTCCGGCGCATCTTCGGCCGCGAATGGAAGGCCGGGGACGTTTTGAAGCAACCGGAACTGGCGACGACGCTCGCCGGGATCGCGGAGCACGGTGCCGACTGGTTCTACACCGGTCCGCCGGCGGAGCAACTTGAAGCCGAGATGAAGGCCGAGGGCGGTCTCATTCGCAAAACCGATCTCGCCGCCTACGCCGCGAAGGAACGCAAGCCGCTCGTCGGCGCCTATCGCGGCTACGAGATCGTCGCGGCCCCGCCGCCCAGCTCCGGCGGCACCGCGATCCTCGCATCGCTGAACATGCTCGAACAGTTCGATGTGAAGAAGCACGCTCGCCATGCGCCCGAGACGGTCCACCTGCTTGCCGAGGTCCAGCGCCGCGCCTTCCGCGACCGGGCCGAGTTCCTCGGGGACCCGGACTTCACGACGATTCCCGAACATCTCACGTCGAAGGACCACGCGAAGAAACTGGCCGCGACGATCGACCTCGCGAAGGCGACGAAGAGCGAATCGCTCGCGCGGACCATTCCCATCGCCGAGAGCGGCGGCGACACCACGCACTTCTCCATCGTGGACAAGAATGGCCTCTGCGTCTCGAACACCTACACGCTGGAAATGAACTTCGGCAGCCGGATCGTCGTGCGCGGCGCGGGGTTCATCCTCAACAACGAGATGACCGACTTCAATCCGATCCCCGGCACGACGACGCGAACGGGCAAGATCGGCACGGCCGCGAACGTCGTCGCCCCCGGCAAGCGGATGCTCAGTTCGATGACGCCGACGATCGTGCGCAAGGATGGCCGGCCGTACCTCGTGACCGGCAGCCCCGGCGGGCGCACGATCATCAACACGGTGCTCTGCGTCCTCGTGAACACGATCGACTACGAGATGTCGCCGACGGAGGCAGTGGATGCGCCGCGGCAGCACCACCAATGGTTCCCGGATCGGATCAGCCTGGAGAAGGGGCCGAAGGAGTTGGCCGCGACGCTGAAGGCGATGGGCCACGCGGTGACGGAAGCGCGGCAGGGGGATGCGCACTCGATCCGCATCGATCCGACGTCGGGAATTTATCAAGGCGCTGCTGACAAGCGATTGAACGGGAAGGCGAGCGGTTATTGATTCGCCGGCGGAATCCGCTTTCATTCGACCGTTCCCTGCCACTATGATTGGCGTTGCGATTCACCCGCCGGGGCATTCACCATGAACGCATCGATGACGCGCCGCGAGTTCTTCAAGGCGTCCGCCGTCGCCGGGGCTGCCGTGGCGGCGGGCTCGGCGTCCGCCGCGCCGGTCGGCCATGCGAAGAGTTGCATTTTCCTGATGCTCACCGGCGGGCCGAGCCAGCTTGATACCTGGGACCCGAAGCCGGACGCGCCGAGCGACGTGCGCGGCCCGTTCGCGCCGATCCGCACGGCCGTGCCGGGAATGCACGTCTCGGAACTCTTCCCAAAGATGGCGGCGATGGCGGAGATGTTCTCGCTCATCCGCACGATGCACCACGAGTATGCGCCGATCCACGAGAATGGCTTCCAGTTGCTGAATACGGGGCGCCGCTTCGGCGCGGGCGAATGGCCGGGAGTCGGTGCGGTCGTTTCCCGTTTGACTGGCGAGAACTCGAGAAACATCTCGTGGTGGGTATTGCCCCATGATCGGCTGGATACGGGGGTATCGATTTCACACGGGCAACAAAGCGGCCATCTCGAAATCCCGGAGTTCAGTCGGAGTTGCCTTCACGATTTGCCCGAAGCGGATACGGAAAGGCATCCGTTTTCGATCATGACCCAGGTCGCCGGAGCGGCGGTGTGGCAGGGTTCTCGATTTGTCACGGTGAACGCGTACCCGACGGTCTTCGATGCGATCTCGTGGGACTGCCACGCGGACAAGGGATCGCTTCGCACGACATTCGCGGACTACCGCGACACGGTCGCGCCGGATTTCGATGAAGCCTACACTTCGCTCCTGACGGATCTCGAACTGAAGGGCTTGCTCGACGAAACGCTCGTCGTCGCGGTCGGCGAGTTCGGCCGAACGCCGAAGCTGAACTGCCACGGCGGCCGCGACCACTGGGCGAATTGCTGGACGGCGATCGTCGCCGGCGGTGGAACTCGCGGCGGCCGGATCATCGGCGCCTCGGACGCGATCGCCGGCGAGCCGAAGGAGCGGCCGGTGCATTGTTCCGAACTCGTCGCGACGATCTATCACGCGATGGGTGTCTCTCCCGCGACGACGATCCCCGGCCCCGACGGCGCTCCGATGCGAGTGGTCGAAGCCGAGCCGGTGATGGAATTGTTTTGAGCTTTCCTTTTGCATTTTTCGTTTCCTCGTTTTGCATTGATCCCGTCATGTGCGGACCAATGCAAAACGAAGAAAGGAAAAATGCAAAACGACGAACCCGCCGACTGTCAGATCCGCATCCCTCTCCCGAGGCCTCCCCAATGCGATTCATTGCATTGCTCGTCGCTTGCGTTTTCGTCCGTTCCGCTTCCGCCGATCCGCTGCCGAACACGAAGCCGCTGACGGCCGAGGGCGACCTCGCAAAGCAGATGGTCGACGGTATTCACAAATATTTGGATCGCGACCTCGCGGCGGCGCCGAAGAAGCGGGACGAACTCTGGAAGAACTTCGACGCCAAGGCGAAGCGCGAGCGGCTCAAGCACGTCCTCGGCGTCGTCGATCCGCGAGTACCGCCGAAGCTCGAATACGTCGGCGGGCCGGATCAACCCTCCTACCTCGCGGCGATCGATGGCTGCAAGATTCACGCGGTCCGCTGGGCCGTGCTGAACGGAGTCGATGCCGAGGGGTTGCTGATCGAACCGAAGGGGAAGCCGAAGGCGAACGTGGTCGCGGTGCCGCACGCCGACCAGCTTCCCGAACACCTTGCGGGGCTGATGCCGGGCGACGACTTCGCCCTGCGACTCGCCCGCAACGGCTGCCGCGTTCTGGTACCGACGCTCATCGACCGCGACGATAAATACTCCGGCAACGCCCGCATGAACCGCTGGACCAACTACACGCACCGCGAATGGATCCACCGCATGGCCTACGAAATGGGCCGCACCGTGCCCGGCTACGAAGTGCAGAAGGTGCTCGCGGCCGTCGATTGGTTTGAAAAACAGGATGCCAAACTCAAGATCGGCGTCATTGGCTACGGCGACGGTGGCCAAATCGCGCTGTACGCCGGCTCGCTCGACGAGCGGATCGCCACGACCCACGTCGCCGGATACTTCGGTTCTCGTGAGTATCTTTGGGAAGAACCGATCGATCGCAATATCTGGGCGCGCGTCGGAGAATTCGGTGACGCCGAAATCGGCGCGCTGGTTTTTCCCCGCAAATTCTTGATCGATCTCGACGTGATCGGCCCGAAATGGTCGAAATCCAACGACGCGAATTCTCCGCGCCGCGGTGCAGCCCCGGGACAGCTCACGGCGATTTGGCGCGATGGTGAAAAGGAGAAAATTCGCCATCACATTATTGAGAATTCACTCCTGAATCGTTCCCAGGAATATCGATCTCCGATCACCGGTGCGATGGCGGCGAGTGTGTCTGTCGAGGCGTTTCTGAGTTCCATGCACATCGCGGCTCCCCTCTTTCAAGGGGCCGTATCTCCGCCGAAGGACATTCACGATGGATCCGTCGCCCGCCACAAGCGGCAGTTCGACCAACTCGTCGCCTTCACCCAGAACCTCTGGCGGCTCTCCGAGCCGGTCCGCAAGGACTACTGGAAGAAAGCCGACGCATCCTCGCCGGAGAAGTGGGAGCAATCCTGCGAACCGTACCGCAATCACTTCCACGAGGAGGCCATCGGCAAGCTGCCGGAGCCGACGATGCCGCTGAACCCGCGCTCGCGGCCGATCTACGACACGCCGAAATGGACCGGCCACGAAGTCATGCTCGACGTCTACGACGACGTCTTCGCCTACGGCATCGTGCTGCTGCCGAAGGACCTGAAGCCCGGCGAGAAGCGGCCGGTCGTCGTCTGCCAGCACGGCCTCGAAGGGCGGCCGACCGACGTCTGCGATCCGAAACAGCGCACGAAATACTACAACTCGTTTGGCGCCCAACTGGCCGACCGCGGCTACATCGTCTTCGCGCCGCAGAACCCGTACATCTTCGACACCTACTTCCGCCAGATCCTGCGCAAGGCGAACCCGCTCAAGCTCTCGCTCTTCAGCTTCATCATCCGGCAGCACCAGCGGATCATCGACTGGCTCGAAGTCCACCCGAACGTCGATCCGAAGCGGATCGCGTTCTACGGCCTCAGCTACGGCGGCAAGACCGCCATGCGCGTCCCGGCCGTCGAGAAGCGATACTGCCTCTCCATCTGCTCCGGCGACTTCAACGAGTGGGTCGGCAAGATCGTGAGCACCGAATTGCCGATGAGCTACATGTTCACGAAGGAGTACGACATGCTCGAGTTCAACCTCGGGCACACCTCCAACTACGCCGAGATGGCGAACTTGATCGCCCCACGGCCGTTCATGGTCGAGCGCGGCCACGACGACGGCGTCGGCATCGACGAGATGATCGCCTACGAGTACGCGAAGGTTCGCTACCTCTACGAGAACCGCCTCAAGATCGGCGACCGCACGGAGCTCGAGTTCTTCGTCGGCGGCCACGAGATCCACGGGAAGGGGACGTTCGCGTTCCTGGACAAGCACCTGAAATGGACGCCGAAGTGAGGAACTTTTTTCCCGCGAAGGGTTGATCTTTCATCCTTCGATGCGAACATAGTCAGCACGGACGGCCGGCATGGCCCGCGCGGAACGCGGGTCGGGCGGCGGGGGCCGCTCTTGCGTGCCGCCGATTCCGGAGAAGGATTCACCTGCTGAGGAGAAGCAGCATGTTCGCACGTCGCACGTTGGCCCTCGGGGCCCTCGCTCTCGCCGGATTCGCCGGCACGGCCTCGGCCGAAACCCCGGCGGCCAAGCCCGCCACCACGACCCCGGCCGCCGCGCCGACCGCGCTGCCGACGACCATCGTCACGCAGTCGACCCCGGTGAGCACCGAGCGCACCCGCCGCTTCGGCCTCCGCCGCACGCGCACCGCGACCGTCCCGGTCGTGACCGCCAGCTTCACCGCCCCGGTGACGGAAGCCGCCGCGACCAAGACCGAACCGGCCAAGCCGACGACCACCGCGACCGCGACGGAAACGGCGCCGGTCATGACGACGACGGCCACGACCTCGACCGGCCGCACGCGCACGCTGCGCACCGGCCTCGTCAGCCGCCTGATGGCGCGCCGCTGAGAATTGTGGACGAAACAAAGGGGACTGTCACCTTTTCTATCGGCCGATTTTCATGAAATCGGTCGATAGAAAAGGTGACGGTCCCCTTTATTGCGCGCCGAGCACCGCCGCCGTTTCCGGTCTCAAAGCCAGCCGCGGGCGCGGACCGGGATGCGGGCGATCGATGCGCCAGTTCCGCACCGCGACGGGTTCCAGTTCGATCGGTTCGTCGTCGATCGCGGTAGGCCGCGTCCGCAGGCAATGCACCGCGATGATGAGGAAGCCGCCGTACCAGAGCCAGGTGAAGCGGAAG
Source organism: uncultured Alcaligenaceae bacterium (assembly GCA_964453375.1). Classification (GTDB taxonomy): domain Bacteria; phylum Planctomycetota; class Planctomycetia; order Gemmatales; family Gemmataceae; genus Limnoglobus. The sequence continues at coordinate 47,900 of CAYVRB010000001.1, forward strand.
AGGTTGTGCCCGAAGCAGCCCATGAGCAGGAGCAGGAGTAGGCTGGTGCCGATTGCGGCGGCGAGTTGGTGGAGGAAGTCGCGGTCCGAATCCGGCGCGCGATGGCGGCGGATGCGCCTAAGGTTCGCGACAAAGGCGCCGACGAGAACCAGGAACGCGGCGAGGCCGACGAGGCCGGTCTCGCCGACGAGCTGGCCGTAGAGGTTGTGCGATTCGATCTTGCTCTTCGTGGCGGGCCGCCACGCACCGGGGCCGACGCCGGTCAGCGGCGACGATCCCCAGAGTTCCAAACCTTTGAAGAATCCTTCGATGCGTCCTTCGCCCGATTCGCGGGCCGATTCGGGGCCGGCGTCGGGGTTCACGATCGTCTCGAAGCGGTTCTGCAGCGATTCGGGCAGGGCGAGGAACGCGATCGGCGCGAGCGCGGCGGCGACGAGCATCCAGAGCCACGCGCGGCGGACGCGCAGGATCAGGAGCGCGCTCCAGACGAGGAGGCCGAGGAACGACGAGCGCGAGCCGGTGAGGAGGATGCACAGCGCGCAGAGGCCGGCGAAGCCGAGCAGCAGGAACTTGCCTCCGCGCCCGCCGACGCCGGCGCGCCAGAGCGCCGGGATGAACGGCAGGACGAAGACGATGCTCGCCCCGAAGCTGTTCGGATCGCCGAGGGTCTTGTCGACGCCGATCATGCGGGCGATGCCCATGCGGAAGGTGTGCCGGCCGCCGAGGTACTCGCGGAACGAGTGCAGGAGATACAGGCCCATGACGGCGACGAAGCCGACGACGACGGTCTTGAGTTTGCGTTCGTCGTTCACGGTCGTCGTGAGCAGGACGTAGAAGACGACGATCTTGAGCCAGTCCTCGACGACCGGCTGGCCCTGTTCGTTCCAGGGGCTGGCGATCCAGGCGAGCAGCACGGCGAACGCGAAGAGGGCGTAGGCGGCCTGCTGGACGTTCGGCAGGAACCGCTTGCCGGGGAGCACGCACCAGGCGACGAGCGTCAGCAGCATGTAGACGCGCTCGACATGGAGGTCGCCGAGCCACGGCCAGACCTCGAACGGCCGGTCGATGAAGAGGAACATGTACCCGATCAGCAGCCAGTGCATCGCGTGAGAATAACCGGTTTCGGTTCGGCTCGAAAAGTCCAACCGCGCCGGTTGCGCCGGTCGCGAAGGGTGGGGGAAATCCGAGTTCGCGGAACGACGGCCGGTCGCGGTCCGAGGCGGGCGTCGTTGCGATAAAACAATCGGAGGGCGAGGGGCAGGCATGGCGCGGAATCTTCAGGGAAAACGGGCAATCGTCACCGGGGCGTCGGGCGGCATCGGCCGGGCGATCGCGGTCGAGCTGGCGAAGGCCGGGGCGAAGGTCGCGCTGGCGGCGCGGTCGGCGGACAAACTCGGCGCCGTCGCCGCGGAGCTTGGCGGCGACGCGCTCGCCGTGCCGACCGACGTGACGAAGCCGGCGGATCGCGAGAACCTGATCCGCGAGACGGTCGCGCGGTTCGGCGGACTCGACCTCCTCGTGAACGTCGCCGGCGTCGGCGCCTGGGGCCACTTCGCCACGTCCACCGAGGCGATCAATCGCACGGTGATGGAAGTCAATTTCTTCGCGCCGATCGAATTGATTCGGCTGGCGGTGCCGCATCTGGCGAACGGGAACGATCCCGCGATCTGCAACCTGACATCCATGTGCGCCCGGCGCGGCATGCCGGCGTGGCCCGAATACAGCGCCAGCAAATTCGCCCTCGTCGGCCTCACCGAGGCGCTCCGCGGCGAAATGGCGCGCTACGACATCGACGTCGTCACCGTCGTCCCCGGCTTGACGAAGAGCGATTTGAATCGAAACCTCCTGCGGAGCGACGGCAAGGCGACGATCCCGTACGACAAGGGGATGACCGTCGACTACGTCGCGCGGCGCACCGTCGATGCGATCCGGTGGAGCCGGCGCGAAATCGTCCTCGGCATCGAAGCCAAGAAAATCCTCACGATGAACCGGCTCGCCCCGCGCTTCGTGAACTGGCTGATCGCCCGCAACGTGACCAAGCTCTACCGGGAGAACTAGCCCCGATGGCCACGGCGACCCCGACGACCGACCGCACGCTCTCCGACCCGGAGTTGAAGGCGAAGCTCCAGGAGCTGCGCCGGACGGACAATCTCGTCAACTGGTGGTACATCCTGCGGACGTACCTGTTCTTCGCCATCGTCATCGGCGGCGCCGTCGCGGGCTTCGAGTACCTTCGGCTGAATGACATCACTTGGCTCTGGGGCATCCCGATCGCGCTCGCGGCCATCGTCCTCGTCGGCGCCGGCCAGCACCAACTCGGCGGCCTCGCGCACGAGGGCGTCCACCACATCCTCTTCAAGAACCGCAAGCTCAACGACCTCGCCTCCGACTGGTTCGCGATGTTCCCGATCTACGGGGCCACGCACCTCTACCGCCTCCAGCACCTCGCGCACCACCAGTTCGTCAACGACCCCGACCGCGACCCGGACGTCTCGCAACTCCAAACCAGCGGCCACTGGTTGAAGTTCCCGGTCGGGAAGAAACAGTTCCTTGGGACGTTGGTCAAGCAGCTTTGGATTCCGAACCTGATCCGGTTCATGCGGGTGCGGGCGCAGTACAACGCGACCGGCACCGACAAAAACCCCTACGCGAAGAAGGGGAAGCAATCGAAGGCGGCCGTGCTCGTCGGCGTGGCGTACATCCTCGCGCTGTTCGGTTCGTTGATCGGCCTCGTGATGCTCGGCGACGCGATGATGCTCGCGGTCGTTCCGCCAGCGTTGTGGCTCGCGGTCTGCGCCGTCTTCTGGCGGATGCCCGCGGAGAAGTTCAATCAAAGCCGTCTCCACCCGGTGATCCCGCTGCGCTACATGACGATGCTGCGGCTCGGCCACATCACGCTCGTCTTCGCCGCGATCGCCAACCTCACGCACCACACCGGCGCCCCGGCCTGGCTCTACTACTATCTCCTCTGGCTCCTCCCGCTCTTCACATCCTACGCGTTCTTCATGATCCTCCGCCAGATCGTGCAGCACGGCAACGCCGACCGGAGCTGGCTCACGAACACGCGCACGTTCCTCGTCGGCCGATTCATCAACTTCGCCGTCTTCCCGATGGGCCAGGAGTACCACCTGCCGCACCACATGTACGCGACGGTGCCGCACTATCGCTTGAAGGCGCTGCACGACTTCCTGATGGCGTATCCCGAGTACGCCTACGAGGCGGTCGTGGTGGAGGGGTACTTCCTGCCGAAGAGCCGGCCGAAGACGCGGCCGACGGTGCTGGACGTGCTTGGTCCGGAATACGCGCGGCGGAACGCCGACATCTACGTGGACAACACCGTGATCGAGGACGACGAACTGGACGAGAAGGACGAGATCCTCAAGCAGGAAGCGATCGTGAAAGTCGAGGCGAAGCAAGCGCACGGGGAGTGATCAGATCAGGCGAGAATTCCACGGAAGAGGTTCCACATCGCGTCGCCCATCCGTTCGAGCGTGAAGTGCGCGACGCGGTCCCGGCCGCGGCGGATCAGGTCTTCGCGCAGCGAATCGTTCGTCAGTAACTCGCGCATGCCGTTGCGGAATTCGTCGCGACGATCCGGGTTCACGAGCAGCCCCGCGTCTCCGACGACCTCCGGGATGCTGGTCGCGCGGCTGGCGAGCAGCGGCACGCCGAGCGCCATCGCCTCGATCGCCGGGAAGCCGAAGCCTTCGTAGCGCGACGGATAGACGACGGCGCGCGTCCGCGCCATCGCGCGCAGGAACGGCGCGCGGTCGAGATTCGGCAGCACGCGAATCCGATCGTCGGCGCTCCGCCACGCGCCGGCCACGATTCGGCCGTCGGCCAGTTCCCCCGGCGGCAGCAGTTCGCCCAGCATCCGGTCGTTCAAAACGCCGGTGCTCGCGACGATCAACTTCACGGCCGAAGCGAGATCGCGGAACGCCTCGACGGCGATCGGCAGGTTCTTGCGGACGCGGTTGAAGCCGGTGGCGGCGCCGACCGGCGAGAAGAGATAGTCGCCCCAGTCGGCGGTGCGATCGCCGGCGGGCCAGAGCGGTTCGCCGTCGCGCGTGCGGTCCTGCGCATGGGCGAGGTCTTCGGGCGCGTCGGCGAGGCCGTGCCAGACGACGGTGGCCTTCGCGGGGTCGAAGGGTAGGAGCCGGCAGATGCGTTCGCGGGCGTCGTCGGAGATGCAGTGCAGCCGGGCGATCGCGGGCGCGATGGCGGCGAGGGTCTCGTGGCGTTGCCGGGCCGTGTCGCCGAAGACGTGGGGGAAATCGAGGAAGCCGGCGTCGTGGAACGTAATGATTTGGGGCGCGGGCGGGTCGGCGAGGCCGGTGTAGTAGGACGCGTAGAACAGGTCCGGCCGGGACGCGACGACGGCGGGGCCGAGAACGGGATCGAGCGCGAGCGAGAGGGGGCGATCCGCCGGCCAGTCGATGGGAACGAACGCGACGCGGGGATCGGCGACGAGCGGCCGCCAGCCGTCGTCGAGGCCGGAGTTCGGGAAGAGCGTCTTCGGGTCGGCGGGGGCGAGGACGGCGAGGCGGTCGGCGTCGGCGGCCGTGTCGAGCAGGGCGCGGAGCAGGCAGCGGCAATGGACCCCGAGTCCGCCGGTGACGGCGAGGTGGGGGAGGAAGAGCGTCAGCCGCAAGCGTGCACTCCTGGGGGCACCGTTCAGGCTACGGCGGGCACGGTTCGAGTACAAGCGAAACCGTGCCGGTTGTGAGGGTTCCACGGGCGTCGGACTGCGCGGCGGGCCCGCAATTCGTGCCCATTCGATTCGCAACGAATCCGGCGTCGTCGCCGACTGGTAAGTTGTGCCGGGCATAGCGGCGGAGTTCCGCAGGTTGCCGATATTCCCACCGTATCAATCTGCTCGTTTTCGCGGGTTCGGACCGAAAAAGGGAGTTAGCCGGACGAATGGAAGTCCCGGTCTGGGCGGTACGCCCACGAAGGTCCCTCCTCTCAGTCAGGAAGACACTCATGTTGACCACGATGCTGCTCGGCTCGTGGCTGGCGGCCGGACAAGCCCCGGCCCCGATGCCCATGCCGTTGCCGAAGGCCGCCCCGATGACGGCTCCTGCTCAAGCGCCCACAGGCTCCGGGACCGGCACTTCCGTCCCGAGCGCTTTCGGGGAGCGGACGGCGACCACGAGCGATGAACCTCCGAAGGAAGAAACTCCGGAGACCAAGTACTTCGTCGAAAAGCTCCTCGAAGGCACGCGATTCGGCCAGACTCTCGCGGATCGCGGTGTGCGAATCTACGGCTGGACGCAAATGAACTACACGGCGAGTTCGGCCAGCAAGACGAATCTGCCGACGACGTTCAACGACCGCGCCAACGAGTTCCAGATGAACCAGACGTGGCTGCGGATCGATAAGCACGTCGATTCCGAGAAGAAGGAATTCCAGTTTGGCTACCACGTCGATGCGTTCGTCGGCACGGACGCCCGTTTCACGGTTCCCCGTGGCATGTTCGACAACCAGTTGCGGAACGGGAACAACGGCGGACCGCGGAACTACCCTTCGGACATTTATTCGGCCTACGTCGAAGCGTTCTTGCCCAGCGTTGGCCCCGAAGGTACCACGGTTCGCGTTGGCCGCTTCCCCACGCACTGCTCGTACGAAGTCGGTCCCGGGATCGAAACCACGTTCATCAGCCGGTCGTACGGATTCCAATACAACCCGTTCACGCACACCGGCGTTTGGACCATCACGCCGCTCAACGACACCTGGACGATGAGTAATGGCGTCGCCGTTGGCGTCGACAATTTCATCGACCCGACCAACCGGGCCACATATTTGGGTCAGCTCAAGTGGGCGCCGAAAGACGGGGACACGCAGGTTCTGTTCAATACGGTGATCACGAATCCACGGTACAATGTGCGCGAAGCCTTCAACATCTACAACACCTACAACCTCCAGATCATTCGCAGGCTCAACGAGAACCTGACCTACGTCCTGGATGGCACGTACTCCCACCAGGACAATTTCCCCGGCGTCGGCTCGGCCAACTGGTACGGCGTCGTGAATTACCTGTTCTGGAAACACAACGACAAGTTCACGTCCAACTTCCGGACGGAACTGTTCGTGGACTCGCAGGGCATTCGGACCGGCGCCGAAGGCCTCTACACGGAAGTGACCTACGGCTTGCAGTACAAGCCGAAGGATTGGCTGATGTTCCAACCGTTCGTGCGCTACGACTACAATGCGGACGGACCGGCCTTCGAAGGCGGCGACCGCGACCTGTTCACGGCCGGCCTCGAAGCCATCATCCGATGGTGAGTGAAATGAGATGTGCGATTGCCTGCGGACGTTTGTCCGCGGGCTTTTTTCATTTCACCAACATCGGCACGATCTCCGCCCACTCGTCGAACGCGCGGAACGGTTCGCCGCGCTCCCTCAATCGATTGGCGAGATAGCCGGTCGCGAAGCGCAACCTCGGCGGCACGAGCAGCGCCGGGGCGATGTCCGTGATGCCGTCGCCGGCGAACGCCACTTCGCGGCCTTGAGCCAGGAACGACTTCACGACGGCGGCCTTGTCGATCCCCGCGTGCGGGTGGAAGTACGGCGACTCGGTCGGCAGTTCCATCACGAGACGGCCGTCGACGATGTGCCCGCCATTCGTGTGGACCGGCAGCGATACCTTCTCGCGGGCGATCAGTTGCTCGATGTACCACCGGCTCCCCGCCGACGCGACGACGACGTCCCATCCGGCCCCGTTCAGCGTCGCGAGCAGCCCCGGCAGGTTTGGGGGGAGTTCGATCTGGTCGAGAAACTTTCGGAGCTTCGCCTCGCCGACGGGGACGTGCGCGTAGATGTTCCGCAGGCATTCGAAGTGCGTGATCGTGCCGGCCGAGAACGCGGCCCATTGGTCGGGGGCGTCCGGCGGGTAGAGCTGTTCGAGGAAGAGGTTGTAGAAGTCCTGCCGGGTGAGCGTGCCGTCGAAGTCGGTGACGAAGGTGCGATTCAGCGCCATGATATCTCCATACGACGTTTAGCGGCGAGGCGGAGTCTTCGGAGCCGAGCGCGCAACGTCGGTCGGAATAAAGTATTTCGACGTTTAGCGGCGAGGCGGAGTCTTCGGAGCCGAGCGCGGAACCGACGCGCTCG
>CAYVRB010000002.1:0-52330 GCA_964453375.1 uncultured Alcaligenaceae bacterium
GTCGTACAGCACGAAGTTCACCGCGTTCACGTTCGCCGCCTCGAAGCGTTCGACGCGGCTCGGCCCCCACGCGGCGAAGTACGCCGCGACGCGCTCGGCCGTGAGATGCTCCCGCAACCACGCGAAGCCCGCGGCGGAATAGGCGAGCACGGCCACGTTCGCGTGGTTCCCCTTGTCGCCGCTGCGGCCGTGCGCGATCGTCGAGAGCGGCACCGTCGGCATCAGTCGTCCTTGGTTTCGCGGTCGGACTTCGATTCGCCGACGAAGCTCAATCGTTCGCCGACGGTCTCGGAGAAATCGAGTTCCTCCAGGAACTCGGCCAGCGAGGCGTAGCGGTGGTCGGGGTTCTTCGCGAGCATCTTCGAGAGGATCTTGTCGAGGCTCTTGGGCACCTTCTTGCGGACGGAATGCGCGGCTTCGTAGACGCCCTTCTCCTTGGCCTTGATGATGCCGAGGAGGTTGTCGGCGTGGAACGCCGGGCGGCCGGTGAGACAGCGATAGAAGACGCAGCCGAGGGAATAGATGTCGCAGCGGGCGTCGACGTTTTTGGCGTCGCGCGCCTGTTCGGGGGCGGCGTAGAGGGGCATGCCGATGCCGATGCCGGTTTGCGTGAGGCCTTCGAGGGTGTCCTCGGCGGTCTTGGCGAGGCCGAGGTCGGCGAGCTTGACGGTGCCGTCGCCGGCGAGGAGCAGGTTGTCGGGCTTGACGTCGCGGTGGATGAAGCCGCGCTCGTGGGCGTAGAGGAGCGCGACGGCGGCGGCGCGGGCGACGTGCGCGGCGTCCTCGACGCTGAAGTGGCCGAGCTTCTCGAGCCAACCGCCGACGCTGCCGCCGGTGAGCAGTTCCATGGCGAGGTAGACGAAGCCGTGGTCTTCGCCGGCGCGGATGAGGTGGACGATGTTCGGGTGTTCGAGCTTCGCCATGGCGCGGATTTCGCGGTCGAAGCGCAGGACGAAGCCGGGCTTGGACGCCATCTCCTGCGAGAGGACCTTGAGCGCGACGAAGCGGTGCTTGGAGTCCTGCACGGCCTTGTAGACGGTGCCCATGCCGCCGGCGCCGAGCTTGCCGACGAGGCGGAAATCGCCGAGGTGGGTGAGCGCCACCTTCTTCGGCGCGGGCGGCGGCGGGGGCGCGGCGGGGGGCGGCGGAGGCGAGAGCTTGAGCTTCACCTCCGTCTTCGGCAGCAGTTTCGAGCCGGGCGGCGGGATGTAGTCCACCGTCGTTTCGAGGTCTTCGACCATCGCGATCTTGTCGGGCACCGCGCCGAGCTTCGCTTCGGGCAGCGGCGTGTAGTCCTGCGTGGTTTCGAGGTCGGGCTTCGAGTCCGAGGTTTTGGCGAACGGTTTGTGGACGGCCATGGTCGGCCTCGCGGGAGGGATGCCGCCACTGTACCCGAACGGGTCGGGGCTTACAATCTCTCGAATTGATCCACTCTCCCGGAGTTACTGCCGTGCCGACCAACGCACCGTTGAACCGCAAACTTCGCATGGGCCTCGTCGGGGGGGGGCAGGGCGCCTTCATCGGCCGCGTCCACGCCACGGCCGCCGTGCTGGACAACCGCGCCGCGCTCGTCGCGGGGGCGCTCTCGTCCGACGCCGCCAAAGCGAAGGCGTCCGCCGCCGACTATGACATCCCGGCGGACCGCGCCTACGGCAGCGTGAAGGAGATGGTCGCCGCCGAGGCGAAGCGACCGGACAAGATCGACTTCGCGTCGGTCGCGACGCCGAACCACACGCACTTCGAGCTGGCGAAGACGCTGGCGGAGGCGGGGTTCAACGTCATCTGCGACAAGCCGCTGACGTTCGACCTGGCGCAGGCGGAGGAACTGCTGAAGGTCGTCGAGAAGACCGGCGTCGTCTTCGCCGTGACGCACAATTACACCGGCTATCCGCTCGTGCGCCAGGCGCGCGAGATGATCCTCAATGGCGACCTCGGCGAGATCAACGCCACGCGCAGCAATTACATCCAGGGCTGGCTGCGCACGCGATTGGAGAGCGACAACCAGAAGCAGGCCGCGTGGCGCACCGATCCGTCGAAGTCCGGCATCGCCGGCTGCTTCGGCGACATCGGCACGCACGCCTACAACCTCGGCCGCTACATGACGGGCCTCCTGCCGAAGGAAATCTCCGGGCACCTGAAGGTGTTCGTGGAAGGCCGGGCGCTCGACGATTACGGTACCGCGATCGTGCGCTACGAGAACGGTGCGCTCGGCACCGTGACCGCCAGCCAGATCAGTCACGGGCGCGAGAACGATCTGTTCATCGAAGTCGACGGCACGAAGGGCGCGCTTCAGTGGCGGCAGGAGAACCCGAACGAGCTGATCGTCCGCAAGAACGGCGAACCGCACAAGATCTACACCCGCGCCGGCGGGGGCTACCTCGGCGCCGCGGCCGGGACGGCGAGCCGCCTGCCGAGCGGCCACCCGGAGGCGTTCTTCGAGGCGTTCGCGAACGTCTACACCGCGGCCTACGACGCGATGGTGAAGAAGGCCGCCGGCGAGACGGTCGAAAGTGTCAACACGGTTTATCCGAACGTCTACGACGGCGTCGAGGGGATGCTGTTCATCACGCAGGTCGTGGCGAGCAGCCGGCAAAACGGCGCCTGGCTGCCGTTCCGCCATCCGAAAAGTCGGAAGTAGGATCAACCCGGGACAGCCCTTTGAAGGTGGTCGTTTCCGGTATTTTGGCCCCAACGGGGCCTCCGACAATATCCAGGGGTGGGGGGGGGGGGGGGGGGGGCGCCCCCCCGGCGGGAAAGGGGGGAGGGAGGGGGGGGCGCAGGGGTGGAGCGAGGCTTTGCGAGCGCAACCCCTGGAAAGTCACGGGGAAAGCTCGGTCGCTCCGAAGGAGCGACCTGAAGGACGATAGCGGGTATGGGGTCGCTCCTTCGGAGCTACGAGGGCTTTGCAACCAATCCAGGGGTTCCGCTCGCAGAGCCTCGCTCCACCCCTGGCTATTATCGGTCGCACCTTTGGTGCAAGCAAAGCCGTTGCATCGGACAACGCCTTCGGCTGAAAATTAAGCCATTTTCACCTTCAAAGGGCTGGATCAGCCGGGGTTGCGGTACACGCCAACGACCTCGGAGATGAACAAGTCGCGGACGAACGGCACGTGCTTCAACGGCGACACGCGCCGTTGAATGTTGTTCTGCCGATGCAGTTGCCGGAATCCGCTGCGACGGATGTGGCGGTCAAATTTACTCACGGTCAACCGGTGCAGGCCGATCGCCTCCCACGTGCAATCCGCCGGCAGGCCGATGACGCGCATGCAGACGGCCTGCGGGAAGATCAGGTGCGACCACCAACCCGGCAGCCGCGTCCAGGTGTGCTTGCCGTGCGGGTGGCCCCACGGCGGGCCGAAGCTCAGCAGCAGCAGCCCGCCCGGCTTCAACACCCGCCGCATCTCCGCGAGCGCCATGTCCGGCTTCGGCACGTGCTCCAACACGTCCACGCAGAAGACCGTGTCGAACGCCGCGTCCGCGAACGGCAACCGCTCGCCGGGATAGCACGCGAACTCGATCCCGTCGACGCCGCGCCGGTTCGCTTCTTCCCGCGCGAAGGCGAGCTTGTACTCCTCCAGGTCCACGCCGACCGCGAACGCCGCGTGCTCGCGCAGGGCGAACGTCAGCCCGCCCGCGCCGCAGCCGAAATCCAGCACGCGCCCGCCGACCCATTCGCGATGGAGCGCGAGGAACCGCTCGATCGACTTCTTCCCCTTCGCCAGCTCGTGCTCGAAGTATTTGCCGAGGTACGCCGTCTTGTCGTCGTGCGCGTAGAGCGCCACCAACTCGCCCGCCTCGGGCGACTGCTCGGAGAATAACCGTTGATAGAATCGGCAGACGCGATCGAGCACGGGCATCCACGCACCTTCGGAATCCGCGGAACGACTGCCAATATGTAGCTTGTGTTTCCCGATTGGCCAGCGGCTTTCCGGTTCAATCGACACTCCACTCGGCTTCGCGCGCGGCGGTCGCGGTCAGCCACCAGCCGCGCACTTCAGGTTCCCCATTCGGGAAGCCGACGATCAGGTTCACCACCGCCTCGGAGTAGTTCCGCTCGCGGTCGAGCCGGCTGGGTTCGGGCGCGCTCGCCGGGTGCGAATGGTACACCGCCAACACGTCCACACCGTCGGTGCGCATTGCCTTCATCGCCGCGAACAGCCCGCGAGACTCCGAGACGAACTCCGTCGCCGATCGCAACTCGTTGACGAGCGGGAAGATCGCGCAAACCTCGCCGACGCCGTCGACCACGGTTCCGGCGAGCAGGCCGCAGCATTCGCGGGGCAGCTCCGCGACGGCGCGCGCCAGCATTTCTTCGTGGATCGGGCGCGGAATGCGCAGGCGAAACGGGGCCATGCTCGTAATTTTACCCGTGGTCCGATTTCCGAGGATGATTTCCATGACGCTCGCCGATCTCAACGGGCAAACCGTGGCCTTCGCCGCGTCCGGCGGTCTCGATTCCTGCACCGTCACCAAGTGGCTCTCCGAGCACGGCGTCCGCGTCGTCGCGTTCACCGCCGACATCGCCCAGCCGGACGAAACCGACTTCGGCGAGATCGAGAAGCGCATGCGCGCCAGCGGCGCGTCGGACTACATCGCCATCCCGCTGCACGAGATGATCGCCGAGGCCGGCATCGAAGTCATCCAGTTCCAGGCCAAATACGAAGGCGACTACTGGAACACGACCGGCATCGGGCGGCACGTCATCGTCGCCGGCATCCTGCCGGAAATGGCCAAGCGCGGCATCAAGGTCCTCGGCCACGGCGCCACCGGCCGCGGCAACGACCAAGTCCGCTTCCAGCTCTGCACCAACATGCTCGACCCCACCGTCAGCATCTACGCCCCCTGGCGGGACGAGGCCTTCCTCGGCAAGTTCCGCGGCCGCTCCGAGATGATCGACTACTGCGAGGGCCACAAGCTCCCCATCAAAGCCTCGCGCTCCGCGCCGTACTCCACCGACTCGAACCTGCTCGGCCTGACGCACGAGGCGGGGCAACTCGAACACCTCACGACCGGCCCCTGGTTCGTGACCCCCGGCATGGGCGTGCGCCCCGAAGAGGCGCCCGACAAGGCCGAAGACGTGACGGTGAAGTTCACGAACGGCCGGCCCGTCGCCATCAACGGCCAGAAGGTCTCCGCCTTCGAGGCGATCCAACTCGCGAATTCCCTCGGCGGCAAGCACGCCGTCGGCATCTGCACCCACCTCGTCGAGAACCGCTTCGTCGGCATCAAGTCCCGCGGCGTCTACGAGGCCCCCGGCATGGAACTCCTCGGCACCGCGTTCCGTTACCTCCTGCAACTCGTGCTGGACCGCCGCAGCCGCGAACTCTACGACGCCCTCTCCCCGTTCGTCGCCAAGCAGATCTACCAGGGCTACGGCTTCGACCTCGCCACCCACATGGCGCGCGAGGCCCTCAAGCCCGTGCTGAAGCTGCTCGACGGCACCATCACGGTCAAGCTCTACAAGGGCACCGTGAACTACGCGTCCGCCGCCGACGTTCGCCACGGCATGTATTCGGAATCGAACGCCTCGATGGAAGCGATCGGCGAGTTCAACCACGCCGACAGCGAAGGCTTCCTGCGCGTGCTGCAGGTGTCGGCCCGGGCGCTGGCGGCAAACAAGCAGGTCACCCCGCCGGCCTGGGCGAAGTGACGATCGCGGATCACCCGTGCTTGACGAGAAAGGCGAGCTGCTCGAATTGAATGGCGAGGTCCACGTTCACGACTTGGATCGCCGGCGGCACGCGGAGCACGGTCGGCGCGAAGCTCAACAACCCCTTCACCCCCGCGCGGACGAGGCTCTCGGCGACGGTCTGCGCCGCTTCGGACGGCACCGTGATGACGCCGAGGTCCGCCTTCAGCTGGCCCACGCGATCGACGAGTTCGCGGACGGGATGGACGCGAAGGCCTTCGACGTCGTGGTCGATCTTCTCGGCGGCGATGTCGAAGAGGCCGACGATCTCGAAGCCCTGGTCGCGGAAGCCGCGGTAGCGAAGGAGGGCGCGGGCGAGGTTGCCGACGCCGACGAGGACGGCGCGCCAGCCGCGATCGGTGCCGAGGGTGTGGCGGATGGCGGCGGCGAGGGCGGCGGGGTCGTAGCCGACGCCGCGCTGGCCGAGGTGCCCGAGCGCCGCGAGGTCGCGGCGCACCTGCGCGTCGCTGACGCCGACCTCGGCGGCGAGGCGCGAACTGGAAAGCGGCGACCCGGCCGGGTGATTCGTCGCGCAGCGGAGATAGTGGCTGAGTCGCTCGGCGGTGGCGCGGGAGAGTTGGCCCGACGGTTCGACGGCCCGTCGTTGGGTCACGGAGTGCGTCCTCGCTCGGCGATAGTCGAACCGATCATGCGGATAACCTAGATTTCGATCGGGGGCCGGTCAACCGATCTCGAAGCGGACGGCGCCGCCGCCCACGCCGCCGCGGAGGTTGCCGGTCGGCTTGCGATTCTGCATCCGTTCGGCGGCCGCGGCCTTGTCGGCCTCCGCTTCGGCCTGCACGGCGGCGTCCGCCGTGGCGGCGCTCGCCGCCTCGGCCTCCGCCGCCATCGCCTTCAGCGACAGCGCGATCCGACGCGCTTCCGTGTCGATGTTCAAAATCTGAACCGTCACGTCCTGGCCTTCGCTCAGGATGTCCCGCACGCGGTTCACCCGGCCCGTGGCCAGTTCCGAGACGTGGATCAGCCCTTCGATGCCGGGGGCGATCTCGACGAACGCGCCGAAGTCCATCAGGCGCGTCACCTTGCCGGGAATGCGCAGGCCGGGGCGGTGTTCCGCCGCGAACGTCTCCCACGGGCTGGTGCTCAAGGCCCGCAGGGAAAGCCCGATCTTGCGCGCCTCCGGGTCGAGCCGGGCGATCTTCACCTCGACGACCTGGCCGATCGACAAGACCTCCTCGACCGTGCCCACGCGCGACCAGCTCAGTTCGCCGATCGGAATGAGGCCGTCGGCGCCGCCGAGGTCGACGAACGCGCCGAACGCCTTGATCGACTTGACGACCCCCTTGTGCGTCTGCCCCTCGGCGATCGTCGCCCAGAACTCGGCCGCCTTCTTCTGCCGCTCCGCCTCCTGGATCGCCCGGTGGCTGACGATCAGGTTCCGTTCCTGAGGGTCCAGCTCGACGACCTGCACCTTGAGCTTCGTGTTCACGAGGCTCTCCGGCTTCTCGATCCGGTACAGGTCCGCCTGGCTGAGCGGCATGAAGCCGCGGATGCCGTTGACCTCCACCTGATAGCCGGTCTGGTTCTTGTTCATCCCGGTGAGCTTCGCCTCGACGATCATGCCGAAGGAGATGCTGGACCAATCGGTGACCTGCTTGACCGCCCCCTCGCGCGTGAGCACGAGCAGCCCGTCGTCGGAATCGTACCGCTCGATGAGGACTTCGACGGCGTCGCCGACCTTCGGCTTCGCGTCCTCGAATTCGTCGAGCGACATGCGGCCCTGGCTGCGGCGGCCGGGGATGTCCACGAACACATCCTTGCCGCGGATGCTGACGACGGTGCCCTTGAGGCGGCCGTTCTCGGACTTCGGCCCCATCGGTTTGTCCGCGTCCATCGCCGTGACGTCGGTGCCGGCGAACGCGGCCGCAATCTCGTCTTCGATGGTCGCGTCGAGCGCCCGCTTGTTCGGCTTGAACTCGCCGAACTGGCGCGGTCCGAAGTTCTCGATCGCCGGCTTGTCCTTCTTCGGCGGGCCGCTTCGCTGCCACTTGTCCGGGATCGGCTTGCCGCCGGCGCGCGGGGCGCCGGGCTTCGGCGGCTGCGTCGCGGGCGGATTGGGCGTGGGGGTCGGCGCGTCGGGCTTCGGGGCTTCGGCGGCGTTGTCGGCGGACATCCGGGAATTCCTCGCTCGGCCGGCGTTCGCGGCCAGACTGTTAGATTACGCTGGCGGCCGGGAACGACAACACGGGCGCCGTCGCCGGCTTCCCTTTTGACCGCCCGCGCGGGAATTGGTATCGTGGAGCATCCCTCGGAGACGCTCCCCATGTTCGCATGCCTCTTGGTGGCGGCGCTGGCGCCGGCGGCGCCGATCGCGAAACCGGTTAAGCCCCTCGGCGCAGCGCCGAAGTTCGTGATCGTGATGCCCGTGCCCGGCCAGGGCGCGGTCGTCACGGTGTCGGCCGTGCGCAAGGTGGCGCAGGTCTACGAAACGACGGTCGAGGAGAACGGCGTGCAGGTGCTCAAGCGCCTCACGCGCGACATGGACGTCATGGAGTATCGGAACGTGGCGCTCGTCGACAGCGGCGCGAAATTCCTAACGGGGGACGGCAAGGCGCTCACCGCCGCCGAGGCCGCGACCAAGCTGAAGGACGGAGGGTATTTGGTCCTGCCGTCCGACCGCGAACCGATCGACGCCGCGTACCGCAAGATCCTCTCGGCGGACGCGATCCTGGTCGAGCATCCAAAGGACGCCAAGACCACGATCGTCGACGGCGGCAGCCCGAACGTGCCGACGTTCCTCGCCGTGAAGGCGGATGACAAGGGCGCGCTGCGGCTACCGGCGAAGGGCACGCGCGAAGTTGTCGTCAAGGTGGCGCAGGCGAAAGAGGTCGATGGCGTCACGAAGATCGAGTATGTCGATGTGAAGCAGACGGTGGCGGACCTCGTGCCGACGCTTTACGACTCCGTGAAGCCGACAGTGACGACGGCCGAGGGCAAGGCGGTCGCCGCGGAGGCCGCCAAGGGCCGCTTGATCGCCGGGGAGATCGTGCTGGTGTCGTCCAACGGCAAGCCGGTGGATGGGGCGTTCCTGCGGCTCGTGAAGCCGGACACGTTGGTGTTGGTGTCGGAGGCGATGGTACGGCCGGGCAGCCCGTTGCAGTCGGCGACGAGCGCCGATCGCCCCTGACGGCAAGCGCCGTCATTTCGCGAGGAGCGCGAGGCCGCGGATCGCGCGGCCGCAGTCGGGGTCGATGCGCAGGGCGCGCTCGTAGGCGGCGCGGGCGTCGTCGATTCTCTCCGCGCGTCGGTGCGCGTCGCCGAGTTCCTGCCAGGCGCCGACCGATTTCTCATCGAGAGTCGTGGCTCGTTCCAAGGCGGTGCGCGCCTCGTCGAGCCGTCCGCCGTCGAGGGCCTCGACGCCGGCGGCCACAAGCGAACGGACGAGCGCGGCCTTCGCCTCCCCGTCGTTCCCGTCCCGTTCGAGCCGGCCGGCGAGGTCTTGCAGGAGGTCCCGCCCCGTCGGCCCGGTCGCCAGCGCCGCGCCGCGCCGCCAACTCGCGATCGCCCGGTCGTGCAATCCCGCCGCCTCTTCGGCTTGCCCCCGTCGCCAGAGCGCGGCCGCGCTTGGTCCGCCGCGGTCGACGACCTCCGCGAGGATGCGTAGCGCCTCGTCGCGCCGGCCGCGCGCGAACGCGACATCCGCCAGTTTGTCCGCGATTTCCGGCTGCCAGAGCGAGGCGAGCGCCTCGCTCAATTTCGCGTCGGCGGCGTCGACGCGGCCCGCGTTCACGTCGCGCCCGGCGTCGCGGAACAGCCGACCGGAACCGATCGCGCGGGCGCGGCCCAGCACCCAATCCACTTCGGTGTCGAACGGCGTGGGTAGCGGCCGACGCCGGCGTACGAACGCGTCCGCGAGCGCGTCCGCCCGATCGGAACGTTCCGCCGCCAGCCGGATTCGCAACGCCACCGGCGGGTGCGCGTCGGGGAATGCCTCGGCCAACGCTGCCGCCTCCGCGTCGGCGTCGGTCGTGCGACCGGCGCGCGCGGCGAGCTTCGCCGTTTCGAATCGCGCGCCGGGAAGCGACCCGGCCTCCGCGAACGCGTGCGCGGCCTCCGCGACCTCTTCGAGCCGCAGGTGGTTCCGGCCGAGGTAATACGCCACATCCGACTTCCGCGGGAAACCGAGCGCGAGGGCCGCGCGGTACGCGGCGTTCGCCTCCGCGACGGCGCCGAGCCGTTCGAGCGCGAAGCCGTGGCGGAAGGCGTACTCGGCGGACGCGGGCTCGAGCCGCCTCGCCTCGCGCCAACACGCTTCGGCCTCCGCGTAGGCGCCCACGGCGAGCAACGCCTCGGCGTAGGCGGACCAGCCGTCCGCCGAACCGGCCTCATCCGCGAGCGCCGCAAGCTCCGCGAGCGTCGCCCGGTCCAGCGCGGCGATCGAGGGCGCCGGCGGCCGCAGACTCGTCAGGCGGCGGTACGCCAGCGCGCCGCCGGCGAGCAGTTCGAGCGCGACGACGATCGCCAGGACGCGCGTCATCGCTTACCCTCCGGTTGCAGCCAAGCGACCAGGCGCGCGGCGCGCTCCGGCGTCGGCGTGTCGAGGTGCAGGCAGCCGGCCGCGAGGTCGGGGCGGCCGTCGCCGTTCCAGTCGCCGGCCGCCACCGTGGCGAGATGCGTCGGCTCGGTCGCCAGCGACGTCGCGGTGAAATTCCGCGCGCCGTCGTTCGTCAGCAGCACGAGGCTCGCGGAGCCGGAGCGGTGCCAGTCGTTGAACATGCACGCGACGGCGATGTCGAGATCGCCATCGCCGTCGAAGTCGGCCACGGCTGCGGCGTAGGCGCCGCCGACGCTCGCGAGGCGCCGCGTCTCGAAGGCGTCGCTCCCCCGATTCTCGAGCCACAAGAGGCCGTGCCACGGCTGCGGGTAGTGGTGGTTCACTTCGAGGTTGTCGCCGGCGACGAGCAGCAGGTCCATTTTCGCGTCGCCGTTGATGTCGGCGGCGACGAGGCCGACGGTGCCGAGGTCGAAATTCGGGGAATGGAAGATTCGTCGCGGCTCGAATCGCCCGCCGCCGGCGTTCGCGAAGAGCCAGACTTCCTCGTGGTCCTGCGAGACGAGGGCGGCGATGTCGGGTTTGCCGTCACCGGTGAAGTCGGCGACCGGGACGTGCGACGGCCCGTCGGTGGCGAGGAGGAGGTGGTCGCGGAAGCGTCCGCCGCCGCGATTCTCCAGGTGGAGGATTTCGCCGTGGTGGTAGCCGAAGACGGCCGCGACGAGATCGACGTCGCCGTCGCCGTCGAAGTCGGCGGCCTGCACGTCCGAGACGCGGCGGACGCGGTCGAGGAGGACGCGGGCATGGAACTCGCCGGCGCGGTTTTCGAGCCAGACGACTTGCCCGATGCGGTCGTCGGTGGGAAGCACGCTGCCGAGGACGGCGACGACCAGGTCAAGATCGCCGTCGCCGTCGAGATCAACCGGCGTGGCGGCGGCGGGCGCGGGGAGTTCCGGTCCGAGGGGCCGTTCGTCCCAATCGCCGTTCGGGAGCAACCGGTATTGGAAGACGCGGTTCCGTTCCGCGTCGCAGGCGAGGAGTTCGGCGCGGCCGTCGCGGTCGAGGTCGGCAGCACGGACGTTCGCGATCCGGGGCCGCGCGCCGCCGGTCGGTCCAACCGGTCGGGGCGCGAAGGCGAGCGAGGCGGGCGGAAAATGCGAGACTGGGCTGGGGCGAAGCGGCAGGGATCGCGCAGGCAGGATCGCGAGAATCGCCGCGACGATCGCGGGCACGCCGAAGGCCGCGACCGCCAGCGCGATGCGCAGGCGGCGCGACTGACCGGGACTATCGGGGGCGCGCGGCCCATTCGGCTCCGGTGCCCCGGATTCGATCGTCATGCGATCTCGTACGTGAACTGCGACTTGTCGTCGACGTCGACTTTCACGTGCTTGACCGGTTTGCCGTCGGCCATGCGCACGAGCACTTCCTGCGAGAGCTTCGGCAGGAGCGTGCCGGTGAGGATGTGGTCGACGTTTCGCGCGCCGCTGTCCACGTCGGTGCAGCGCGCCACCACCGTCTCCACCACCGCTGGCGAGTACTCGAACGTCGCCTTGTGGTTGGTCTTGAACCGGTCGCCGATCGCGCCGAGCTTCAGCTTGATGATCCCCTTGAGCACTTCCTCGCGGAGCGGGAAGTAGGGCACCACCGTCATCCGGCCGAGGAGCGCGGGCTTGAACGCCTTGAGCAGGTCGGGCTTGAGGATCTCGGCCAACTCGTCCGGTCCGGGAATCTTCTTCGGGTCCGAGCACATCTTCATGATCGTGGCGGTGCCGACGTTGGCGGTGAGGAGGATGATCGTGTTCTTGAAGTTCACGTCGTCGCCGTCGTCGTTCTGGAGGACGCCCTTGTCGAAGACCTGATAGAAGATTTCCTGCACCGATTCGTGCGCCTTCTCGACTTCGTCGAGCAGCACCACGGAATAAGGTCGGTTCTTGACGGCGTTCGTCAGCACGCCGCCCTCGCCGTAGCCGACGTAGCCCTTGGAGGTGCCGACGAGGCGGGAGACCTTGTGGGACTCCTTGTATTCTGACATGTTGACGATGACCATGTTGCGGTCGCCGCCGTAGAGGAGGTCGGCGAGCGCCATGGCGGTTTCCGTCTTGCCAACGCCGGAGGGGCCGACGAGGAGGAAGACGCCGAGGGGCCTGCGGGGATCGCCGAGGTCGGCTCGCGAGGTGCGGATGCGCTGGGCGATCGCCTCGAGGGCGTGGTTCTGGCCGACGACGCGCTCGGAGAGCTTTTCGGAGAGGGCGAGCACGGTCTTCATCTCGTCGCGCACCATCTTGCCCATCGGGATGCCGGTGAGGCCGGAGAGCACCTCGGCGACGGCCTGCGAATCGACGACCGGATACACCAGCGGCTTTTCGCCCTGGATCGTTTGCAGGTCTGCCGACAGCTTCGCCAGCTCGGCGCGCTGCGCGTCGAACGCGTCCGCGGGGGCGTTCGGCGCCGGCTTCTCGAGCGCCGCGCGCAACTCGCGGATCTTCGAGACGACTTCGTTCTCCTTCTTGAGCTGTTCGTCGAGCTTCGCCTTCAATTCCTCGCTGATCTGCTTCCGCTGCTTCAGTTCGCTCAGGCGTTCCGGGTTCCCGGCCGACACCTTGCCTTCGCGTTCGAGGAACGCGATTTCCGTCGCGAGGTGTTCGATCTCGCGGTTCACGTCCTCGACGGCCGGCGGCGTCGCGCTCTGGCTGAGGTTCACGCGGGCGCAGACCGTATCGAGCAGGCTGATCGACTTGTCCGGCAGTTGCCGGTCCGGCATATAGCGGATCGAGAGCTTCACCGCCGCGTTCACGGCTTCGTCCAGGATGCGCACGCCGTGGTGCTTCTCGAGCATCGTCGTGAGGCCCCGCAACATGCGGATCGCCTTCTGTTCGTTCGGCTCGTCCACCTTCACCTGCTGGAAGCGGCGCTTGAGCGCGGCGTCGGTCTCGAAGTACTTCTTGTATTCGGCGTAGGTCGTGGCCGCGATGGTGCGGAGTTCGCCGCGGGCGAGGGCGGGTTTGAGCAGGTTCGCGGCGTCGCCTTGCCCCTGCTGGCCGCCGGCGCCGATCATGGTATGCGCCTCGTCGATGAAGAGCACGATCGGCTGCGGTGACGACTTCACTTCCTCGATGACGTTCTTCAAGCGGTTCTCGAACTCGCCCTTCACGCCGGCGCCGGCTTGGAGCAGGCCGAGGTCCAGCGTGCGGAGGATGACGTTCTTGAGCGGCGGCGGCACGTCGCCGGAGGCGATGCGCAGCGCGAGGCCTTCGACGACGGCGGTCTTGCCGACGCCGGCGTCGCCGGTGATGATCGGGTTGTTCTGCCTCCGCCGCGTGAGGATGTCCACGAGCTGGCGGATCTCCGCGTCGCGGCCGACGACGGGGTCGATCTTGCCGGCCTTCGCCCGCTCGGTGAGGTTCACGGTGAATTGATCCAGCGCGCCCTGGCTGGCGCCCGCGCCCGGGGGCGCGTCGCCGGTCGAGGCCGCCGTGCCGCCGCCCCCGGCGGGCGAACTGTCGAACTCGTCGCTCGGCAACTTCGGCAGCAACGCCTTCAAATCCTTGCGGAGCTGCTCGCCGTTGATGCGCACGAGCGAGAGCGAACTGCGGCTGATCCAGTTCTTGAGTTTCTCCTCGGTAAGCAGCGCGGTGAGCAAATGCCCGCTGCGCACCGCCCCGGCGCCGCATTCGAGCGACGCGACCATCCACGCCTCGCCGATGAGGCTGAGGATTTCGGTCGACAGCGCCGGCGAACGGCTGTTGCCGGTCTTGAATCGGTTGATCGCGTTCTCGAGTTCCTTGCGGATGGCCGGGAAATCCGCGTCGTACTGCTTGATGATGAGCGGGATGTCGGTGTTCGGTTGTTCGAGCAACTTCAGCAGCCAGTGTTCGATCTCGACTTCGAAGTGGGTGCGTGACAGCGTCAATCCGGCGGCGGATTCGATGGCCTTGCGGCAGACGAGATTGAGCTTGTCGAAAAGCAGGCGGGGATTCGTGACGGCCATGGGCGGTTCCCGGTGGAGAATGAGTTCGATGCGCGACCGAGCAACGGCGGTAGTGTATCGCCCGGACCGGCGGTGGGGAAAGGAAAACGCGGGAATGCGGACCACGCGATTCGTCTTGCACGCGTCGGCGATTCGTGCGGTAATGTCGCCCCAACTCCGAGGTGCCCCGATGCCGCGCGACGTGATTCCCTTTCGGACCGGCCCGAACCGCGCCGCGCGCGGCGCGGCGGTCTCGCCGAACGTCGCGTTCGCCGCGCTGGAACTGTTCCGCAAACTGGCGCGGACGCTGGCGGGGGCGCGGCCCTTCCGCGACGCGGCGCGGCGGATCGAGCGCGACGCGGGGCGCTGGGGCGAGCCGGCGCCGTTCTTCCTCGCCGATGCCGTCATGGCCGAGCGCCCACCGACGCGCCGGGACGGCATCGCCGATCGCTTCGCGGTGCCGGCGGCCCGCGCCTGCCCGCGCGGGGCGGAAGCGTGGGCGGCGCTCGCGGACTTGCTCGACGACGCGTTCACCGGCTGCGCCGCGGACGCGGCCGTCCGCCGCGCGGCCCGCGCCGTGCCGGGGCTTTCGGAGTTGGTGAACGAATTCGCCGCCGACCACCGCGGCTGCGCCGCGTTCGCCGCCCTTCTCGCGGTCGCCGACGATCTGCCGTTGACCGTGATCCACCCCGCCGCCGGCGCGGGGTTCCGCTTCAAACTCTCCGGCATCGCCGACCTGGACCAACTGCACGTGCTGCTCGCCGACGCGACGCACGGCTCGCCGCAGCGGGGATATCTCGCCGGGGCGCGCCCCGATCCGGCGCTCGTGGACGCGTGCCTCGATCAGCCGGCCAATCCCGAGCGCGACCTCATGACGGCGCGCTTCCAGTTCCTGCCCGCCGACGCGCTGCGCCCCGACGGCACACTGCCCGCCGGATTCGACGGCGCCGCCCGCTGGCTCTGGGGCCACGAGTCGCCGACGGCGATCCCCGCGATCGACGGCGAGCGCGTGCTGCTGCTGGCGGACGCCGCGTATCCGCGCCAGTGGCCGGTCCGCCGGCGGATTCCGGCGCTCAACGGCGAGCTGCGATTACTGCAAGTGCTGGATCGCGCTTCGGTGCGCGCTTGGCTCGATCGCATCTCCGGTCGATTTGTTCACGTCGAACGCGGCGAAGCCCGCGCCGCTTGATTTAGAATCAATCGTCCTCGTGGTCCGCCTATCGCATGGTGTCGGGCGCAACATCGCCGTGGAAGCCGCGGAGCGGCGGCCGACGTTTGCCAGGGGCGCAAGCCCCTGGACAAGTCGCAATGCGCCCAGCCCCGGAGGGGCGACAGAACCCCTGTCGCCCCTCCGGGGCTAAGGGAGGGGTTCGCCCACCAGGGGCTTGCGCCCCTGGCAAACTTCGTTCGCACCTCCGGTGCTCGAAAGACTTCGAATCGTTCTCGTGGTCCGACGATCTCCCGATGTCGGACGGCATTCTGCTTAGCCCCTTGAAGAAACGCGGCGCCTTGTCTGCCGACACAATGCAATAGGCGGACCACTACGCGGGCCAAACCTCCGCCGGGTTCGCGAAGATCGCCGGCACGCCGCCGGTGTGAAGGAAGACGACCACGGCATCCTTCGCATACTTCTTAGCCCGCACGTCGGCGATCAGGCCGGCGAGCGCCTTCGCGGAGTAGACGGGATCGGTCAGGATCGACGCCGTCGTCGCGAGCAGGCGCAGCGCCTCGCGGCCGGCGGGCGACGGCTTCCCGTAGCCGGGGGCGACGAACGATTCGTCGGCGTCGATCTCGTCGGGCGATAGCCGGTGCGGCACGCCGAGCATCGCGGCCGCGTCGTTGGCGTCCTTCGCGAGCGCCGTCGGGATGTGCCAGGGCCAGTGCATCGGGCAGATCAGCCGCACGGGGCAGGTCAGGCCGAGGAGCTTCGCCCCGAGCGCCACGCCGGCGCCGGTCGCGCCGGACGAGGAAACGTAGATCGCGTCCGACTTCAAGTTCCTCGCAGCCAGTTGTTGCACGATCTCCGCGACGCACGCGGCGTAGCTGATCGCCGCCAGCGGCACCACGCGCGGCCGGTGCCAGAAGTACGGCTTCCGTCCGAGTGCGCGGAACTCCGCCGCCTTCGACGCCAGCAGCGCGTCCAACTCCGGCCCGATCGCCGCGTCGGTGAACTCGACCTTCGCGCCGACGAGATAGTCGAGCAGCAGGTTCCCCTGCGGTTCGGTGGAGTAGTGCCCGCGGCTCAGGTACAGCCGGCATTCGAGGCCGAGGATCGCGCAGCCCGCGGCCGTCTGCCGGCAGTTGTTCGACTGCACGCCGGCGCCCCACACCACCATGTCGCAGCCCTGGTCGATGGCGTCGCCGAGCAGGAATTCGTTGTGCCGGGCCTTGTTCCCGCCGAGCAAGAGGCCGGTGCAGTCGTCGCGTTTCACGAAGACGCGGGCGTCGCCGACGCTGGCGGCGAAGCGCGGCACTTCCTCCAAGGGCGTCGGCAGATGGGCGAGCCGCGCGCGGGGCAGCCGATCGATGTGGAGCAGAAGTTCTTCGGGCGTGAGCGTGGCGTTCATGTGGAAATCCTACGGGGCGCGCCCGCTATCATGGACCCATGCACTCGAAGAGCGTTCTGATCGTCGGCGCGGGGCCGGGCGGACTGGCGGCGGCGATCCTCCTGGCCAAGGCCGGCGTCCGCGTCACCATCCTCGAACGGCTCCCGCGCGTCGGCGGGCGTACCTCCGCCCTCGAAGCCGACGGATTCCGCTTCGATCTCGGCCCCACCTTTTTCCTCTACCCCCAGGTGCTGGAACGAATCTTCCGCCTCGTCGGCCGCGACCTGCACGCTGAAATCCCAATGACGCGGCTCGACCCGCAATATCGTCTCGTCTTCGGTTCCGGCGGCGACCTCCTTTGTTCGCCAGACCTGGAAAAGATGGCCAGCGAAGTCCGCAAGCTCTCGGCCGCCGATGCCGCGAATATCCATCGCTTCATCGCCGACAACCGACGCAAGTTGGAGCTGTTCCGGCCGAGCCTCGAATGCCCCTTCCTCGGCTGGCGCGATCTGTTCAAGCTCTCGCTCCTGAAGCTGCTGCCGGTGTTGAAGCCGTGGCGCTCGGTGGAAAGCGAACTCCGCCGCTACTTCGCCGACCCGCGCGTGCGCCTCGCGTTCACCTTTCAATCGAAATATCTGGGAATGTCGCCCTTCAACTGCCCGAGCCTCTTCAGCATCCTGTCGTACCTCGAGTACGACTTCGGCGTCTGGCATCCGACCGGCGGGTGCAGCGCCGTCAGCGAGGAGATGGCCCGCGTCGCGGAGGAGTTCGGCGCGACGATCCATCTGGACGAACCGGTGACGGAGTTGCTCTTCGACGGCAAGACCTGCGTCGGGGCCAAGACGGCGCGGGGCGAGCATCGAGCGGACGCGGTGATCGTGAACGCCGACTTCGCCGACGCGATGACGAAGCTCGTGCCGAACCGGCTGCGCCGCCGCTGGACCGACGAGAAGCTCGCGACGAAGAAGTTCTCGTGCAGCACCTTCATGCTCTACCTCGGCCTCGACGGTCGCTACGACGACGTGCCGCACCACACGATCTACACCGCGAAGGACTACGTCGGGAACCTGGCGGATATCGAGGACCGCCACGCGCTGACGGACGATACGTCGATCTACATGCAGAATGCCGGCGTGACGGACGACACCCTCGCGCCGCCGGGGAAGAGCACGCTGTACGTGCTCGCGCCGGTGACGCACCAGACCGGCTCGATCGATTGGGCCGAGGCGAAGGCGAAGTTCCGCGCCACCGTGATGAAGCAACTCCCGAAGGTCGGGATTGAGGACGTCGAGAAGCGGATTCGGTTCGAGAAGATCGTGACGCCGCTGAACTGGCAATCCGACTACGCCGTGCATCGCGGGGCGACGTTCAACCTCGCGCACAATCTCGGCCAGATGCTCCACTTCCGCCCGCGGAACCGGTTCGAGGATCTGGGCAACGTCTACCTCGTCGGCGGCGGCACGCACCCCGGCAGCGGCCTGCCGGTGATCTACGAGTCCGCCCGCATCACGAGCCGGCTCTTGCTGAACGATTTCGATCTCGACGCGACCTGGCTGGACGAAACGCCGGCTATTGAAACGCGCCATGCTGCCGACGTCGTTCGCTCGTGAACTCCTCGGCGGTGCCGCGCGCGACCAGTTCGTAGAGCACCGCCTGCTTGTCCTTGTATTTCCGCAGGATGCGACCGAGCCGCTGCACGTTCTCACGCGTCGTTCCCGTGCCGGAGAGGACGATGCCGACGCTCGCGCTCGGCACGTCCACGCCTTCGTTCAGCACCTGGCTCGTCACCACGACGGTGTACTCGCCGGAGTTGATCCGTTCGAGAATCTGCTTGCGTTCCTTCACCTTCGTCTGGTGCGTGATCGGCGGCACGAGGTACTGCCGCGCGATCCGGTAGACGGTCGCGTTGTCGGCGGTGAAGACGATCATCCGCTCGCCGGCGTGCTTCGCCATCAGCTCCTCGAGCGTGCGGAACTTCCCGGAGGCGGTGCGTTCGATCTCCTTCTGCCGGCGGTAGGCGCGCATGGCGTCGCGACCTTCGGCGCTGCGGCTGGCCTCGAAGATGAAGCGCTGCCAGCCGTTCGCCTGGGCGAAGCTGATCCCGCGCGCCGCCACGAATTGCCGGTAGGTTTCGCGGCTGATTCGATATTCCTCTTCCTCTTCCGACGTCAGGTCCACGAGCACGCGCGTCGCCCGGTACTCGGCGAGGAAATCGCCGGACAATTCCGTGATCTCCCGGCGATACACGATCGGCCCGACGAGTTCGGGGTAGACCGCTTCGCCGCCGTCGGCGCGCTCGGGCGTGGCGGTGAGGCCGAGGCGGAACGGCGCCAGGCTCGCGATCGCCGTCTCGGAATAGCCCGGCCCCGGCAGGTGGTGGACCTCGTCGTAGATGACGAGGCCGAACTTGTTCGCCCAGCGCTCGACGTGGATGCGGGCGGAATCGTAGGTAATGCAGGTGATCGGGTGGAAGAAGTAGTCGCCGCCGCCGACGGCGCCGACCTCGACGCCGAAGAAATCGGCGAGCTGCCCGACCCATTGGCGGAGCAGGTCGAGCGTGGGAACGACGACAAGCGCCGGCCGCGAAACCTTCTGGATGACGAGCGCGCCGAGGAAGGTCTTGCCCGTGCCGGTCGGCAGCACGCAGAGGCCGCGGCGCCCGGCCTTGAGCCAGGTGTTCAGCGCCTCCTGCTGGTACCAGTGCGGCTTCCAATCGACCTTCAGCGTCCAGCCGGCGTCCTTGTTCTCCCAGCCGCGGGCAGTGTCGGCGTACGGGATCTTCTCGCGTACGAGGTGCTCGACGATGGCGCGGTAGTGCCGGCCCTGCGTGCGGTGGGTGCCGGTGCGGCCGTCGAAGAGCGCGCCGGGCAGCGCGGAGAAATCGAAGCCGTCCGGCCCGTCGGCGAGCAGCACGGTGCCGCGGTCGTAGGACAGCGAGACGGGGGCGTCGGCCGGCATCACGCGGCCCAGCAGAGCGCGGCGGATGTGACGCGCACGCCGCCGACGGAGAGCGACCGCGCCCGGCCGATGAGCTTCGCCAGGCGCTCCTCGAGGTCGTCGAGGTCGGCCGTGGGCGCCAGGGCGAGGATGTACGAATTCCCCTCGCGCCGGGACCGCGCCGCGTCGGCGACGAGGTTCAACTCCGGGGCGAGCGATCGGGCGGCGTCGAGGAGCGGCGGGTTGGTCGCCGGATCGCTCTCCTCGGACTTGGTTTTCCCGTCGAGTCGAATTTCCAACCACAGGCCCGGTATGCCGGTCCATCGGGAACAATCGACCTTGATCGGGGGGCGCGTGATCTTGTTCACGGTAAACGTCCCGCGCGTCCATTCGTCGGCCGGCAATCCCGCATGGAATGCCGAACAATCGACGCGAATCGGCGGCAACGTCAGCTTCTGCGGAATCGCGCCGTCGTTCGGATGCTCATCGGTCATGTCTAATCTCCCGGCAGGACGCGGAGGAAGGCGGTCTCGCCTTCGAGTTCGCGCCCATCGGCCTTGATTCGAAATTCGTACAAGCCCGGACGGGGCATCGGCACGTCCACCAGTTCAAAGGCCAGTTCCACGACGGTCAGTCGATGCGGAATCGTGATTCGAAACGGGTCGCTCCGAACAATCGGCGCTTCCTTGAACAATGGACCCGCCTCGGAACACCAAATCTCGACGGACAACGTGAACGGCCCATCGCCATCGGACAGCAATACGAAGGTCGCCAGCCGCGTTTCCCTGTGCCCCTTGGAAATCCCCGCCCGCATCGTGATCGTGTGAATCGGCTCGATGAGCGAATAGGAGTTCGCCGTCGCGTCGTATCGCGCCTCGCGGCACGGGACGACCAATCGAACGACGGGAAGGACGGGCATTCCAACTCTCCTTCGGCAATCTCCATGATAACTCAGCCGGTGATCGTCCACCAGTGCGAGAATTCCATCCGCTGGATCAATCGAATCTTCCTACGATATCTTTCGACAACCTCTCGCATCTCAGCCCCGGCCTTCGTGCCGGGGTTTTGCATTGATCCGGAGCCGCCACCGTGTCCGCGACGATCGACGATCTCTTCGCCCCCGACGAATTCCACGCCCGGCACCTCGGCGTGCCGGCATCGGACGAAGCCGCCATGCTCGCCGCGCTCGGCGTCCCCTCGCGCGAGGAGTTGATCCGGCAGACGGTGCCGGCCGCGATCCGGTCGAACAAGGCGTTGGACCTGCCGGCGCCGACGACCGAAGCGGGAGCGCTCGCCGAGCTGAAGGCGCTGGCGAACCGGAATCACGTCTGGCGGAGCTTCATCGGGGCAGGCTATGCGAACACGTTGGTGCCGGAGCCGATCCGGCGGAACGTGCTGGAGAACCCCGGCTGGTACACCGCCTATACGCCGTACCAGGCCGAGGTGGCGCAGGGTCGGCTCGAAGCGCTCGTCAACTTCCAGCAGGTCTGCATCGACCTGACCGGCCTGCCGGTGGCGAACGCTTCGCTGCTCGACGAAGCGACCGCGGCCGCCGAGGCGATGGCCGTCATTCGCCGGACCGTGGCGAGTGAATCGAACCGCTACTTCGTGGACATCGGCACGCATCCGCAGGTGATCGCCGTCCTCCGCACCCGGGCGCATGGCTTCGGGATCGAACTCGTCGTCACGCCGATTGAATCGCTGGACGCAAGCACCGTATTCGGCGCGCACCTCCAGAACCCCGCGACCGATGGGTGTGTGCGGGACCTCACCGACGTCATCGATCGCATCCACACGGCCGGCGGAAAGGTTTGCGTCGGTACCGACCTGCTTGCCTGCGTTCTGCTGAAGCCGCCGGGCGAAATGGGGGCCGACCTCGCCATCGGGAACAGCCAGCGCTTCGGCGTGCCCCTCGGCTTCGGCGGACCGCACGCCGCGTTCCTGACCTCCCAGGACACGCGGGAACTGACTCGCTCACTTCCCGGCCGCATCATTGGCGTATCGAAGGACGCCGCCGGCCACGTCGCCTACCGCATGTCGCTCCAAACGCGCGAGCAGCACATCCGGCGCGAGAAGGCCACCAGCAATATCTGCACCGCCCAGGCGCTGCTCGCCAACATGGCCGGCTTCTACGCCGTGTACCACGGACCGGAGGGGCTGAAGCGGATCGCGACGCGCGTCCATGCACTCACGACCATGCTGGCGGAACGAGTGAAACCGTTGCACGACTCGTTCTTCGATACGCTCGTGTTCCAGCCGACGGACGTGGCCGCCGTCCGAGCGCGAGCCGAGGCGAAGCGAATCAATCTCCAATACTTTCGCGATGGCCGCGTCGGCGCGACGTTCGACGAGACGACGACGCTCGCGGACGTGGACGACGTGGCGGAGATCATTGGGGAGCCGAGCGGCCGGGGGGGGCCGGGGGGGGGGGGGGGCCCCCCCCCCCCCCCCCCCCCCCCCCCCCCCCCTCGGCTCTCTGCGCGCCACGTCCATCCTCGAGCACCCGGTCTTCCACTCCTTCCACTCCGAAACGGAGTTCGTCCGCTACGTCAAACGACTCGAGAACCGCGACCTTTCGCTTGTGCATTCGATGATCCCGCTCGGCTCGTGCACGATGAAGCTCAATGCCGCGAGCGAGATGGCCCCCGTCACCTGGCCGGAGTTCGCGAACATCCACCCGTTCGCCCCCGAGTCCCAGACCGCCGGCTACCGCGCCATGCTCGGTCAGCTCGGCGATTGGCTCGCGACCATCACCGGCTTCGACAAGGTCTCCTTCCAGCCGAATTCCGGCGCGCAGGGCGAATATGCCGGCCTCCTCGCCATCCGCGCCTACCACGCCTCGCGCCAGGAATCGCACCGCGACGTCTGCCTCATCCCCGTCTCCGCCCACGGCACGAACCCCGCCTCGGCGCAGATGATGGGCCTGACCATCGTGCCCGTCGCCTGCGACGCCAAGGGGAACGTCGACGTCGAGAATCTGAAGGCGAAGCTCGCCGAATACGGGCCGAAGGTCGCGGCGCTGATGGTGACGTATCCGTCGACGCACGGCGTCTTCGAGGAGCGCATCCGCGAGATCTGCGCCGCCGTCCACGCCGTCGGCGGGCAGGTCTACATGGACGGCGCGAACCTGAACGCGCAGGTCGGCCTCACGTCGCCGGGGTTCCTCGGGGCGGACGTCTGTCACCTAAACCTGCACAAGACCTTCTGCATCCCGCACGGCGGCGGCGGCCCCGGCATGGGGCCGATCGCCGTCGCGGCCCACCTCGCGCCGCACCTGCCGGGCGATCCGTTCACCGGCACTGACACCGCGGTGTCATCCGCTCCCTTCGGTTCGGCGCTCATCGCCACCATCTCGTGGATGTATTGCCGGATGATGGGCGCCAGCGGTTTGAAGAAGGCCACCGAGATCGCCATCCTGAACGCGAATTACATCGCCCAGCGCTTGAAGCCGTACTTCCCGATCCTCTACGCCGGCGACCACGATCGCGTCGCCCACGAGTGCATCCTCGACCTCCGCAACCTCAAACTCGAACTCGGCATCACCGCCGAGGACCTCGCCAAGCGCCTGATGGACTACGGCTTCCACGCGCCGACGGTCTCGTTCCCGGTGCCCGAGACGATGATGGTCGAACCGACCGAATCGGAATCGAAGGCGGAACTGGACCGCTTCTGCGACGCGATGATCGCGATCCACGGCGAGATCGCGAAGGTCTGCTCCGGCGAATGGCCGAAGATCGACAACCCCTTGAAGAACGCGCCGCACACCGCCGCCGAACTCGTCGGCGAGTGGACGCATCCGTACTCGCGCGAGACGGCCGTCTACCCGCTCCCGTGGCTGCGCGCCGCGAAGTTCTGGCCGCACGTCAAGCGCATCGACGGCGTCGCCGGCGACCGGAACCTGATCTGCACCTGCCCGCCGATGAGCGAGTACTGAACGGAGCGCCGTTCATGTTGACCTTTCGTACCGCGATTTCTGGCAAATATCGCTTGGCCTTCAGCCCCGACTCGCGGTTCCTCGCGATCGCCGGCGGCTTGCCCTTCTTGGACATCATCGAACTCGCGACAGGAGCCGTGCGGAACTATCCGAACATTTCGCCATTCACTTTGGAGTCCGTCTGGTTCAATCAGGATGGAAAACTGTACGTCGCCATGTGGAATCGCATCTTCGAAGTGACCGATCTCGACGATACCAACGCCGCCGGGAAACCGATCGACGATTCCCTCGGCGGACCGATCGGCCTATCCCCCGACGGCCGCTTCGCTCTCACGAGCAGCGGGGATCGGTCGAATCTGAAGCTTCACCTGATCGAATTCGTCCACAAACCTCGCAAGCGATGGTCGCTCGATACGCCCAGAGTGTTCAACAACTTCGCCGCCATCGCTCCGGACGGCTCGCGCCTCGTCACCGTTCGACAGGACGGCGCTTTCCTCGAACGCTCGATCGATACGGGCAAATCGCTCCGCGAGCATCCCAATGAAATCATGATCCGCTCGTTCGCCTTCACGGCCGATGGCTCGCGACTCATCGCGCGGACGCGCATCGGTTCACCTTATATCTGGGATGACGGCGACCTGACCCGGAAGCCGCGGCGGATGAACGTGAAGCACAAGCGGAACATCACCGGAATGGCCGTGCACCCGAACGGCCGCCTCGCCCTGCTTTCGACGAAGGACGGGCCGATCGCGGTCGGCGACCTGGGCCGGGAGCAATCCGATCGGGCGTTCGACTGGAACATCGGTTCGACGGAATCGGTGGCGATCAGCCGGGACGGCGCGCTCGCCGCCGCGGTCGGCGAGAACGGGCAGGTCGTCGTATGGGATCTTGATTTCTAGTTCGAAGCGAACGACAATCGAGACACTCTCCATTTCTCATGGAGTCGGTCATGGTTCGCTGGCTTGCGATAGCGCTCGTGATGGCCTTGCTCCCCGGCTGCAAGAAGAGCGCGACGGCGCTGATGGAGGACCAACTCGCCGCGATGAAGGGCGTGACGGCGGTGCTGGAAACCATCCAGGACGACGCCACGGCGGAAGCCGCCTTGCCGAAGCTGGAGAGCGCCGCGGCCCGGCTGAAGTCGGCGAACAAGGCCGCCGCGCGCACCGCGACCTCGGGCAACCGCGATGCTTCGCCGGAGAACATTCAGAAGGCGATGGAGATGGCGAAGCCGCTCATCGACGCTGGGATGCAGATGACGGTGGCCGCCATGACCGCGCAGGGCAAGGCCCCGCGCCACGCGAACACGATCGCGCGGATCGTCAATTCCGCCGGTGTCGACCCGACGCGCTGACGCGCGGCACGGCGTAGAATGGCGCGATGCACGCCACGGTCGATCTGCCGGTGATCGGGATGCACTGCGCGGCGTGCGCGGGGCGGATCGAGCGCGCGCTGGCGCAGGCGCCGGGGGTGGCGACGGCGGCGGTGAACTTCACCACCGGCCGGGCGACCGTGGCGTACGATCCGACGGCCACGGCGCCCGCGGCGCTTCGCGACGCGGTGCGCGACGCCGGCTACGACGCGATCGTTCCGACCGACAAACCCGACGCCGAGGAACGGGCGCGCGAGGCCGAGGTTCACTCGACGCGCATTCGGTTCCTCGTCGCGGCCGTCCTGACGGTGCCGCTCGCGGCGCTCGCGATGGGCGAGCATTTCGTGCCGGCGCTCGCCGGGATCCTGAACTTCCCCGGCCGGGCGTGGGTCGAATTCGCGCTCGCGACGCCGGTGCTGTTCGGGGCCGGCCGGGGCTTCTTCGCCGGGGCGTGGACGGCGGCGCGGCGGCGCGCGGCCGACATGAACACGCTCGTCGCGCTCGGCACTTTCTCCGCCTACGCCTTCAGCGTCGTGGCGACGGTCGCCCCCGGCGCCATCGCCGCGAACGCGCCCCACCACGGCGCCGCGCCCGTCTACTACGAAGTGTCCGCCGTCATCGTCGCGCTCGTGCTGCACGGGCGGCTACTGGAGGCCCACGCCCGCAGCCGCACCGGCGGCGCGATCCGCTCGCTCGTCGGCCTCGCGCCCAAAACCGCCCGCGTCGAGCGCGCCGGCGCCGAACTCGAACTCCCCCTCGCCGACGTCCGCGTCGGCGACACGCTGCGCGTTCGGCCCGGCGAGACGGTGCCGGTCGACGGCGTGGTGCTCGACGGCGCGTCCGCCGTGGACGAGTCGATGCTCACCGGCGAGCCGATGCCCGTGCCGAAGGCGCCCGGCGACGCGGTCGGCGGCGCCACGGACAACGGCACCGGTTCCTTCCGCATGAGGGCCACGAAGGTCGGCGCCGACACCGTGCTCGAGCGCATCGTGCGGCTCGTGCGGGCGGCGCAAGGGTCGAAGGCGCCGATCCAGAAACTCGCCGACACCGTTGCGGGCTACTTCGTGCCGGCGGTCCTCGCGATCGCGATGTTCGCGTTCGCGGTCTGGTACTTCGCGGGTCCCGTCGAAACGCGGCTGTCGTTCGCGCTGCTCGCGTTCGTGTCGGTGCTCATCCTCGCCTGCCCGTGCGCGCTGGGCCTCGCGACGCCGACGGCCGTGATGGTCGGCACCGGGCGCGGGGCGCGCGCCGGCATCCTCATCAAGGGTGGCGAACCGCTCGAAGCCGCCGGCCGACTCACCACCGTCGTGCTGGACAAGACCGGCACGGTGACGGAGGGGAAGCCGACGATCGCGGAGATCGTCGCCGTCGGGCGCGACGAGGCCGAACTGCTGCGCTTCGCGGCGGCGGCCGAGCAAGGCTCCGAACACCCGCTCGCGCGCGCCGTGCTCGCCGCGGCGCGGGCGCGCCGCATGCTCCTTCCGTCGGCGATGTCCTTTCAGGCGATCCCCGGGCACGGCCTCGCCGCCACGGTCGAGGGGCGCGCCGTGCTGCTCGGCACCGCGCGCCTGCTGCGCGCCCGGAACGTCACGTTCGACGAGGCCGCGATCGAGCGCGCCGCGTCCGAGGGGCGCACGGTGCTGCTGGCGGCGGTGGACGGCGCGTTCGCCGGATGGCTCGCGGTCGCCGACGCGGTGAAGCCGACCTCGAAGGCCGCCGTGGAACGGCTGCGCGCGATGGGCCTGGACGTGATCCTGCTCACCGGCGACCGGCGCGGCGCCGCCGAGGCGGTCGCCCGCGCCGTCGGCATCGACCACGTGATCGCCGACGTCTCACCGGAAGGGAAAGTGGCGGAAGTGAGGAAGCTCCGCGACGCCGGGCGGGTGGTGGCGATGGTCGGCGACGGGATCAACGACGCCCCGGCACTCGCCGTCGCCGATGTCGGCCTCGCGATGGGGACGGGCACGGACGTGGCCATCGAGGCCGCCGCCATCACACTCGTGAAGGGCGACCTCGCCGGCGTGGCCGCGGCCATCGAACTCTCCCGCGCCACCCTGCGCACGATTCGCCAAAACCTGTTCTTCGCCTTCGCCTACAACGTCCTCGGCATCCCGATCGCCGCCGGCGCGTTGTACCCCGTCACCGGCTGGCTGCTCAGCCCGATGATCGCCTCGCTGGCGATGGCGCTTTCGTCCGTGAGCGTGGTGACGAACGCCCTGCGGCTCGGGCGCTGGGAACCGCGATCGCGTTGAAGTTCGCGCGCGATCAGAACTCGCGCGAGAGTTGCCGCTGCAGCCCCAGAAAGCGCAGGAAGCGGCGGCCGAACTGGCTTGCCGGATAGATGTAGTAGCGCACCCAGGCGAGCGAGTTGTAATCGCGATCGGAGTGCGAATCGAGCAGCCCCAAGGACGGCGGCTGGTGGCCGAGCCACATCCGCGTGCGCTCCGTTTCGTAGTCGGAGAGCGGCTCCGTGATCCGAATGGTGGCGAGGTCCCGCCACGGGTGGACGCGCGGATCCCAGATGCGGACGCAGTTGAAGAACTCGCGCGAATCGCGGTTCGGATCGAATTCGCGGAGTTGGAACTGCAAGGCGTATTCGATGGGGCCGCGCGCCAGGCGCGCCCGATACTCGTCGGCGAGATATTGGATCGGCCGGTCTTCACTGGGCAGGCGGGGCTGAATCCAGCACTTGCGTTGGAACTCCGGCGCGAGGAAGCCGGACTCGCGTTCGAGGCCGAGCGGCACGATGCGGTACTTCGCGTAGTAGGTGCGGCCGTCGCGGGCGTGGAAGGGGAACGCGACCGCGCTGTGGTAGAGCATCTCGGCGAAGGACCGCGGCGCCATCCGCAACGATTCCACCGAGCCGATCAGCCCGCCGGGCAGCAGGCGCATCCATTCCTTCTGCGGTTCCCAGTTCTTCACGTCGCACTTGAGGCGGGCGAAGGCGAAGCGCATGAAGGTGTCGAAGTTCCAGAACGCCTGCGTGACGCCGGTGTTCATGGCGATGTCGAAGGGGCTGTCGATGCGGGCGTCGGCGAACTTGAGGGAGCAGGCGCGCACCTGGGTGCAGCCGTCGTCCTTGAAGGAGGCGTTGGCGTGGCGGAGGCGGCAGGGGAAGACGCGGCCGGGGGTGAAGAATTCGTGGTCGGGGAATTCGGGCTTGGCGACGACGGTGACGGTGCCGCGGGCGCCGACGCCGAACATGTGGGTGCCGCGGCGGCCGGTGACGAGCGCCTTGTAGCCGAAGAGCATCTGCGTCTTGCGCGTGCGCCAGCGGAAGGCGCGGCGTTCGGCCGGCGTGTCCTCCGGAATCGGGAACGGCAGATCGTTGAGGCGGTTCTTCTGGTACTCGGCCTCGCCGTAGACTTCGCGGTACGCGGCGACGCCCTCGTTCACCCAGGTCCCGCGAGTCGGGTGCGGGTCGTCCGGCGCCGCGATCGGGTCGTGGACGGTCACGGGTTGGCCGACGGGCGGCTTGTGGAATTTCAACGGCATGGGCGCCCCAGTGTGTCGCGCGGTTCGTTCAATTCTCCCGTTGTACCCGGCGGTCGGGGCGTTATCCATCGAGAATCGCGTCGGCGGCCTTCTCGGCGATCATGATCGTCGGCGCGTTCGTGTTGCCGGTCGTGATCGCCGGCATGATGGAGGCATCGACGACGCGCAGGCCGTCGAGTCCGCGCACTCGCAGTTTGGTGTCGACGACGGCGTCCGCGCCGGCGCCCATGCGGCAGGTGCCGGCGGGGTGCCAGGTGGTTTCGCAGGCGTCGCGGACGAACGCGGCGCGGTCCGCTTCGGATGCCGCCGGCACGAGCGGCGCCGCGCCCCCGAACGCGGCGTGTCCGCCGATCGCGCACGCGATCTCGACGGCGCGCGCCATGCGCGCCCGATCGTTGTCCGTCGCCAGGAAGTTCGCCGAAATGGACGGCGCATCGGCCGGCTGCGCGGAGCGCAGGCGCACGCGCCCGCGGCTGGTCGGGCGCGCGAGGTTTACGGCGATCGTGAAGCCGGGGCCCTCGCAGACGTAGCGCGGATTCGGCCAGGGCACCGGGGCGAAGTGGATTTGAACGTCCGGCGCCGCGCCGGCCTCGCTCAGCCCGGTGTGCACGAACGCGCCGGCCTCGGCGAGGTTGCTGCTCCCGAAGACGGCGAACGCCTCGGGGGTGCCGAAGACCGTTTTGATGAGCGGGTGGTCCTGGAGGTTCTCGCCGACGCCGGGCAGGTCGTGCACGACGGCGACGCCGCGTTCGCGCAGGTGGTCGGCGGGGCCGATGCCGGAGAGGAGCAGCAGGTGCGGCGAGCCGAACGCGCCGGCGGAGAGGATCACCTCGCGCCGGGCGCGCGCCTCCTTCATTTCGCCCTTGATGGAGTAGCGGACGCCGACGGCGCGCGATCCCTGCAGGAGGATGTTGTGCGCGAGCGCGCCGGTCGTCACCGTGAGATGGGGACGCGGCATCGCCGGATGGAGGAACGCGACGGCGGCGCTCTGGCGGCGGCCGTCGCGGATCGTGCGCTGGTAGAAGCCGCAGCCCTCCTGCCGCGGGCCGTTGAAGTCGGGATTGTCGGGGTATCCGAGATCGAGCGCGGCGCGCAAGAACAGGTGCGAGCCGGGGCTAGGCTCGGCGGGGTCGGAGACGTGCAGCGGTCCGCCGACGCCGTGGTACTCGTTCGCGCCGCGCGCCTGATCCTCGGACCGGCGGAAGTACGGCAGGACGTCGACGTATCCCCAGCCGGCGTTGCCAAGCGCCAGCCAGCCATCGAAGTCGGCGCGATTGCCTCGGATGTACACCATCGCGTTCAGGGAACTCGAACCGCCGAGCATTTTGCCGCGCGGGGTCGGCACGGTGCCGTAGCCCAGGTGCGGTTCGGGTTCGGTGGCGAGCTTCCAGTCGAGGTCGGAGCCGAGGAGCGTGGGCCAGGCGGGGGGCGCGTGGATCGCGGGGTTGGCGTCCGGTCCGCCGGCTTCGAGGAGCAGGAGCGAATGGCCGGCCGCCGTGAGGCGGTCCGCCAGCACGCAACCGGCGGAGCCGGCACCGGCCACGACGAAATCGTACTCGTCAATCATGATTCACCCGATGGCGGTATTTCCTGAAGATGGAGAATTCGGAGAACCGATAGAACCTGCAGAATCCACCCCCGCGCGACGCCGCGACTCCGTTCATCCTTGAGCGCGCGGCCGCCACGTCTCGCGATTCTTCTTTTCGGTGCACGCCCATGCGCCCGACGCTGCGTTCGACCCTGACCCTCTTCGCCCTGATCGCGCTGGCCCCCGCGGCCTTCGCGCAAGGACCCATCCTGTCCGGCGTGGGGCCGGTGAACCGCTCGATGGGCAGCGCCGCGACGGCCGCGCCGCTCGATCCCGTGGGGACACTGTACTGGAATCCGGCCGGCATCTCGGCGCTGAAAGCGCCACAACTGGAACTGGGCCTGGAGATGCTGTATCCGCGCAGCACGCTGCGCTCGTCGATCCCCGCCGGCGCCGCCGGTCCCGGCGTGCCGTCCGGGAACGCGTTCGGCTTCACGCGCGACGAAGGCGGCGTGTTCCCGCTGCCGGCCGGCGGCTTCGTCTTCCGGCGCGAGAACTCGTGCTGGACCTACGGCCTCGGCCTGTTCCCCGTCGCCGGCTTCGGCGTCAACTACCCCGGCCGCGCCGACAATCCGATCCTCTCGCCCCCGCCGCCCGTCGGCCTCGGCGTCGGACCGATCTATTCCACGTACCAAGTGCTCACCGTCGCCCCGACCGTCGCGTACCAACTCAC
This sequence comes from uncultured Alcaligenaceae bacterium, assembly GCA_964453375.1. GTDB lineage: Bacteria > Planctomycetota > Planctomycetia > Gemmatales > Gemmataceae > Limnoglobus. The sequence continues at coordinate 30,712 of CAYVRB010000002.1, forward strand.
CGATCGCCTCTCCATCGGCATGGCGCCGCTCCTCAACCTCGGCCGGCTCGGCGTCTCCCCCGGCGTCATCCTCCCGCCGGACGACGCCAACGGCGACGGCGTCGCGAGCTACCCCAACGCGACCAACACGCGCTTCGCCTGGGGCGCCGGCTTCCAGATCGGCGCGTACTTCGTCGCCTCCGACGCCTGGAGCTTCGGCACCACGATCAAAAGCCCGCAATGGTTCGAATCGTACCGCTTCACCGTGTCCGACGAACTCGGCCGCGGGCGCGTCGAACAATTCCATTTCGACCTGCCGATGGTGGTCTCCGTCGGCGCCGCGTACCGGGGGATCGAACGGCTGACGCTGGCGACCGACGTGCGCTATCTGAATTTCCGCGACACCGCCGGCTTCCGCCGCGCGGGATTCGCCCCGACGGGCGAAGTCGTGGGCCTCGGCTTCGACGACAGCTTCTCCGTGGCGATCGGCGCCCAGTACGAGTTGAACGAGAAGCTCAACGTCCGGCTCGGCTACACCTACAACACGCGGCCGCTCCAGGCCGAGAACGTCTCGTTCAACCTCGCGGCGCCGCTGACGTACCAGCACCAGGCCGGCCTCGGCGCGTCGTACCGCCTGAGCGACGCCTGCACGCTCTCGGCGGGGTACTACCACGTCTTCTACACGCCGGTGACCGGCCCGTACCTCTCGCCGGCGGGAGCGATTCCGGGCGCGAGCATCTCGACCGGCGCCGACGTGGATTCGATCCTTTTCAGTATTCGCGTAGCGTACTAGCGCGGCGGGTTGGTAAACTGAGGCGGTCCCGCCCCCGACCGCCCGCCCATGACCACCGAACCGCGATCCGCGACCCCCGGCGCGCCGTCGCCGCCCGCCGGCGACGAAACCATCCACCACGCCCATTCCGAGCGCAGCGCGGAGACCGACGCGCCGCCGGCGCCGCCTCCGCCGGCGGACGCGACCGTCCGCGAGAAGCTTCCGATCCCGGCGAAGCTCGGCCGCTACGAAATCCTCTCGCAGCTCGGCGAGGGCGGCATCGGCATGGTCTTCACGGCGAACGACCCCCTGCTGGGTCGGCGCGTGGCGGTGAAGGTGCCGCGGCGCGCCGTCGACAAGGCCGAGGCGGAAGCGCTGCTCAACGAGGCGCGGCGGCTGGCGCAGCTCAAGCATCCCGGCATCGTCGCGGTCTTCGACGTCGGCCTCGAAGGCGACCTCTGCTACCTCGTCACCGACCTGCTGGAAGGCGAAACGCTCTCGAGCGCGATCCAGGCGCGGCGGTTCGCGCCGGACGACGCCGCGACGACGATCGCGGCCGTGGCGGATGCGCTGGCGCACGCCCACCTGCAAGGGGTGGTGCACCGGGACATCAAGCCGGCGAACATCTTCCTGACGCGCGACGGCCGGCCGGTGCTGCTCGATTTCGGGCTGGGCGTGACCGACGAGCACTACGGCAAGCCGGGGCAAGTCGCCGGCACGCTCCTCTACATGTCGCCGGAACAGGTGCGCGGGCGGGCGCACCGAGTCGACGGCCGCACCGACATCTACAGCCTCGGCGTCGTGCTCTATCGGATGCTCACCGACCGGCTGCCGTTCCGGGCATCGGATTCGCTCGAGTTGATGCGGCGCATCGAGGAGGACGATCCGCAACCGATCCGCCAGTTGGCGCCGCACGTACCGCCGGCGCTCGAGCGCGCGTGCGCGACGGCGATGGCGAAGTCGCCGGGTCAGCGATACACGACGGCCGGGGACTTCGCCGCCGCCCTGCGCGCCGCCATTCCGGGTAGCGCCGTCGCGTTGCCGGCGGTCGCGACGCCGGCATCGCTTCCGCCGCCAAATCCCGATCCGACGCAGGATTGGTCGTCGCGGGATTCGCGCCGGGAGGCCGAGCGGCGGCAGGTTGCACTCGCGGCGTTCGCCTTCGACGTCGTCGGCGCCGAGGAGGCCGGCGCGGCCGATCCGGAGCGGCACCTCGAGCTGGCCGAGCAGTTCCGCACTTGGCTCCAGGCGCGGGCGCGCGAGTTCGAGGGGGTCCTCACGCCGGCGAGCGGGCCGGAATTCATCGCCTGCTTCGGATTCCCCGTCAGCCACGAGGACACCGCCGCCCGCGCCGTCCGCTGCGCCCTGGCGGTGCTGCGCGACCTGGACGCGTGGAACCGCAAGGCGCGGCCGAGCGACCCGCGCCTGGCCGCGTCGGTCGTCGTCCACGGCGGCGACGTCGTCGCGGAAGAGAAGGTCGAAAGTGGCACGCGCACCGTTTCGCTCGTCGGCGACGTGCTGCCCGTCGCCTCGCGGCTCACGGCGCAATCCGAGCCGGGGATCGTGTCCATCACCGCGCCGATCCGGCGGCTGATCCACGGCTATTTCCGGTACGCGAGCCTCGGCCCGGTGAAGGTGCGCGGCGCGGCGGCGCCACTCGAACTCTTCCGCGTCGACGGCGAGACGGACGCCCGCAACCGCGTCGAGACGGTCGAGGCCGGCACGCTCACGCCGCTCGTCGGCCGCGATACCGAACTCGCCATCCTCAAGGATCGTTGGGAACGCACGCTGGACGGCATGGGTCAGGTGGCGCTCCTGGTCGGCGACGCGGGCCTCGGCAAATCCCGGCTGATCCGGGAGCTGCGCGAGCACGCGCTGGCCGCGGACGGTCCGGCCGCCGCCGTCGAACTCCGTTGCTCCGATCCGCTGCGCAACACCGGCTTCCACCCGATCGCGGAGCACCTGCAGCGCGCCCTCGATTTCGCGAACGTGCCGGACCCGGCGGAACGCCTCGATCGGTTGGAGCAGTACCTCGCCGTGCGCGGGTTGGGAACCGACGCGAACCTCGCGCTCGCCGCGGCCCTGCTCGACACGCCCCTCGGCGAGCGCGTCCGCCCGCTCGGCGTCGGCCCGCAGAAGCAGAAGGAACTGACGATCGAGCTGCTCGTCGCGCTCGTCGGCGGTCCGGCGGCGACGCGGCCGGTGCTCTTCATCGTCGAAGACCTCCACTGGGCGGACGCCTCGACGCTCGAATTCCTCGCGCGCCACCTCGACGAAGCCGCGGGCAAGCCGATCCTCACGGTGTTCACGTTCCGCCCGGAGTTCAAGGCGCCCTGGCAGGGCCGCTCGGAATTCATCCAGATCGCGCTGGGGAAGCTGACGCGGCGGCAGATCGCGGAGATGATCCGGCGCCGCACCGGCCGCGACGCCGTCTCCGATTCGCTCGTGAACCGGATCGCGGAACGGACCGATGGCGTGCCGCTGTTCGTCGAGGAGTTCACGACGCTGGCGCAGGAATCGGGGCTGATGGAGGGCGCCGCGGGCGACACCGCGTTGATGGCGGTGATCCCGCCGACGCTGCAGGACCTCCTCGTCGCGCGCCTGGATCGGATGGCGAGCAACCCGGAGGTGGCGCAGGTCGGCGCCGTGATCGGCCGCGAGTTTTCCTTCAAGCTGCTGGCGGACGTCTGCACGCTCGCCCCGGCGGACCTGCAGGTGGAGTTGGACAAGCTCGTGCGCGCGGAGGTGCTGTTCCCGAAGGGTCGCGGCGAGGACGCGCGCTACGCCTTCAAGCACGCGCTCATCCAGGACGCCGCCGCCGGCTCGCTGCTCAAGAAGAAGCGCCAGCAGGTGCACCTCAAGATCGGCGGTTCGCTCGAGGCGAAGTTCCCGGAGGTGGTGGAACGGAATCCGGAAATCCTCGCGCACCACTTCACGGAGGCGGGGCAGACGGAGCCGGCGATCCGGTATTGGCTGGCGGCCGGGCGGCGCAGCGTCGAGCGCTCCGCGAGCGTCGAGGCGATCGAACAACTGACGCGCGGCCACAAGCTGCTGGAGGAACTGCCCCCCTCCCCGCGGCGGGACGAACTCGAACTCGAACTGCTCACGGCGCTGTCGGCGCCGCTGATGGCGGTGCGCGGCTACACGATCCCGGAAGTGGAGCGGATGTTCGGCCGGGCGCGCGAACTCAGCCGCCAGATGGCCGCCTCGCGCCCGCTCTTCCTCGCGCTGCACGGCCTGTACCGCTACTCGATCGTGCGCGGCAACGTCGTGGGGTCCCAGGAATTGGCCGGCGAATCGTACGCGCTCGCCGAGCGGCTCGGCGACGAATCGCTGATCGTCGAGGCGCACCGCGCCAAGGCGCTCGTGAACGGGTTCGCCGGGCGCTTCGCCGATTCATTGCGCCACGCCGAGCTGGCGATGAAGCTCTACGACCGCGAGCGGGAACGCTCGCACGCGTTCGTGTACGGCGCGGACCCGGTGACGATCGCGATGATCTTCTCGGCATGGTCGCACTGGTTCTTCGGGCGCCCGCGCGAGGCGGTGGCGCGCTGCGAGGAGGTGCTGGCGCAGACCGCGAAGCTGGGGCACGCGCACAGCCGGGCGTTCGCGCTCGGCTTCGCGCCCGCGACGATCCACGCGTTCCGCCGCGACTGGGCGGAAACCGAGCGCTGGGCCGACGAAACGGTCCGGCTGGCGACGGAGCACAGCTTCTCGTTCTGGCCGGGCTGGGGCACGATCCTCAAGGGCGCCGCGATCGGCCACCGCGGCCGCCCGGACGAGGGCATCGCCCTGATCCGCGATTGGCTCGGCCGCTTCGGCGGCGTCGGCGTGCGGATGGGCCGCCCGTTCGGGCTGGTGCTGCTGGCCGAGTTGCTCCTGGCCGTCGGCGACCGCGCCGACGCGGCGCGCGTCATGGCCGAGGCGCGGGACATCGAGCACGATCAGCCGGGCTGCTACAGCGCCGAGGTGCAGCGCGTGCTCGGCAACGTGCTGGCGACCGATCCGGCGAAGGCGGCGGACGCCGCGGCGGCGTACCGGAAGGCGATGGCGATCGCGCTCGAGCAGCAAGCGCCGGTGCTGGCGTTCCGCGCCGCCGTCGACCTCGCGGCGCTCGAGGGCGACGCGACCGACGCGCGGGCCCGCCTGGCGGCGCTCGCCGACGTGGCGGCGGAGCCGGACGTGGCCGAGTTCGCCCGGCGGCTCGAACGGTTGGGCTAACGCGGTTTCTCCTTGAACCGCCCGTCGGGATTCGTTAGCCATACAGTCGATTCCCGCGCGCTGGTCCCGGTGCCCCCATGAGTGCCTTTCTCCCCGCCTTCGATCCCGACCCGGAAACGCGCACGGCGGGCCGCATCGAGCGGCGCACCGAATACCTCTACAACCACGCGTACGTCTCGCCGCTGGCATTGATCGAGGACGTGCCGGGCCGCGATCGCTTCCCGATCGACTTCACGACGCTGGTGCTCGGGAAGATCATGACGAACGTGGCCAACCAGGCCGACGCGGATTCGTCGTTGCGGCGGGAATTGCGGAAATCGGACAACGTCCTCGCGCAGGTCGCGCTCGGGGCGTCGACGGCCGTGAGCGCGGTCGCGGGGCTGGTGGGCCAGGCGATCGGCGTGGCGGCGGACGAGCGCCGGCTGATGACGATCGACGACTACAACGCGCTGTTCCACGTCATCGGCCTGCCGCCGATCAGCAAGGATTTCCACCTCGACAGCACCTTCGCGGAGCTGCGGCTGGCCGGCCCGAACCCGATGCTCATCCGGCGCATCGACAAACTCGACGATCGCTTCCCGGTGACGGACGCGCATTTCCGGATCGCGTTGCCGGGCGATTCGTTGGCGGCGGCCGGGGCCGAGGGGCGGCTGTTCCTCGTCGACTACGCGATTCTCGACGGCGTCGAGACGGGCGTCACGCCGGGGGGCCTGCCGAAGTACCTGTACGCGCCGCTGGCGTTGTTCGCGGTGAACAAGGCCACGAAGGCGCTCGCGCCGATCGCGATCCAGTGCCGGCAGAAGCCGGCCGACGACAACCCGATCTTCACGCCCGACGACGGCTACAACTGGCGGATCGCGAAGACGATCGTCGAGATCGCCGACGGGAACTACCACGAGGCGATCACGCACTTGGGCCGCACGCACCTGACGATCGAGCCGTTCGTGATCGCGGCGCACCGGGAGCTGGGCCGCAACCACCCGCTCGCGGTGCTGCTGATGCCGCACTTCGACGGCACGCTGGCGATCAACCACCTCGCCCGCCTGAAGCTGATCTCCGAAGGCGGCGTGGTCGACCAGTTGCTCGGCGGGAAGATTTCCGCGACGCTCGGGCTGACGGCCTGGGGCGTGCAGCACCACCCGTTCATGGAGTTGCTGCCGCACGACGAGTTCCGGCGGCGCGGGGTGGACGACCGCGCGACGCTGCCGAGCTACGCCTACCGGGACGACGCGCTGCTGCACTGGGAGGCGATACGCGAGTGGGTGGCGACCTACGTGCGGTGCTTCTACCGGTCGGACGCGGAGGTGGCGGCGGACGAGGAACTCGCGGCGTGGCTGACCGTGGCCGCGGACAAGACCGGCGGTCGCCTGAAGGGGGTCGCGCCGAGCCGCACGCTCGCGGAACTGGTGGACGTCACTTCGCTGATCGTCTTCACGGCGAGCGCGCAGCACGCGGCGGTGAACTTCCCGCAGTTCGACATCATGAGCTATGCGCCGGCGATGCCGCTGGCGGGTTACGCCCCGGCGCCGACGAAGAAGACCGGCGCGACGGAGGCGGACTACATGGCGCACCTGCCGCCGCGAGATCAGGCCGCGCTCCAGATGAACACCGGCCACATGCTCGGCGCCGTGCACTACACGCGGCTGGGGCACTACGCCCCGAACCATTTCGGCGAACCCCGACTGAACGAACTGGCCGGCCGCTTCGCCGCCACCATGGACACGATCGAAGCGACCATCGTCGAACGGAACCGGCACCGCCGACCGTACCCGTTCCTGCTCCCCTCCGGCGTGCCTCAGTGCATCAATATTTGAGTGCCCCCCGTGGACGACGACATTTATCTCAACGGCATCGACGGCACGACGGGCCAGTACCTCGTGCCTCCGATTTCGCCCGCCGACGCCGTGGCCTTCGCCCGCGGCCGACCGCTCGATAGTCCGCTGAAAACCTGGTTCCGCGCGATCGTGAACGTCCTTGTGCGGCCGAAGCTCGGGCTGCCGATGGACGTCGATCCGATCAATCCGTCGCGCGCGGGCTGGGCCGCGGTGCTGCCCGCCGGGGCGTCGCCGGAACTGCGGGCCGCGATCCAGCCGCTCATCGATCGTCGCAAGGCGACCGTTCCGCCGGACCGGTGCAAAGTGCTGGAATACCGGCCGGGCGAAACGCTCAAGAAATGGCTGCAACGGAATGGCGTGGCGCCCGGATCGGTGGTGCCGACGAAGGTGCCGTACTACCTCGCGCTCGTCGGCGGGCCGACGGAGATTCCGTTCGAGTTCCAGTACCTGCTGGACGTGGAGTACGCGGTCGGCCGGCTGGCGTTCGACGCGCCGGAGCAATATCGCCAATACGCGGAGAGCGTGGCGGCCTACGAGTCGGCGAACCAGATCGCGAACGCCCGCGAAGTCGTGTACTGGGGTCCGCGGCACGCGATGGACCGCTCCACGCAAATGAGCGCCGACTCGCTGATCCGCCCGCTGGCCGAAGGGGACGCGGAGAATCCGGCCGTCACCGCCGCGCCGAAGTACCGCTCGCGGTGTTTCCCGGCCGCGGAGGCCACGAAGGCGAAGCTGCTGGACGTGCTGCACGGCGCGCCGCCGGCGGTGCTCTTCACCGCCTCGCACGGGATGGGCTGGCCGAAGGACGACGAGCGCCAGCGACCGGCGCAGGGGGCGCTGCTCTGCCAGGACTGGGCCGGCTTCGGGCAGGTGACGCCGGCGCACTACCTCACCGCCGCCGAAGTGACGGACGCGGCGAACGTGGCCGGCGTCGTCGCGTTCCTCTTCGCGTGCTACGGCGCGGGGACGCCGGCGACGGACAACTTCCTCACGGAGCGCGGTCGCGGCCCGGTGGCGGTCGCGCCGGCGCCGTTCGTCGCCGCGCTGCCCCAGCGGTTGCTCGCGCACCCCAAGGGCGGCGCCCTCGCGGTCGTCGGGCACGTCGAACGCGCGTGGGGCTATTCCATCCGCCCCAGCGGGCCGACGGCGCAGATCGGCCCCTTCCGCGATTTCCTCGCGCGCGTGATGGCGGGCGAACCGGTCGGCCACGCGACGAAGAACTTCAGCGAGCGCTACGCCGTGCTTTCGACGGCGCTCTTGAGCCAGTTGGATGAAACCAGCCCGGACGCGAAGCCTTCGCCGCAGGAGATCGCGGCGACCTGGGTGGAGCGGAACGACGCCCAGAACTACGTCGTCCTCGGCGACCCGGCGGTTCGGATCCGCGACGACCTCCTCATTTGAAGCCCCCCATGCCCACGCCCTACCACGTCCGTCTGGCGGTGTCCCAGTACGGCGAGCAATTCCGCGCGGAACTCTTCACCGAAGACCTCGGCGACACCGAGGGCGACGTGATGGCGGAGCTGCCGCCGAGCGTCGGGGAATGGGTGCCGTACCTGGCGCAGGGGGCGGAACTGCCGCCCGATTCGGCGCGGCAGTTGGGCAAGGAACTGTTCGCGGCGCTGCTCGGCCAGGCGGAGAACGCGAAGAAGTGGCAAGAAGTGCTGGCGCGGGCGGCCCGCAAGAACCAGCCGATCCGCCTGCTGATCGACGCGACGAGCGAGGCGGTCCGCGATCTGCCGTTCGGCCTGCTGTGCGAACCGCACGACGATTGGTTCCTGTTCCGGGGGAACAAGAATCCGGTGGAATTCGTGCGGATTCTGCGGCGGTGTTCGCCGCGGCCGCTGAAGCTGCCGGAGCGGCCGCGAGTGTTGATCGCGGTCGCCGAGCCGCGGAGCGCCGACGTGCCGGCGTTCGACGCCGCGCGCCGGTTGCAGGAACTGGTGGCGGCGCTGCACGCGACGGCCAGCGTGGTGGCGTGCGGCCCCGACGGCGTCGTCGCGCTCGCGCCGAACGCCGATCCCGCCGCCTTCGCCCCGTACACGCGCACGTCGCGCGAGCAGTTGCGCAAGGCGCTCGCGGAGGATTGCGACATCTTCCACCTGCTGGCGCACGGCCACGGCGCCGGCGTGCTGCTCTGCCGGCCCGACGGCGCCCCGGCCGAAACGACCGCCGGCGAACTGGCCGCGTGGTGCGGCGCCGGCAAGACCCCGCTCGCGTTCCTCCAGGTTTGCAAGGCCGGTCAGACCGCCGGCCGCGGCGGCTTCGGCGGCGTCGCCCAGCAACTGCTGAACCCGCGCGGCGGCAATCTCGCCGCCGTCGTCGCCTCCACCTTCCCGCTCGACGCCGAACACAGCACCGAGGCGGCCATCGCCTTCTACCGCCACCTCGCCGCCGGAGCCTCGCCCGAGGAGGCGCTGAGCGCCGACGGCCCCGAGACGAACTGGTGCTGGGCGTTCCTGGAACTCTGGGCGCGGCCCGGCGCGCTCGGCGGCACGCAGGCGCGCGCCGCGTTCCAGTTCGTCAGCCCGTATCGCGGGCTTTCGAGCTTTGGCGAACAAGACGCCGACCTGTTCTTCGGCCGCCGCGCCGAAGTCACGGAATTGACGCAAATCCTACGCACCGATCCGGTGGTCGCCGTCGTCGGTGATTCGGGCAGCGGCAAGACGTCGCTGTTGCAGGCGGGGCTGGTGTCGGCGATCCGACGCGACGGCCTCGCCGGCTCCGATCGCTGGAAGATCGTGTCGCTGCGGCCGGGCTATCGGCCGGCGCAGGCGCTGCTCGCGGCGCTCACCGGCGCGACGGCGCCGGACGTCACCCCCGAGGCGCTCCGCGCCGCGCTGCGCGGCGACGGTCGGCCGTTGCTCGTGGTGTTCGATCAATTCGAGGAACTGTTCACGCTCGCGCGCGACAAGGACGAACGGCTCGCGCTCGCGCAGCTGCTCGCCGAAACGGTCGAGACGCAGCGGGATCGCTTCCGGCTGGTGCTCGGGATGCGCAGCGAATTCCTGGGCCAGGCGGCGAGCGTGCCGGGGCTGAGCCGGCTGATCCGCCGCCCGTGGGTGCTGCGGCCGCCGAACACGGCCGACCTGCGCGACATCGTCGCCGGCCCCGCCGAACACTGCGGCTACACCTTCGAGAAGGGGCTGCTCGATCGGATCCTCGCCGACCCGCTGCTGACCGGCGAGAAGGGCACCGCCCCGCTGCCGCTGCTCCAGTTCGCGCTGGAGCGGCTCTGGTTGAAGGCGGTCGAGAAGGGCACCACGGAATTCACGCACGCCGAGTTCGACGAGATCGGCGGCATGGGCAAGGCGATCGCGCAGCACGCCGAGGCGGTCTTCCAAGCCGCGCCGACCGCCACCGAAATCGGCGCGGCGGCGCGCCCGCTCGCCGAGCAGCTCATCACCGCGCTCGTGAGCGCGCGGGGCACACGCCAGCCGCGCTCGCGCGAGGCGCTGCAGGCCGAGTCGGGCCAGCCGGACGCGGCGCGCGCCGTCGTCGATTACCTCGTCGGCGAGCGGTTGCTCACGGTCCGCGGCGACCCGGAAGACTTGAACAAATCGCTCGTGGACCTCTCGCACGAAGCGCTGATCCAGAATTGGGATCGCCTGCGCGGCTGGCTGGCGGAGGACCCGCAGGGCCGCGCGATGCGGGAGGAATTCCGCACGGCGGCGGAGAAGTGGGAGGCCGGCGTCGCGGGCGTCAAGCCGAAGAGCCGGTTCGGCCTGCCGGGCGCCGACGTGGCGCGGAACTTCCTCGCGTGGATCGACACGAGCCAGCCGAAGCTTTCGCCGGCGCAGCGGGAGTTCGCGGCCGAGGCGCGGGGGATGCTCGCGCGGCGGCGGCGCCTGCGCGGCGCCGTCGTCGGGCTGCTGGCCGGGCTGAGCATCGCCGCCTCCATCGCCGCGGCGTTCGCCGTCCGGCAGGCGGGCATCGCGAAACAGAACGAAACGGCGGCGAAGAAGAACGAGGCCGACGCCAAGGATCAGGCGCGCCGCGCGCGCATCAACGCCACCACGCTCGCGCTCGAAGGCGGCTACACCACGAGCGCCGCCGGCAGCCCGCGGCTCGGCATCCTCGGCATCGCCAACGCGCTCGCGCTTTGCCCCGACGACGCCCCGGACCTTCGCAACGTCATCCTCACGAACCTCGCCGCGTGGGGGCCGCACCTGCTCTGCCTGGACGACGTGCTCACCCTGCCGGACCCGATCGTCGCCATCGATCCGGCCGGCAAGATCGCGCTGCTGAAACGCCCCGGCGATCGGCCGGACGACAAAGTCTTCGTCGGCGGCGTCACCACGATCTACGTCTTCCAACTCTACGACATCGACTCGCGGAAAGCGCTCGGCCCCGCGTTCCGCGTGCAGTGGCTGAAACCCGACGGCTCGCTCGACTTCCGGCACGCGGTCGAGGGCGGCCAACTCCTGCCCGACGGCACGGCCCTGCTGATCGGCGGCGGGAACACGTCGGTCTGGGACGCGAAGACCGGCAAGCCGCGCGGCCGGCCCATCGCGAACGGCGGGATGACCGCCGCCCTGCGGCCCGACGGCAAGCAAGTGGCCGCCTCCGATGGAACCGGGAACGTGCGGCTCTACGACCCCGCGACCGGCATGCCCGGCGAAACGCTCGTCGTCGACGCCGGCGACGTCTACGACGTGGCCTATTCGGCGGACGGCCGGCACGTGGTCAGCGGCGGCGTGCGGAAACCCGATCCGAAATCGGGCGCGACCCCGACGGTCCGCGCGGGGCCGGCGCCCCAGGGCGTGGTGGCGCTGCACGCGGTCCAACCGGTCGCGCGGGCGTGGCGCAAGGAAGTGCCCAATCCCATCACCTGCGTGCAGATCGGCCCCGAACAAAAGCGCGTGTCGGCCGGCGGATTCGAAGTCCATACCTGGGACATCGCCGGCAACCTGACGGCCGACGGCCAACTCCCCCGCCGCGAAAGCGTGACGAACCTCGTCTACGACCCGAACCGGCCCGACAGCTTCCTCGTCGGCGTCGCCTCCGGCGCAATCCAAATCCACCACCCCGAAGACGACGTGCGGCTCGGAGGCGAACGCCTCTCCCCGCAAGGCTGGCTCGCCGGCGCCGGATTCCGGCGCGACGGCCGCGTCTTCACCGCCAACAGCGACGGCACCGTGCGGCTCTGGAATCGCCCCCAAAGGTTATCGACTCGCACGAAGCTTGCCGAGTTCACGCCGCCCAACTCCGACGGCGTACTCTGTGCGGCGTTCCACCCCAACGGACGAACCGTCGTCCTCGGCACCCGCACCGGGCTGGTCTACACCTACAAATCCGCCAAGCCCGACTTCTCCGACATCAAGCCCGATCGACCGGACAAGACCTTCCATTGCACCTATTCGACCGGCCTGAACGACTGTCGACCCGTCGCGGACGTGCGGTTCAGCACCGACGGGTCCCGCATCATCGCCCACGATGGTGAGCTGGCCGCGTTCGTGTTCGACGCCGCCGGCGGTCCGGCGCCGCTCGTCGGAAAGAATGGCCGACAACCGCAGGGCGTGGCCCACGACGGTCGCACGGCCATCGTGCCGAGCCGCACGTTCACGCCGTACTTCGTCATGCCAGTGGACAGCCAGGACGACGATCCGCCGCGCGACAAATCGCTGTTCCCTCGCGGCACGCTCGCCACCCTGCGGAACGAGGCGCCCGGCGGCTACTTCGTGCGCGCCTCGCGCGTCGCCTTCTCGCCCGACGGCGGCACCGTCGCCCTCCTCAACACCGAAGGCCGCGTGTTCGTCTTTCGCACCGCCACCGGCGCGCCCGTCGGTGAACCGATCGAGCACCTCGTCGACGGCGAACGGGACCGCATCCTGTCGCTGACGTTTTGCTCGAAGGGCAAGCACCTGCTCACGGCCAGTTTGAAGGCGCGCGGCCTGTGGGACGCCGGCACCGCCGCGAAGATCGACCTGCTGCCGAACCGCATCGGCGTTCAGGTGGTCCGCTTCTCGCCCGGCGGGGGACTGGTGCTGGGCGCCACGAATTTCTCGATGGGGCAGGCGTGGGATACGACCGGCAAGTCGGCCCTGCCGCTGCCGCTCGTGCATACGGCGCAGGTCTGGGGCGTCGCCGCCGACCCGGACGAAAAGCGCATCGTCACCGCCAGCGACGATCGCTCCGCGATCGTCTGGGACCGCGCCACCGGCCGACCGCTGAGCACGCCCCTGCTCCATCGCCTGGGTGCCAGCGACGCCGCGTTCAGCCCGGACGGCACGATGGTGCTCACCGCCAGTTGGGACGGCAGCGCCAACCTCTGGCCGGTGCCGGCGCCGCTGAAGGACGAACCCGAACGGATCCGCGCGTGGGTGGAGACGCTGACCGGCCTGAGCGCCGAAGCCGGCGAAAGCCGCGAACTCCTGAAGGCCGACGCTTGGCGCGATCGCAAGAAGAAGCTCGACGAACTCGGCGGACCGCCCATCCGCTGACGCTAACCCGCGGCGATCGCCGCCTGCCACACCGCGTGCGCCACCTCCGGGTGGCACACGTCCGCGTGCGCCCCGCCCTGCCCCGTCCCGTTGCGGATCACCTCGCTGCTTTCGAGGTTGTAGACGGTGCCGCCCCGGAACTGATAATCCCCGGCCGCCGGCAAGAGCGATTGGTCCACGAGCGCGATCCCCGGCCCGCGCACGCCGTGCGAACCGACCGCGCCGTACTTCGGCAACTCGCCCGGCGCCGCGAACGCCACCTGCCGCGCCACCCCCGCGCCGAGCGCATACCACTTCCCCGTCGCCGTGTCGAACACCGATTGCGTGGCCAGGATCGGCCCCTTCACGCGCCGGTCCTTCACGACCTTGTAGAAGTACCCCGGCTGCCCCGGCGTCGCCGGGATGTCGTCGCAATACGACCAGATCGACAGCGCCCCCTGCACGAGCGCCAGCGATTCGACCGGCCGCGCCAACCGTCCACGCCCCTTCGGCCCCGCCAGCGTCGCCGACAGAACGATGCACCCGAAGCTGTGGCCCATCAGGTGGAAGCGCAGGTTCCGCGGCGCCGCCTGCATCATGCGCGCCAGCAGGTTCGCGCCCGCCGTTTCGCCGAATGCCCTCGCGCGGTCCTTCATCCGCCAGAACGAGAGCGTGCGCAGCACGCCGAGAACTCCGCCGCCGCCGAAGAGTCCGAAGCTCGGCGCGTCGTCCCTCAGCGATTGGTACACGCCTTCGGGATCGAAGCCGGAACGGTCGCCGCCCGGCCCGGCGCCCGCGCCGCCGATGCCGAGGTCCGCTTCGAGGTTGAGCTGCTTGTACGCCGCGACGACTTCCGGCGGGAGCGAATCCGGGTCGATGCTATCGACCGCCGAGGCGACGATCGTCTTCAGCGCATCGCGCGCCGCCGGCGTGTCGGCGATCCGCGCGGCGTAGAGGTCCACCAACTCCAGCACCGGGTCCGCGCCGTGCTCTTCGTTCGTCGGCGCGCTGAAGGCTCCGCCCGTATCGAACGATTCGTCGCCCCACGGTTTGCTCGGCCAGTGCACGCCGAGGAACAAGGGCTGGAATCCCGGGCGCACTTGGCGCATCCGGGCCGCGTCCGCCTCGCACTTCGCCATCGCTTCGAGCCAGGCGCCGTAGTGCGCCCGCGCCGCCGGAAGGTCCCCCATCCAGCCGTGGCCCATCAGGAAGACGTCGGTGACGCCGGAGTCGTCCGCCGCGAGCCGTCGCAGGATCAGGTCGGACATGAGGCCGTTCGGATCGTCGGTGCGTTCCCGGCCGCTCGCGTCGTAGCAGATCAGGTCGAACGCCGCCCGTCGGTCCGTCGCCGTGAATCGAGGCATGGCGATAATCCTGGGACGCTGGGCCGGGAACCGTGCGACGTCGCCGAACCGCGTTCGGACCCGTCGTGTGCGCTTAAGCTACGGACTCGGCGAGGTCGGGGCATGGACTCCGCGATCCGAAAATCCACCGCTCGCGGGGCCAGGCCGGCGCGAACCGCGTGGTCGCCGCGGTCGCCTGGGAAGCGCGCGGGGACACCGAGCCGCGCGAGTGTCCGGCGCGGGCGAAGCGAGAGGGCCAAGGTTCACAGAGGATTAAGCGGCCGAGGGTTTGAGAGAAGCGTTCAGGTCTTCGGATAGAACCTGATAGACCGTCCGTTCGCCAGTCCGAACGCCCTCCGGCAATCGAACCGCCCAGCGCGATTCGGCGCCGTCGATGGAAACGCGAATCACCGCATGCTCTAGCGGCGCATCGACGGATTGATACGAAATGAAGAAGTTCGGTCCGAGTTGTGCGAGAGGTATGGAGATCCCTTCGCACAACAGTTCCATGCGAACGTCGGCGGAGGGGGAACGCGAAGATCGGGGAAGCGGAATCATGGTCGAGAGCAAGCTCGTCGCAACGGCTTTGGAATACGCCCGACGTTCGGGACGATCCTTGGGCCCCGCTTTGGGCCACGGTGTGCAGGGTATCGTATTTACGACTCAAAACCAATCCGAATCCCTCGCGACCGCGCTGAAAATCCACGATCGGGAAGACGGCTACCGCCGCGAACGCGACGCGTATCTGCGCTTGCGGGAACACGGCGTCACGCGGATTCGCGATTGCCATGTGCCCATCTTGCTTGCCCACGACGATGATGCGCGGATTCTCGAATTGACCATCGTCTCGAAGCCGTTCGTCCTTGATTTCGGCGGCGCATATCTCGATCATCCGCCGGAATTGCTCGAGGAATTCTACTCCGAATGGGAGCGCGAGAAGCGCGAGCAATACGGCGACCGGTGGCCCGAAGTCCGCGCCGTCCTCCGCGAACTCGAACGCTTGGACATCTACGTCCTCGACGTCCATCCGGGGAACATCGCACTCGGCGACGGATGACACGGCGCTTCCGCGCTACCCAACCGACTTCGCCGGAGCGGAGTCGTCGATCGCATTGAGCGATTCGACCTCGTTCGGCACTTTCAACACGCGCTCGGCGCGCCACGATCCGCGGTCCTCCACCAACTCCGAGACGGCCAGGTTCGCGACGCGGCCGAGCGCGTGCCACCGCGCGGCGTTCCCACCCTCCAGCAGGTCGAGGAGCAGCACCTTGCAGACGACCCCGTGCGACACGAGCACGATCCGCTCGCCGGGATGAGCGCGCGCGAGGTCGTCCCACGCCGGGCGCAGCCGGGCGCGCAGGGCATCGAACGATTCGGCGCCCGGCGTGGTGAAGCCCGTGTCGCCGGCGGTCCAGGCGCGCAGCGTGTCGGTCCACGGGCCGTCGGTCGCGGAGAAGGCGGCGCCGCACAGCGCGCCGACGATCCGCTCGTGGAAGCGCGGTTCAATCGCGTGGGGCACTCCGCACGCCTCGGCGATCGGTCGCGCGGTGTCGACGGCGCGGCGCAGCGTCGATGACACGACGAGTGTCGGCCGCCGGTGCCGGAACCACTCCGCCGCGGCGAGCGCTTGCCGGCGGCCGAGGTCGCCGAGCGCCACGTCCGACTCGGCGCCGTGGAAGATGGACGAGTCCGCCGACTCGGCGTGCCGGACGAGGAAGACGCGCGTCGGTTCCGGCGCGGGGTGGATTCGCGGGTTCATGGGCGGTTAGAATACGAACGCCCGCGGAACCCCGCACGGACGGGCGCCATGACGGTTTCGATCCTCGTCCTCGCCGCCACGCTCGCCGCCCCGCCGCCGGCGACGCCTTCCCCGGGCAAGCCCGCCCGCGACGACACGTCCCGCACGTTCGCGCATCGGATGGAAAGCCTGATCTCGTCGATCCAAACGCTGCATCCGAAGGCGATCTCGCGCGGGGAACTCGTCTCGGCCGGGATCGAGGCCCTCCACAAGGCCACTCAGAGCACGGTGCCGTCCGAATTCCGCAATCTGACCGGGAACGACGTCGATGCGTTCGACCTGTTTCGCCGGGCGCGCCACCGGCTGGGAACGCCGCCCGAACTCGCCGGCCTGCGTGACTTCATCCACGCCGCCAACGGCTACGCCAAGGCGCTCGATCCCTCCTGTACGCTCGCGCTCGCGCACGACGGGCCGTTCTCGATGAGCGAACAAGAATGCCTCGGCGGCTTCGAACTCGAAGGCGTCAACGTCCTCGAGTGGATCGTCTACCGCATCGAGAGCGCGCCCGAAACCGGCTGGCGTGCCCCGCCGCCGATCCCCATGCCCTGGACCGTGAAGCGCGTGACGCCCGGCCTCGCCGCCGCCGCCGCCGACCTGCGCCCGGGCGACGAAATCGTCTCCCTCAACGGCGTCGCGGTGTCGAGCGACAGCGCGCCGAAGCTGCTCCCGCCCTTCCTCGTACCGCTGCAGGGGCAAACCTCGGACGTCGTCGGTTCCGCGCTCGGCCGGCGGTACCGGTTCGTCGTCCGCCGCGACGGCCGCGAGGTCGCCCTGACGCTCGACGTGCCGAAGGCGACCGTCGATCAGGTGGAACGGGAATCGGTGTTCGGGTATTCGCGCAAAACGGACGAGGAGTGGAACTACTTTCCGAACGCCGCCGACCGAATCGCGTACCTGCGGCTGACCGGCTTCGACAATCAGACGCCGACGAGCCTCGCGAAGGCCTTGAACCGAATCGCGGACCAGAAACCGGCGGGGCTGCTGCTCGACCTGCGCTGGTCGCCGGGCGGGTCGTTGCAGGCGGGCGGCCGCGCGGCGTCGCTCTTCTTCCGGGACGATCAGGAGCTCGCGAAGGTGGTGTGGAAGGACCCGCGCCGGGCCGGCGAGAAGCTGCCGCGCCTGCCGAATGGAACGGTGGAAGGGATATGGCAGTCGTTGCCGCTGGCGGTGCTCATCAACGCGGAGACCTACGGCGGCGGCGAGACGATCGCCGGCGCGGTGCGGGACCACCGGCGCGGGATCGTGATCGGCCAGCGCACCACCGGCCGCGGACTCTTCTACATCACGACCGAAACGGGCATCGCCGGCCTGAAGTATCGCGTCACGTCCGGGAAGATCGATTACCCGAGCGGCCGCAACCGGCACCGCGCCGAGAACCACGGGCCGCTCGACGATTGGGGCGTGCGGCCCGACCCCGGCTACGAGATCCCTTCCACGGCGGACTTCTCGAAGCGCCTGCGCGAATTCCACGACCGCGCCACCATCCGCCCCGCCGGCGATTCGAGCGCGATCGCCTTGGACGATCCACTCAGCGACACGCAGCGCGTGCTGGCGCTCAAGCTCTTCAAGGAATCGTTGGGGAAGAACCGAGGGAAATGAGATCAACGGGTCTCGCGTTGTTCAATCTCGCGCGACGGGCCACCGAGCGTCACAAGTCCGACCGCCGAGCACAGGCAAGTCATCACGACTCCGGCCGCCACACCGCCGATCAAGGCGCCCCATTGCAATGGACGATCGTTGAACGCGATCGCATCTCCGATCGGTCCGATCAGCAATCCCGCGAGAACCATACCGCGCGCCATCGCTAGGCCGGGATCGCTTGTCCGTTGATTGAATACGTCGGCTTTGAATTCGCGAAGGGACACGCGCACGAACTCTCTCCCAAACCCCAAGAGGGCGCCCAAATAAACTCCCGAAGTTCCGGCCGCGAATCGCAGGAGTAACCGTTCGCCGGGATCGCCGGCGAGTTGTGCGCCGAACGCCGCCGAAAGTCCGACGGACAGTCCCAGGAAGCCGATGAAGAGGAGAAAATACGCGAACCGAACCAGTCGGTCGCGCGCTTGGCTCCGTTCGCGAGACTGTCGTTGTCGCGTGGAGTCGTTGAGGCCCTCGAACAATTCGTTGCCGCGATCCATTCTTGAAGTTACTTGAGAAACGAAAGCAGTAATCGATACAGGACGAATTATCCAAACTCGATGGTTTCAGGCCGAAGGCCTGAGAGTGCTTAGCCCAGGGCGAGGAGGCTCTGCGACGAAGCCCTGGGTTCCAGCAGGATTCCGATTCAGCCCGAAGGGCTGAGACAATCACGCTCGACGAACCTGGTGTCGCAGCCTTTCAGGCTGCAACTGATGCCAACTGAACCCAGGGCATCGCCGAAACGTCTCGCCCTGGGCTAAGCTCTCCCAGGCCTTCGGCCTGGAATCCACGGACTTCGACACATCCAGATTTGCCCAAAGCACTCTCGTGCCGGAATAATGAGTGAGATTATCGTTGGAGTACGTACCTTGGGCACTCACGCCGTCACGCCGGCGGAGTCGAGGATCGCCTTCAGCTTCGCCCGCTTCTCATCGGAGAGCGGCGAGATCGGCATCCGGTTCGGGCCGGCGGGGCGGCCGAGCAGCGCCATCGCCTCCTTGACGGCGCCGTTGCCGGTGCCGAGCGCGAGGGCGGTGCGGATCGGGTGCAGTCGCGCCTGGTATTGCTTCGCGGCGGTCCGCTCGCCGCGGACGAACGATTCGTAGATGCCCACGCACAGTTCCGGCGCGATGTTGCACGATGCCGGGATCGCCCCCTTCGCGCCCGCTTCCAACGCCGAATAAATCAACGTGTCCCGGCCGTTCAGCACCGAGAACTTGTCCGCGGGCACGCGCCGGATGATCTCGATCGTGTTCTGCAGGTCGCCTGACGAATCCTTGATGCCGATGATGTTGCGGACCTCGGCGAGCTTCGCGACGGTATCGGGTTCGATGCTGAGGCCGGCGCAGGTGGCCGGATTGTTGTAGAGCACCACGTCCTTCGCCGTCGCGTCGGCGACGCGGCGGAAGTGGTCGATCAGTTCCGCCTGGGTCGGCTTGAGGAAGTACGGCGTGATGACCGAGACGCCGGCGGCGCCCTCCGCTTCGGCCATCTTCGTGAGGCGCACGACTTCGCGCGTCGTCTCGGCGCCGGTGCCGACGTAGACGGGCGCCCGGCCCGCGACGTGCTCCATCGCCGCCGCGACGACCGATTGTTTCTCGGCTTCGTCGAGCGCGTAGAACTCGCCGGTGGTACCGAGGACGAAGATGCCGTGGACGCCGTGGCCGAGGAGGAAGTCGATGTGCTTCTTCAGGCCGGGCAGGTCGAGCGTTTCGTCCGGGAGGAACGGCGTGACGAGCGGCGGAATGATGCCGTGGAGCATGCGGAGTCTCGCGGAAGGAATTCGATCCCTTCGATTTAGCGATCAACGGTAGCGAATCACTCAGATTCGGTGGTCGAAGATGTCGAGGAGCGGCGTGCCGGTGCTGAGCGGTTTCGAGAGGCCTTGTTTCGAGAGGCGAGCCTCGAACGGTACGCCCAGCGCGTGGTAGATCGTCGCGCTCAGGTCTTGCGGGCGGACGGGGCGATCCTTGACGTAGCTGGCGGTCTTGTCCGACTCGCCGTAGACGATGCCGCCCTTGACGCCGCCGCCGGCGAGGATGGCGGAGTAGCAGTGCGGCCAGTGCTGGCGGCCGGGGTTCTCGCCGGGGATGATGCGGGGCGTGCGGCCGAACTCGCCGGTGACGACGACGAGGGTGCTGTCGAAGAGACCGCGGTCCTTCAAGTCCTGGAACAGCGCCGCGAGCGCCTGGTCGAGGCGCGGAAGGCAGAAGCCCATGCCGTAGCTGCCGTCGCCGAAGGCGTTCCCCATTCCCATGTTGCTGCCGTGCATGTCCCAACTGGAGCTGGGCGGACCGCCGAGCTTGTCCGTCGGCGATTTGCCCGTCCAGCCGTTGACGGTGACGAATCCGACGCCGGCCTCGACGAGCCGGCGGGCGAGGAGCAGGTTCTGACCGAGCGGGTTCCGGCCGTAGCGGTCGCGCACCTTCGGGTCTTCGCGGTGGACATCGAAGGCGCGGCGCGGGCCGTCGGAGTTGGACATCTCGAAGCCGCGGCGCTGGAGTTCCTGCCAATCGCGGCTGTCGCTGGTGTGCGGATTCAGGCGGTCGAGCAGGTCCCAGCGGCCGTTCATCCGGGCCGGCGGTTCGGTGGCGAGTAGGGAATCGGGCGCCTTGAAGTTCGGGAGGGACGGATTGTTCTCGGCGGTGCCGACGAAGAGCGGGGCGTACGGCGCGCCGAGGGAGCCGCCGGTGCCGATGTTCGGGGCGCAGAAGACCGGATCGCCGATGCACTTGATGAGCCAGACGTAGGAGGCGATGGTGCGCTCGCTGGGGCGGATCTTCGCGAGGACCGACCCCATGTAGGGGGAATCGGCGGGAGCGTCGGCCTGGCCGCTGAGGCAGTTGTGCATCGCGTCGAAGTGGTTGCTGATGTTGCCGGGGTGCGTCATGGAGCGGATGAGGCAGAATCGATCCGTCATCTTGGCGAGCTGCGTGTGCAGTTCGCTGATGCGCATGCCGGGCACGGCGGTGGCCGCCGGCTTGTACGGCCCCCGAATCTCGGCCGGCGCCTCGGGCTTCAGGTCCCACGTGTCCACGTGGCTCGGCCCGCCGCAGAGCAGGATGAAGATGCACGATTTCTCGCGCGGCTTGCCGGACCCGGTGACGGGCACGCTGGCGGCGACCGTGCCGGGGAGGCCGGCGGCGAGCGCGCCGACGCCGCCGAGTTGCAGGAGTCGCCGCCGCGAGAGGAGCGAGTGCATGGGCCGAATCCGGGACGGGAGAAGACGGTGGGATACCGCCACGTTACCCGGAACGGGCCGGGTTTGCAAAAGGAAAGGACGCGCCTTAAAGGGGACTGTCACCTTTTTAATTGACCGATTTTTCGATAATTCGGGCGATAGAAAAGGTGACAGTCCCCTTTTTCAGCGCGATTGGCCTTCGCGCCGGGGCCTCCGTGCGGTACAAGCCCCGTCGAATGGGATGGCGCCGCCGTAGAATGGCGCATCGTTCGCTCGGGGAGTACGGCCATGCGCCGCTTCGGAATCTCGATGATCGGTTTGCTCGTCGCCGCGGGCGTGGTCGCGGCCCAAACGCCGACGCCGAAGGGCCTCGCGCGGCCGGATCAACTGCCCGGCGCGGGCCGGGCCGGCGCCGGCGCCGCCATCGTGCCGGCCG
>CAYVRB010000003.1:0-46631 GCA_964453375.1 uncultured Alcaligenaceae bacterium
CCACAGCGGGCACTGGGAAGTCGGACTGCTCGTGAAGGCGGCGGCGGAGGAATTCCAACGGCAGAAGACGATCCCGTTCGCGGGGGCCGTCACCGACCCGTGCGATGGCCGGACGCAGGGGACGCCGGGGATGTTCGACAGCCTGCCGTACCGCAACGACGCCTCGGCCGTATTGCGCCGATTGATGCGCAGCCTGCCGACGCGCGCCGGCGTGCTCGGCGTGGCGACCTGCGACAAGGGGCTGCCCGCGATGATGATGGCGCTCGCCAGCCAGCGCGATCTGCCGGTCGTCTTGGTTCCCGGCGGCGTCATGCTCGCGGGCGAAACCGGCACCGAGGACACGGGCAAAGTGCAAACGATCGGTGCCCGTTACGCCCACGGCGAGATCACGCTGGAGGAAGCGGCCGAGGCCGGTTGCCACGCCTGCGCGTCGCCCGGAGGCGGCTGCCAGTTCCTCGGCACGGCCGCCACGTCGCAGGTCGTCGGCGAGGCGCTCGGCCTGAGTCTTCCGCACTCCGCGCTCGCGCCGTCCGGCCAGCCGATCTGGCTCGACATGGCCCGCCGCAGCGCCAAGGCGCTCGTGAACCTGAACGCGAGGACGCTGACCACGAAGGATATCCTGACCGATAAGTCGATCAAGAACGCGCTCGCCGTCTTCGCCGCCTTCGGCGGCAGCACGAACCTGCTGCTTCATTCGCCGGCGATCGCCTACCACGCCGGGCTGACGCGGCCGACCATCGAGGACTGGACGCACTACTGCCGGGCCGTTCCGCGACTCGTCGACGCGCTGCCGAACGGCCCCATCGGCCATCCGACGATTTGCGTCTTCCTCGCCGGCGGCGTGCCGGAGGTGATGCTGCATTTGCGAACGATGAACTTGCTGGAACTCGACGCGCTCACCGTCACCGGCGAACCGCTCGGCAAGGTCCTCGACTGGTGGGAGAAATCCGAACGGCGGAAGCGCGTGCGCGACATCCTTCAGTCGCGCGACAAGGTCGATCCCGAGACGGTCATCATGTCCCCGGCGCAGGCGAAGGCGCGGGGCCTCACGAGCTCGCTCACCTTCCCGCGCGGCAACCTCTGCCCCGAGGGCAGCGTCATCAAGTCCACGTCCATCGACCCGAGCGTCGTCGACGCCGACGGCGTCTACCGCAAGACGGGGCCGGCCAAGGTGTTCACGAACGAGAAGGCCGCCATCGCCGCGATCAAGGAGGGCCGCCTGAAGGCGGGCGATATCCTCGTGCTCTGCTGCCGCGGACCGATGGGTAGCGGCATGGAGGAGATTTATCAGATCACGAGCGCGCTCAAGCACCTCTCGTGGGGCAAGCACGTCGCGGTGCTGACGGACGCGCGCTTCAGCGGCGTGAGCACCGGCGCCTGCATCGGCCACGTCTCGCCGGAGGCGCTGGCCGGCGGCCCGATCGGCAAGCTCCGCGATGGCGACACGGTCGAGATCGTCATCGACCGGAACAAGCTCGAAGGAACCGTGAACGCGCTCGGCGTGGACTTGGCGTCGCGGCCGCCGCGAGACGACCTGCGGGCGGACCCGCAGTTGCCGGCCGACACGAAGCTGTGGGCCGCGCTCCAGCACGCCAGCGGCGGCGTCTGGGGCGGCTGCGTCTACGACGTGGAGGCGCTCGTGAGGAAACTCGATTAGCGAGCCTTCACCGCGATCATGTCAAACGTGATCGTGCGGTCTTTCCTGCCGACGCCGCTCACCATCGCCTTCGACGCCGCGGGCGGGCGCTTCGGGTCGTAGAACTTCGGCCTCAGCAGGTTGAGTTGGTTGCTCGCATCGTCGCCGGAGACGTAGTAAGTCGCCTTCGCGAGGTGCTTCAGGTCGCTGCCGGACTTCTTCAAAGTGTCCTGGAGCTGCGCGAAGACGCTCTCGACTTCTTCCGTTCCCGTGCCGGGATTTTCAGAATAAAGGCCTGAAAGGTAAATCGTCTCCGGGGCATTGACGCGTGCCACTCGGCAATACACCGGCGACGCCGTCATGCCCGGGGGCGTGAGAAACTCGATGGCCGGCGGATTCGCGTCCTTGGGCTTCGGCGCGTTCGCGATCAGTTCGATCTCGATCGGCAGCGTCGAATCCCACTCGACGAACACCAGCGGCGGCACCTTGTCCTTTCCGAACATCGCTTCAAATTCCTTCTTCACTTCCTCGGCGGCCGTGATCGGTTTGAGAAACGACTTGCACTGTACAACGTCTTCCGGCTTGCAACCGAGCCAGTCGAGCGTCTTCTTCAGACTCGCGAGCGTGTTCTTCGCCGCCTCGGCGGTCGTCGCCCCTTTTTCGGCCTGCCCGGAAACGTAGACGCGCGGACCCGGTCGAAGCGTGCCGGGGTAGGGATTCCGCAACCGGCTGACGACGACGGCGTCGATTCCGACTTTCGCCTTCGGATCCGCGAGACCACCGGACGCGAATGACGTGGCCGGCTTGCCCATCGGTTGAATCGAAACGATGCCGGTCATGGAGTGCACGGCGATTTCACGATCCGTCGAGACGATATTCACCTTGGCGATCCGGGATGGATCGCCTCCGTGGTCTCTTACATTCGCCATCAACTTGTCGAGCGCTTCCCAGAGATTCGCGCCGAAAAATTGCTCGGTGTGAAGGAGTGGAACGCCGTCGACGACGACGGCGGCCGCATGGAATGGAGTGGCGGGGAGCGACTTGAATTGGGCCACTACGGGGCCGCCGCCCAAAACGATGATCGCAAGCGAAAGTACCGGCTTCATTTCGCGGCCCTCAGGAACGCCACCAGGTCGGCCAGGTCCTGCTTCGAGAGTTGCTGGTCCAGGCCGGCCGGCATCACCGACACCGTGCCCGGCTTGATCGCGTCGATGTTGTCGCGCGCGATCCGCTCCTCCTTCGTCGCGTCCACGACGAGGACGACCTCGTCCGGGGCGTCCTTCTTGAGGATGCCGTTGAACTGCAGGCCGTCGAGCGTGTCGACGCGCACCGGTTCGTAGCTGCGGACGAAGCTCAGGCTCGGGAAGACGATGGATTCGAGTAAATCGCGCTCGGTGCGGATGGCGCCAATGCGCGTCAGGTCCGGGCCGACGACGCCTCCGACGTAGCCGATCTTGTGGCAGGCGGCGCAGGCGGTCTTCACGCCGTTGAAGACCTTGTGCCCGCGACCGACATCGCCGGCCGGGATCTCCTTGACGAGCGCCTCCAACTTCTCGCGCTGCTTCGCGATCTCCGCATCGAGGATCGCGTACAGCTTCGCGGCCTCGTCCTTCACCTTCGCCGGATACTTGTCGAGGATCGGCTTCACCTGCTCCGTGCGGATCGCGGCCCGCACCTTCGGTTCGTTCAGCGCCGCCACGAGCGCGAGGCCGACTGATTCGTCCGTCGACTTTGCGAACGCCGGGAGGAGCTTCGCGATCTCGACGGGGCCGACCGCGGGCAGGACGGCCGCGAGGAGTGCAAGCCGCTCCGGGAAGGAGACGCCTCGCGCGAGGATGTCGGAGGCGGCCGCGCGGTTTCCATTCTTCAGTTCGTTCAGCACGAACGGGAACTGTTCTTTCGCGTCGGCCCAGTCGGGGAACGCGCCGAGCGCCGCCAGGCGCTCTTCGGCCGAGCGCTTCGGATCGCCCGCGATGCCGCCGATGGCGTCCGCGAGCGAACGGCCGAACGACTTGAACGGCAGCGCCCGCACCGTCGCAAGCGACTCGATCGGCCGCGGCCCGGCGACGACCTTCGCGAGCGCCGGCGCCCAACCGGCCGGCACGGTCTTCAACCCGGCCCGCGCCATCGCCCGCAGCGCGATCGGATTCTCGGCCGACTCGGCGAGGAGATTCTGCACGAATTCGTTCTTCGCGAACTTCGCCAGCCGGTTCGTCAGTTCCTCGCGCTCGGTGTCGGTCAGCTTCGCCCTCATTCGTTCGCGGAAGTGGTCGAGCAATTCGCCGCCCCATTCGGGATGTTTCGCCGCGATCCACCACGCCGTCTCGCGGAGCGCCTCGGAATCGCCGGCGAGGTGCGGGAGCACGTCGGTCGCCTTCAACCGCTTCGGGTCGATCGCCTCCAGCGCCGCGAGCGCGGCCCGTCGCGTTCGCGGGTTTTCCGACGCCAATCCGCGATGCGTCGCTTCGTAATCGCCGATCCGAATGAGGGCGAACGTCGCGGCGTGATCCAGGTGCTGGTCCTTCGCGGCCCCGGCGAGCTCGAGGAGTCGCGGAAGGCCGGGTCGCCTGCTCGGCCCAGCGGCGCCGTTCGTGGTCGTCGGAAACGACTGGATTAAGAGGTGGCGGCTTGCCGAACGAGAGACCGCCTCCCACTTTTCGGACGCGATAGATCCCGCCGAACGCCTCCGCCTTCACGAGCTGCGAACTCGGGCAGCAGAGCTTGTACCATCCGCCGGTGTCGATCACGAGTAGTGATCCATTCGGCGCTTCGCGCACGTCCGTCGGGTGGAAATCCGGGTCGTCGCTCCAGACGAAATCGCTGTCCTTCGTTTCGTACGTCGATCCCTTCAGCACCATGACGTGCCGGCTGATCTTGCGAAGGTTGAACTGCGAACAGAAGAGGTTGCCGCGATAGTCGTCGCCGAAGGCGGCCGAATCGTAGCGATTGATCCCCGCCGGGGCGGCCGGGCCCATGTGCGTCATGATCGGCATCGTCCGCGGCGAGGTCCACGGATGCTCGTGGATCGGGTCGTGGTCCTTGCCCCAGACGCCGCCGGGGACGGCGTGGATGAGGCCGTCGCGCTTGCCGTCGGCGGGATGTTGCAGAAAGGTGTTGCTCACGATCAGGTCGCCGAACGACGTGAACGCGAGGCCGACGGGGTTGTCCATGCCGCCGGTCATCATCACTTCGAGGCCGCCGCCGTCCGGCTTGGCGCGAAAGACGTGCGAGGCGCGCGTGGTGAACTTCTTGCCGTTGCCGAGCGTCATCTCCTGCTTCGCGAAGGCGCCCTTCGTCCAGTAGATGTAGCCGTCCGGCCCTTGGAACGGGCCGTGCATGTCGTTGGCGCAGCCGGTCAGTGTCTTGCCGTCGAACCAGACTTCGCGTTTGTCGGACTTCCCGTCGCCGTCGGTGTCGGTGAATTTCCAGATCTTCGGCGGGCACGCGGAGTAGACGCTGCCGTTCAGGACCATGATCCCTTCGGGGAACGGCAGGCCGTCGGCATAGGTGATGGCTTTGTCGAACTTCCCGTCGCCGTCGGTGTCTTCGAGTCGCACGATCCGGTGGAGCGGCTTCTGCGCGGCCACCTCCTCGCGCGAGATCGGCCCGGCCATTTCCGTGACGTAGAGCCGGCCTTTGTCGTCGAAGTCCATCGCCACCGGATACTTCACGAGCGGCGGCCCGGCGACCTTTTCGATCGCGAAGCCGGCCGGCACCTTGAGCGGCGGGTCGGCGAGCGCCGGAAGCGCGAA
This sequence comes from uncultured Alcaligenaceae bacterium, assembly GCA_964453375.1. Classification (GTDB taxonomy): domain Bacteria; phylum Planctomycetota; class Planctomycetia; order Gemmatales; family Gemmataceae; genus Limnoglobus. The sequence goes on from CAYVRB010000003.1 coordinate 5,389, forward strand.
CAGCGCGAGCGATGCGGCGGAGAGGAATCGGTTCATCGGCGGCCTTCCGAAGGGTGCGGCGATGCGTACAGTCTAGCCGCGTCGGCGATGAAAATCGCGTGCGTTCGCGGTCGTCTGCTTTCGTCGGCCCTCCATCCCCGGTACAATCGCCTCCGGCCAAGCCCCGGCCGTCGGATCCGTTTATACTTTTTTCGTCGGGATCGCCGTCCGCTCACACGGGGCCGCCGCCAGGGATTCATCCGCCATGAGCGTCGCGTGTCCGAAGTGCCGCAGCGCACTGAACGTGAAGGGCCTGAAGCCGGGCCAGTTCAAACCGAAGTGTCCGAAGTGCGGGACGACGTTCGCACTGGTCGTGCCGGAGGAGGCCGACGGCACGATCCTCGCGAAACTGTTGCCGGAGAAATCGGTCTCGAAGACGCCGCCGAAGGCGGCGCCGACGGTCGCGGAGGCCGGCCCGGACGTGACGGGGGCGTTCACCGAGCCGCCATCGCCGGAGCGATCGTCGGCCTACGAGCCGTCGTCCGCCGGCGATCCGAACTCGACGGGCGCCTTCACCGAAGTCGATCGCGGTTCACCGGACCGCACCGGCGCCTTCGACGCCTCCGGCGAGCAAAGCCCCGACGCGACCGGCGCGTTCACGGAAGTGGACCGCGCCGTGGACAAGACCGGCGCCTTCGCCGCCTCCGGCGTGGACGACGACGACGCGCCTTCTGGCACGCAGCAGTTCGAGCCGAGCGAAGCCCCCGCCCCGAAGAAGGCCGACAAGAAACCCGAGAAGAAGGCGGCCGACCTCGCCAACATCCCCGACAAGCTCGGCGGCTACGAAGTCATCAAGGTGCTCGGCAAGGGCGGCATGGGCGCCGTCCTCCTCGGCCGACAGGTCTCGCTCGATCGCAAGGTCGCGATCAAGATCATGCACGCGAACCTCTCGAAGAACGCCGGGTTCGTCGCCCGGTTCTCGCGCGAGGCGTACGCCGCGGCGCAGCTCACGCACCACAACGTCGTCCAGGTCTACGACATCGGCGAGGAGAAGGGCACGCACTTCTTCAGCATGGAATTCGTCGCCGGCCAATCGCTCATGGACCTCGTCAAGGACAAAGGGAAGCTCGACCCGGAAGTGGCCGTCGGCTACATCCTCCAGGCGGCGCGCGGGCTGCGCTACGGGCACAACCAGGGGATGGTCCACCGCGACATCAAGCCTGACAACCTGATGCTGAACACCGACGGCATCGTGAAGGTCGCCGACATGGGCCTCGTGAAGTTGCCGAACGCCGAAGTGGCGCAGTCGAAGGATTCCGTCGGGGACCTCGATACGGAGATCGACGACGAGGAGGACGATGGCCGGCTGACGCGCGCCGGCGTCGTGATGGGCACGCCGTCGTACATGCCGCCGGAGCAGGCGTTGAATTCCGCGAACGTCGACGGGCGCGCCGACATCTATTCCCTCGGCTGTTCGCTGTACGTGATGCTGACGGGCAAGCCGCCCTTCTCCGGCAAGACGGCGCTCGAAGTGATGACGCGGCACCAGACCGATCCGGTGGTGCCGCCGGAGGTGATCGTGAAGCGCGTGCCGAAGTCGCTCTCGGTCATCCTCTTGAAGATGCTGGCGAAGAACCCGGACGACCGCTACCAGGACATGGACGCGGTGATCACGGCGCTCGAGGGCTACCTCGGCGTGAAGGAATCCGGCCCGTTCACGCCGAAGGAGGAGCACGCGGAGCAACTGGAGAAGGCGACGCAGAAGTTCAACGGGGCGTCCAAGCGCGGGCTGAAAAAGCTCGCGAGCCTGGGCTTCCTCGCCCTTTGTCTCGTCGGCATCCTCGGCTGCGGCATCGCAGGGGCGTATGCGTGGGCCGGCGGTTTCCTCGGCCTGCTGCTCGCCACGCCGATCGCGTATTTCGTCGTCAACGGCGTCTATTCCAAGTCGGTCGTCTTCGGCAAGGTTCGGGAACTGATCTTCGGCTCCCGCATCATCGACTGGGTCCAATGGACCTTCGGCGCGCTCCTCTTCATCCTCGCGCTCTGGATCTTCGGCATTCTCTGGCACTTCCTCGGCTTCGCGATCCTCGGCATCGGCCTCGCGTTCGTCCTCTGGTTCCTCACCGACCGCGCGCAGGACGCCGCGCGCGAAGACCCGATCAACGACGCCAAGGCGCTGTTCAAGTCGATGCGGCTGCAAGGACTGGACGAGGAGAACCTCCGGCAGTTCGTCTGCAAGTACGCCGGCGACGACTGGGAAGAGATCTACGAATCGCTCTTCGGCTACGAGGCGAAGCTCGCGGCGCGGGCGTACCGCAAGGGAGCGATCGCGGAATCGTCGCGGACGTTCGCGGCCTGGCGGGAGCCGGTGATCGCGGGGATCGACGCGCGGCTGCGCGGGCGCCAGGAGGCGAAGGAACGCCGCTTCCTCGAAAAGGTGCAAGCGAAGGCGCTCGAGGCGAAGGGCGTGTCGGCGAGCGAAGCGCAGGATCAGGCCGCGGCGCTGGCGGACGCGCTGGTGGACGGCGCGAACGAGGTGAAGGCCGCCGAGAAGGCCGGGAAGAAGGTGGACCTCCGCGCCGTGGTGAAGGCGGCGAAGTCGCGGAAGCCGCCAGAGGGTTACAACATCGCCGGCGTCAAGCGGCGCAGCATGAGGATGAAGAACCTGCTGAACGACTGGGGCGGCCGGCGCCTGCGGTTCTTGGTGGGCGCGGCGGTGTTCGCGGTCGGCCTGCTCTGGTTGAACCAGAATCGGGACGTTTTGAAAGGCTTGGCGGCCGTCGTGGAGAAGGCGGCGGAGAAAGGAACGCTGGACGCGGCCGGCGAGGCGGGCAAGACGGCGGGCAAGGCCGTGGGCGTCATGCGGCCGCTCTCGCTGGCGGTCCTGCCCGAGAGCGTGGCGAAGGGCATCAGCCACTACGGCACGCCGATCTGCGGATTCCTGCTGATGCTCACGGCGCTGGCGTGGCACGGCTGGAAGCCGAGCCTCGTCGCCATCCCCGGCGTCGTCATTGGTTCGATGGGGCCGATGCTCGGCATCCCGGACGTCGATCCGATCAAGGCGTGGATGCTGAGCACGCTGATCGGCGCGATCTTAATTCTGGGTGTGTCGAGGTTCTTGAGGAGTTGATCGTCACTCGACGCCCTGCACGAGCCGGATGGCGATCTCGGCCGCGCGGCGGATCGGATCGGTCGGATCGAGCAGGGCGTCTTGCAAGTAGGGCATCGCGGTCATGGCGTCCGGGCCGATGCGGCCGAGCGCGGTGATGACGCTGGCGCGGGCCGCCTCCTCCGGCGATTGCTCGCCGGTCGTGCCGTTGACCGGCGCGATCGGCGTGACCGGCGTCGGATGGCCGAGCAGGTCCTGCGCCACCGCCGGACCGGTTTTCGGCTTCACCTTGCGCAGAATCTCGATCAGGTGCGACACCGCCGACGCGGCCTTGGGGCCCATCCAGCCGAGCGCCACGGCGGCCTCGCCGCAGACGAACGGATCGTGGTGCTTCAGGTGGACGATGAGGGTGGAGAGCGCCGGCCGGCCGATCTGGCTGAGCGCCTTGGCGGCGAGCCGGCAGAGCACGATGTTCGTGCCGCGCATCGCCTCGGCGAGGTTGGGCACGGACGAGGCCGCGTCTTCGCCCATGTTCCCGAGCGCCTGCGCCGCACCGGACGCCGTCCGGGCATCTTCGTCCTTTAGCGACTTGCACAGGTCGTAGATGACGCCCTTGGCCTGCGAACCGAGCTTGCCCAGGCCCCAGACGGCGTTGCGACGGATGTATTTGTCCGAATGCGAAAGCATTCGCACGAGCACGGGGATGGCGTCGCGGCCGAGTTGGCCGATCGCCTGCGCCGCCCCTTCCCGCACGCGGGGGTCGGAGTCGTTCAGGGCCGCCGTCAGGTCCGGCAGGGCGTTCCGTGCCTGCATGCCGAGCTTGGTGATCGACCGCAGCGCCCCCAAACGAATCGTCGGATTGTGATGGTGCGTATCCGCGATCAGGGCCGGCAGCGTATCGTCGACGGTGGTCATTTCCGGCCCTGAAACTAGGTCGGGCGGTGACGGGAGCGGGGTCGAACCCTCCCGGTCGATGCGGTAACTTAGACCATACTTTGCCGGCGGTAAAATCAATTTTGATCCGGCCGAAACGAATCAATCTCCGACGGTGCGAGTTTTTCCGACGGATTTTCCCCTCCAGACTTTCCGACGAGAAAAGAATCGTCCCGCGTCCGGTATAATCGATGGGAACGGGGGTTAATCAATTATGGATCAGAACGCGAACGGCACCGGATCGAAGACGATCCGCTCGGCCCGAACCATGATGGCGGCGGTGGTGATCGGCACGGCGCTCGGCGCGCTCGGTTCGGAGGCGCGGGCGGCCACTGCCGACCCGCAGGCCATCACCGACATCGGCAAATACTGCACCGTCTGCTGGCGCAACGCCCGCCTGCCCGAAGACCGCTGGAACGACTGCACGCAGGAGGTGATGGTGCGGCTGCTGGAGCGCGTCGAACGGGATCGCTGGGGCAGCATCTTCGCGGAGGAGACGACCGAACGCCGCGAATTCCTGCGGGCGATCGACGCCGTGAAGAAGCGGACGCAGCGGGCGCGGAAGTTCTCGTCGCTCGCCGTCGACCACGCCGACTGGCGGAACGAACTGGCCGGCGAGATGCGCCACGAGCGCGAATCGCTCCGCAACGCCGCCGGCAGCGTCCTCAACGACCGCCAGCGCGCAATTGTTGAACTCACGACGAACGGCTACGGCGTACCCGAAATCGCGGCCCAGCTCGGCACCACCGTCGAGCGCGTCAGCGACGAAAAGTACAAGGCGATCCGCAAACTGCGCTCGCACTTCGGCGTGGCGTGACGCCACGAATGGACGGAGACCCCACAATGCCGACCGCGACGATGCCGATGACGACCGCCGACCTGCTCGCCCTGCCGGACGACGGGAAGCGCCGTTGGCTCATTCAAGGAGAATTGCGGGAGCAGGATATGACCGTTCGCAACCGGTTCCATTCCAAGACGATGGCACAATTGGCGGGCGATCTCGTGATCTGGCGGCGGTCGTTGCCGGAACCTCGCGGCGATGTCGTTTGTGGAGAAGCCGGCGTACGCCTGCCCGGTATCGAACCGGAAACCACGATCGGCGTGGACGTGGCCTACGTCTCCCACGATGTCATGGTCCGGCAGACCGACGATACCACAATCATCGAAGGCGTCCCGACGCTCGTCGTCGAAATTCTCTCTCCCAACGACACGCAGGAGGAGATTGATGAAATGGTCGACTCCTATTTAAGCGTCGGCGTGCCGCTCGTTTGGCTCGTCGATCCGACCGACCGCACCGTCACGATCTATCGGCCCGGCGAGGAGCCGACGCTCGTGAATTCCCGTCAGACCTTGGAAGGCGGCACCGTACTCCCCGGCTTCTCCGTGCCGGTCGCGCAGATCTTCGATTGACTCACAACTCCGCGAAGTTCTTCAGCATCCGCAAGCCGATCGCCTGGCTCTTCTCCGGGTGGAATTGAGTCGCCATCACGTTGTCTTGCCAGACCGCGCAGGGGAAGGCGTCGGGGTAGTCCGCCGTCGCGGCGATCAGGCCGACGTCCGTCGGTTGCGGATAGTAGCTGTGCACGAAGTACACCGACGGCTCCGGCGGCAGGTCGCGGAACAACGGGCAGTTCGGCTTCGTCAGCGTCAGCGTGTTCCAGCCCATCTGCGGCACCTTCAAGCCGGGAACCGAACCGAACCGCACGACGTCGCCGTCGAAATAACTCATGCCGGCGTGTTCGCCGTCCTCGTGGCTGCGCGCGAAGAGCATTTGCAGGCCGAGGCAGATGCCGAGGAACGGCCGGCCGGCGCGGATCCGATCGAGGATCACGTCCGCGAGGCCGGTTTCCTTCAGGCGGGCGATGGCGTCCTGGAACGCGCCGACGCCGGGCAGCACGATCTTGTCCGCTTCGGCGACGCGGTTCGGATCGGCGGTGATTTCGGCCGCGGCGCCGCGGGACTCGAACGCCTTCTGCACGCTGCGGAGGTTCGCCATGCCGTAGTCGACGATCGCGATCGCGGGCTTCATGGTTTCGGGTCCGCCGAGTCGGGGCCACGCCGCAGGAGCGCGCCGAAGATCAGGAGTCCGCCGCCGACGATGGCGGCCGCGAGGCCGAGCGTCAGCGGCGAGAAGAAGAAGAACCGGGCCGCCTCGCCGAGCGCCGGCCAGGCGACCCAGCACGCGACGGCGCCGGCGGCGATGCCGGGGCCGAACGGCACGCCGGGTTCCGCGCCGGCGTCGCTGGCGACCGTGCCGCGCAACTTGTCCCGGATCGCGCGGAAGATCATCCACGGGATCAGGAGCGGCAGCAGCACGAAGGCGCCGGCGGGCAGCGCCAGCACCGCGATCTGCCAGCCGAGGAACGCGCCGATCATCATCATGAGGTCCGCGTCGCCGAGGCCGAGCGCTTCGCGGCCGAAGCCGGTCTCGAAGAGCCACTTGGTCGTTCGCCCCGCAAGCTGGCCGACGGAGGCGCCGATGAAACCGGTGAGCAGGCCGAGTTGCCAGCTTCCCGCCGGCGCCCAGTCCGGCGGCGGACCCCAGAACGGCCAGAGCGCGAGACCCGTGGGGATCAAGCCCTGCAACCTCGGGTCCAACCAGCCGAACCCGTTCGGCGGCACCGGGGGAACGGCCGACGCTTCGCTCGGCCAGGGCCACGGCGCGAACGTCGAGACGACCAGCCCCACCACCGTGCCCACGTACGTGAGATGGCCGGGGATCACGCGATAGTTCAAGTCGATCGCGGCGCACGCCACCAGCATCGAGAACAGGAACGCGAGCGCGGCGAAATAGCCCCAGGCCCGCAGCGGCGGGAACTGGCCCCATTGCCAGTTCGGGTTCGCCAGGCCGGGGATGCCGTGCCAGTTGAGGACCAGTTCGAGCGCGAAGAGCGCGACGAAGAGCAATCCGGTGCCGAGTTCGATCCAGAGGTAGCGGCTGGAAAAGGTCGTTCCGCAGAACCGGCACCGGCCGCGCAGGCGCAGGTAGCCGAGGATCGGCAGGTTGTCCGAGAGCCGCAAGGAGCGGAAGCAGGCGCCGCAGCGGGAGCCGGGCCAGATCACGCTCTTGTCGAAGGGGAGGCGGGCGATGAGGACGTTGAGGAAGCTGCCGATGCCGAGTCCGAAGAGGAACGCGAACACGAGGCAGGTCACGAGAGGGATCTGGAACCACCATTGCATACCTGCACGATAGCGTCCGCGAGCCGTTCCGGCGACCGATCCGCCGGGAAAGACGCGTGCGCCGTCGCGCGGTAGAGCGGTTCGCGCACGGCGAGCAGGTCCTTCACCTCCTGGAGGCCGCCGGCGGCCGTGAGGTTCGGGCGCCGGGCGCCGGTCGTGGGGTCGTTTTGGATCCTTTCCCAAACGAGTTCGGCGGGGGCTTCGAGCCAGACGGCCAGTCCACGCTTGGAGAGGATTTCGCGATTGGCGGGCCGGAGGACGACGCCGCCGCCGGTGGCGACGACATGGTCGGGCCGCGCGGCGAGTTCTGCGAGGAGCGCGGATTCGAGGTCGCGAAACGCCGGTTCGCCGTCGTCGGCGAAGATGCGGGCGATCGACTTGCCGGCGCGGGCTTCCAGGAGCGCGTCGGCGTCGACGAACGCCCAGCCGAGCCGGGCGGCGAGGAGCGGGCCGACGGTTGACTTGCCGCAGCCGCGGTAGCCGATCAGGAAGACGCGGGCGGGGCGATCGCTCATGCGGCCCCTTCGGCGGCCTTCTCGGCTTCCTCTTCGAGGGCGCGCGAGATCGGCGAGAGCGCCTTGCGCAGGATCTCGCGCATCGTTTCGATCTTCGGCGTGGCGTCGGTGAACAGCTCGATCTGCCGCGCCGCCTGCCGCACGAACATGTCCACGCCGGTGATGACCTTGCAGCCCGTCTCCCGCGCCTCGCGCACCAAGAGCGTCGTCTCCGGGTTGTAGATCGTGTCGAACACGATCCGCCCCGGCACGATGGCGCTGCGGTGGAACGGCGATTCGTTCACGTTCGGATGCATCCCCACCGGCGTGCAGTTCACGATCACGTCGTGGTGGACGTTGTGCCGCCCCTGCCAATCGATCACCTTGCAATGCACCTCGTCGGCGATGGCGGCGCCCTTGTCCATGTTCCGCGCCGCGATCGTCAGGTTCGCCCCCTCCTTGTGCAGGGCGTGCGCGATGGCGCGCGCCACGCCCCCGCTGCCGAGGATCAGGATCGCGAGCTGGTTCAGTTGCGGGGCGTCGCCGTCCGGGTACCACTCCGCCAGGTGCGCCTTCAGCGAATCGACGGCGGCGGAGTTGTCAGAGTTCGCGGCGAAGAATTCGCCGTTCGGCCGGCGCACCAGCGTGTTCGCCGTGCCGGCGATCTTCACGAACGACTCGGCTTCGGTCGCGAGCGCCGCGGCGTCCTCCTTGTGCGGGATCGTCACGCTGTAGCCGCTGACCGGAATCGTCTCGAACACCTTGAGCGCGTCGGACAACATTCCGCGCGGCACGCGGAACGGCAGGTAGATCGCGTTCGTCTTCGTCCGCAGGTACATGTGGTTGTGCAGGATCGGGCTGAAGCTGTGGCCGACCGGATCGCCGAGCAGGCCGAAGACCTCGGTCTTCGCGTTGATGGACCGCACGGGATAGGTGGTCTTGAAGTCGTCGAGCGACGGCAGGCCGGGCGCGATGCCGCGCTCGCGGTTGAACGCCGCGTAGATCCACGGCGCGCCGAACTTCAGCGCCGTGTAGCGCGTCGGCACGCCGAGGTCCCCCATGCCGAACGCGACCGTCGGCTTCGGCGCCGTCCGCTGGAGTCGCACGATCTTTTCCAGGTCCGCCACGGTGTTCGCCATGACCGCGACCTTGTACACGTCGGCGTCCTGCCGCAGCATCCGCTCGTAAATCGAGTCGAGATCCTCCGGCGTCTCCTTCATGTTGTGGTAGCTGACGACGCGCTTCACCTTGCCGAAGCGCCGCACGCCGTCGGCGATGTCGATTTCGAGGTCCACCCATTCGAAATGCCCCGACACGATCGCCTGCCGCAGCACGGCGATGCGCTCCTCCTCCTTGCACGGGTGTCGGCCGCCCTCGTCCACGCGGCGGAACGTCGCCAGCCACGGGCAGCGCTTGTGCGGCGAGAGGCGGGTGAAGTCGACCGCCTTCGAGAGGAAGTCCAGGCGCAGTTCGAGGAACTGCGCCCCGCGGCGCACCGCCTCTTCCAACTCGACGACGACCATCTTGTGCCGCGTGCGGCCGATCACGACGGCGACGCGATCCACGTCCGGCAGGCCCATGGCGAAGACTCGGCGTTCGGGGAAGGAACGAACGCCTTTACGGTACAACGGCCGCGCGCATCGAGCAAGGCGCCGCCGACGGACTCACGCGCCCTCCGCCGGCTTCGGCGCCTTCCAATACCTCCACACCAGCGCGAACGCCACGAGCGCGGGCAGGCCCGCGCACGCGAGAATCGGCTCATAGCGGCCGAGCGCCTTCGCGATCCGGCCTTCGGCGTAGTACAGGCCCGCGAGGTAGATCGCGTTGAGGAAGCCGAGCGTGCCCGTCACCTTCCCCTGGTGCGCGCCGGAGAGTTCCTGGCTCAGCGAGAAGTACGCGGTGAACAGGCCGAGCGCGCCGAACGCGAACAGCAGGAAGATCGCGGCGAGCAGGTAGCCATCCGCCACGAAGGGGATGGCGAGCGACGTCAGCACGAGGCCGACGCTGGCGGCGAAGCCGAACAAGCGCGCCGAGTGCAGTTCGCGGCCGCGCTTCGTCATCGCGAGGACCGCCAGTCCGACGGTCCACGTGCCGATGTCCGCGGCGACGTAGTACGCGATGGAGAAGTACTGGAATTCGATTTCGGTGTAGAGCCGCTTCTTTTGGAGGAACAGCGGCATCCAGACGCGGAACGTGTGCCAGCTCGTGTTCACCGCGAGGACGACGGCGACGGTGAGCCAGAAGCGCCGATCGCGGAAGACGAGCCGGAAGGGGGAGGGTTGCGTCGCGGTCGGCGGTGGCGCGTCGACGACGGCGCGCGGGGCGATGGCGAACCAGGCCGCCACCCACAGTAAGCCGATCAGGCCGATGACGCGGAACGGCCAGCGCCAGCGGTCGGGATCGTCCGCGCCGAAGGCGGAGTAGCACGCGAGGACGATGAACGGCGTGACGATGGCGCCGATGGCGGTGCCGCTCTGGAAGAGCGAATTGCCGAAGGGGCGTTCGTGCGGGGGGAGCACCTGCCGCGTGGTGCGGATGCCGCAGGGCCAGTTGCCGGCCTCGAAGAGGCCGAGCGAGAATCGGAACGCGAGCAATGAGGCGAAGCCGGAGGCGGAACCGGTGAAGAAGCCCGCCATCGACCAGCCGACGACGAGGATCGGATAGACGTAGTACACGCCGATCCGGTCGACGATCCAGCCGGCCGTGATCGTGCCGAGGGCGAAGGCGATGGAGAAGGCCGCTTCGACCGTTCCCCAGGCTTCGTCGTCGAGGTCGAACGCCGCGCGCACGGCGATGGAGGTTTGATTGAGCGCGACGCGGTCCATGTAGTTGAGCGTCGTCGCGAGCAGGAGCAGACCGCAGATCCACCACCGGATCGGCGAGAGGGCGGGAGCGGTCATGGCGCGGTCCGGTCAGGAAACGTGATCGGTCACAACATGGAGGGGCTGGGGTCCACAAATTCCTGATTCAAGAACCGATCGCGGAACGATCCTGTCGTGGGAGCCAATTCGGTCGGTGCGAAGGTATAGAGGCTTACGATATCCGCTTGCGTCCGTTCCGGAAGTTGATCCAAAATTGGTTCGATCAAGGCGTCGCGTTGTTCGGTAGACAGTCCTTCAAATCGAGGGTCGATCACTCGGACACGAATCGAGGCCGAATTGTAACGGTACGCATCGACCTGCTGAAAGCCGGCCCGACCGAGGAGATCTTCGACCTCGCGCGTTTCCGAGGTGCGTTTCGGTTCCCAGGTCGCTTTCGCCGTGGCGTTCATGATAGTTGCTCCGTGGTCCAATCGAGTATGGCCTTCGCCGTTTTCAAGAAGGCCTTCGTTTCACCGGTGTCAAGGCGGCCGACTTCGTATCGAAGCTCGGTTCGCCATGTCATTTTTCGCATGCGCTTTGCGATCGTCACGGGAAGGACGACGCCCCGTTCTCGCAAGACTCCAAGTAAGACTTCCGGTCGATGCATGATCGAACCGGATGTGATTCGTTGCAGGGTCGCCGGCAGTTCATCATCGGGAGTATGGTGAAGTATCAACGCTTTGAGCGAGCACTCGACGTTATAGCCCCCGATGTATTGGGCATCGAGCGTCAGCCGTAATTCAAAAAGCGTCTTTGCCGTCGTCAACCGCTGTTCGGCGATCTTGAGGAAATCTCGACTCGAAGTTGGAGGCATAAACCGGTACCACCCGCCGAGTTGAGCTTACCGTGATTGTAGCAAGGACGATAACTCGGCAAGCACGTCCGCGGCCGGCCGCACGCGGGCGCGTTCGTCGGGCCGGCGGCGGAACCACGCGGACACGAGCAGCACGCTGTCCACGCAGGTGCGGCCGAATTTCGGGATCGAGACGGCCACCGCTTCGAGCAACTCTCGCACGCGCCGTCGAGACTCGGCGTCCGTCGGTTCGTGCACGGCCGCCCAGACCTGGCCCCGATTGAGAAGATACCAGACCCGGCGCCCGTCCGCGCCGGCGAGTTCGTATACGAGCGCCGCCTGCTCGCGCGACGTGCGCAGCGTGGCCAACCGTTGCGCGAGCCAATCGACCTCGGCGTGGCGGTCGCGCAGAGACGCGGCACGCTCGTACTGCTGCGCGGCGGCGGCGACGGCCATGTCCGATTTCAAGCGATGAAGGATGTCGTCGTCCTCGCCATCGAGGAACTTGCGGAGCGAACGGGCGGCGTTCGCGCAGGCGCGCCGCGACGTGAAGCCGGCGCACGGGCCGAGGCAAAGGCCCAGTTCGTGCCGGAGGCACCCGGCGGCGAGCGGCTCCGCGAAGAGCGCCGCGTCCTCCGCGAAGCGCATCCGTTGCGTCGCCGCGCAATCGCGCAGGCGGAAGAAATCGTTCAACCGCCGCGCCGCCGCCGTCAGTTGGTCGCGCCCGACGAACGGCCCGTAGCACGCCGGTTCCTTCCCCGTCGGCTCGCGCGTGACGTACGCGTACGCCGCCGGCCCGCGCCCCACGCATAGATACCGATAGCGTTCGCGCCCCGGCTGGCCGACCACGTTGTACCGCGGCCGGTACCGGCGAATGAGTTCGAGCTCGCGCAGGAGCGCCGCCAGTTCGTCCGCCGCGTGCTCCCACACCAGCAGCCGCGTCCGCGCGATGATCTTGCCCGCCTTCGGATGCCGGCTCGCCGGGCGAAAGTAGCTCAGCAATCGCGATCGCAGGTTCTTGGCTTTGCCGACGTAGATGACGCGGTGGTGCCGGTCGATCATACCGTAGACGCCCGGCCGCTTCGGCGCCGATTCGCGCACGGCCTGGCGGAGTTGCTTGGTCGATTTCCGTATTGCGGACCGCCACTCGGCGGCATCGCCGTCGGGCAGGAACCGGCTCGGTCCGAAGCCCTCGAACGCCGGTTCCGCGAAGAGGCTGATCGGCCCGTCCTGGGCGAGGCGTGGCATGGCGGCATCCGGAGCGTCGGGATTCGCAGCGATTGTACCGAGCCGTCGAGCGAACGCAACCGCACTCCCGCCCGGGTCCGGGATTGGTAAGATGTCGTGGGGGCCTTAGCTCAACGGTCAGAGCAGGGGACTCATAATCCCTTGGTTCCCGGTTCGAATCCGGGAGGCCCCATTCCCAACGGCTTCTGGGGCGACGAAGATGGGGGACTTGCTCGTTCCACTTCGGTGAGATTGAATAAAACGCCGAGCGGGATGGCCTGATTCGACGCCTTCATGCGGTGGATCGGCGCGGCCACGGAGGGCATTTCATAACGAGCTGCGTCCACTTTTTCTAGGCGGTTCTCCGGAGTGTTGCATCGTTGAATCGGCCGCGGAACGAGTTGCGTCCCCGGATTCCCAGCCCTGGATTCCGATCACGGGCCGAGCCGTCAAAGGCCATTCGACCTGCGCGTCGATTAGTTCCCTCCACGGAATTGCTTGTTCGCGACGTAAATCGCGAACAGCAGATTCACGAGGATTCCCAACCCGATGCCGATGCGAGAGCACCACAACGCCCAGCCGCCGCGCATCCGGTTCGCGCGGTAACCCTGGATCGACCAAAGCAGGCCGAAGATCGGCGCCCAGAACGCGAGCAACCCGACGATGGGATACAGCCGCGAGAGTAACGGCGTTTCGCCGGAGTCGTAATGGACGCGGTCGTCCACGATGCGCGCATGGCGCTGGCGAGGCCGGTCCAAGAGCATGATGGGCAAGCCAAGCACGAACCCGGCCCCGGCGGCGCCGCCGGGGATCGCCGGGTTGAACGGCGGATGCTCGAATGTCACGGTCGCGCCGACCAGCCCGAAGAAAGCCGCGAGCGCGAACGGGATCGCCCAGCCCTCGAAGCGCAGGTTCGGCAACGCGATCATCGGTGAACCACCTCATCGGAAACCGCTATCCTATCAGGGAGTCGCGGCCTCACGGAACCCTCCCATGCTCCGAACCATTCTCGTCGCCTCCGCCCTGCTCTTCGTACCCGCGCTGCGCGCCGCGGACATCGTCGTGTACGGCGGCACCTCCGCCGGCGTCGCGGCAGCGATCCAGGCGAAGCGGATGGGCAAGTCGCTCGTACTCATCGAGCCGACGAAGCACGTTGGCGGCCTCACTTCGGGCGGTCTCGGATGGACCGATAGCGGCAATAAGGCCGTCGTCGGCGGCATCTCCCGCGAGTTCTATCGGCGCGTCAAGATGCACTACGACAAACCGGCCGCCTGGAAGCATGAGAAACAAGCCGACTACAAGTTCTACCGAAAGGACGATGACGCGATGTGGACCTTCGAGCCGAAGGTCGCGGAGAGGATCCTGCGCGAGATGCTGGCCGAGGCGAAGGTCGATCTCGTCGAGGGCGAACAATTGGACCGGGCGAAAGGCGTGAAGTTGAACGGCAATTCGATCATTTCGATCGCGATGGAATCGGGCAGGACTTTCGAAGGCAAGATGTTCATCGACGCGACCTACGAGGGCGACCTGATGGCCGCCGCGAAGGTGAGTTACGCCGTCGGCCGCGAGGCGAACGTGAAGTACGAGGAGACGCTCAACGGCATCGCCCGCGCCTGGAACAAGCACAACCACCGCTTCACCGTGAAGGTCGATCCGTACGTGAAGCCCGGCGACCCGACGAGCGGCCTGCTCCACGGCATCGACAAGGACCTCGGCCGCGAGGGCGACGGCGACCATCGCCTGCAAGCGTTCTGTTTCCGCCTGTGTATGAGCAATATCGCCGCGAACCGTATCCCGTTCCCGAAGCCCGAAGGCTACGACGAAGCGAAGTACGAACTGCTCTTCCGCAACTTCGAGGCTGGCGATCTGCGCTTCCCCATGAAGCCAGACATGATGCCGAACGGCAAGACCGACACGAACAACAACTGCGCCGTCAGCACCGACTACATCGGTCAGAACCACGCGTACCCCGATGCGAGCTACGCCGAGCGCGACAAGATCGTGAAGGATCATGAGATCTACCAGAAGGGGCTGATGTGGAGCCTGGCGAACCATCCGCGCGTGCCGAAGACGATCCGCGATCAGATGGCGAAGTGGGGTTTGCCGAAGGACGAATTCGAGTCGACAGGCGGTTGGCCGCACCAGATCTACGTGCGCGAGGCACGCCGGATGGTGAGCGACTACGTCCACACCGAGTCCGATTGCCGGCGCCGCAGGCCGACACCCCAGTCCATTGGCATGGGGTCTTACAACATGGACTCGCACAACTGCGCCCGGTACGTCACGGCCGAGGGCTTCGTCCAGAACGAGGGCGACGTGCAGGTCAGCCCCGGCGGGCCGTACCAGATCAGCTATCAGTCCATCGTGCCGAAGGCGGCCGAGTGCCCGAACCTGCTGGTGCCGGTCTGCGTCAGCAGCTCGCACATCGCCTACGGCTCGATCCGCATGGAGCCGGTGTTCATGGTCCTCGGCCAGAGCGCCGCGACGGGAGCCGCGCTTGCGATCGACGACGGCGTGCCGGTGCAGAAGGTGAGCTACGAGAAGCTCAAGAAGCAACTCCTCGCCGACAAGCAGGTATTGGAGTATTCGGGTGGACCAGGCGCGAAGGGGGTCGATCCGAAGAAGCTCGCGGGCCTCGTGCTCGACGACAACGACGGCAAACCGACGGGCGATTGGTCCTTCTCCGCCGCGAGCGGCACGTTCGTCGGCAACGGCTACCTGCACGACGGCCACGAGGCGAAGGGGAAGAAATCGTTCCGCTTCACGCCGAAGTTCGAGAAGGCCGGGCGATACGAAGTCTTCCTCCACTACTCCGCCGCCAGCAACCGGGCGACCAACGTGCCGGTGGTCGTGAACTCGGCCGAAGGCGAGAAGACCGTGACGGTCAACCAGCGGAAACCCAACGGCGATGGGGGCCATTCCCTGGGCACGTACACCTTCGCGAAGGGCGACGCCGGCTGGATCGAGCTGCGCACGACCGGCACCGACGGCCACGTCATCGCCGACGCCGTGCGCTTCGTGGAGAAGAAATAACTGATACGATGGAACGGAGGAGAAACGAAAATGGCGACCGCAACGCTCCCCGAACAACGGTTGATGTCGGCCGAGGAATTCGCCTCGCTGCCGAGCAACGGGGTACTCAAGGAATTGATTCGGGGAGTGCCCGTTCCCATGAACATGCCCAGCCCGCGACACGGCGAGATTTGCCTTCAAGCGGGACACTTGCTCAAATTATTTCTGGGAACTCATCGGATCGGTCGAGGCGTTAGCAACGACTCGGGAATCTTGACGCGTCGCGGTCCCGATTCGGTGCGCGGCGCGGATGTGGCGTTTTACAGTTTTGAGCGTTTGCCCGCGGACCGGCCATTGCCCGCGAGAGGCTATGCGGGGGTTGCACCCGATCTCGTTTTTGAAATTCGTTCCTACACCGACCGCTGGTCCGAGATCCACGCCAAAGTGGCCGAGTACCTCGAAGCCGGCGTCGGCGCAGTCGTCGTCCTCGACGAGCAGACGCAGAAGGCCTGGCTCTACCGCGCCGACGATGAGCCGGTCGAATTCCAATACGGTGATCGACTCGCACTGCCCGCACCGCTCGACGCGTGGTCCGTGCGGGTGGATCAATTCTTCGAATGATATCTATCGCGGCAGGCCGGTTTCTTCCCACTTCGACGCCGTGGCGATCTTGATCGTGAGATCGCAGATTTGATTCGGATCGAGCGCCAGCAGGTACTGCTTGGTCGAGTCGTTCACGGCGCCGAACCGCTTCGACAACAGTTGTTGGACGAGATCGACGCGCCCCAACGATTGACCCGTTTCGATTCCCTTTTCGATTCCCTTCTCAAACGATGTCTGGTTCATGGCCGGAACTCCCTTGTAGCGATCCTGCGTCAGCAATTCGCGAAATTGCCGCCGGTCGGCTTCCTCGAAGGGGATGTACGCTTCGACGCACTCGCCCAGCAGGAATTTCCGCGTGTCGTTCAAATCCGATTCGGCGATCCGCCGGAGCGACTCGGCCCCGATCCAGGCGGATCGCCCCGGCGGAATTCGCATGAGGGCCGCGAGGGCGATGCCGAGCCAATTCTCGCCTTCGACGTATTGTACCGCGTCCAGAGCCGGCAAGCCCACGTAGCGATACTGGAATCGAACGACTTCCAACCCGAAGAACGATTCGACGGCCTGATCGACGCCGATGCCCTCCAGGCCCACCTTCGTGTAGATCACGATCGGCAGCACGGGCAGCCCGTGGCGTTCCCGGATCTTGAAATAATAGAACGGAAGCCGCGCCTTCACGTCGGCGGTACTCTCCTTCGATTCGACCTCGATATGGATGCAGACGAGCCACGGTTGCGGCTCCCGCTCGCGGGCCGCGTCGCTCGGGAACCGCACGCGCACGAGGGCCAGCAGGTCCACCAGATGCCGCTCCCCCGCCGGCGGGTCGGGCAGGAACTCCTTGTCGAGCCATTCCACGGTCGAGAAGTCGATCCGTTCGGCGTCCTCCGCGAAGAAGAGCCGGAGGAACGGCTCGAAGAACTCGCGGATGAGCGCCTTGAATCGCCGGTCGTGTTCCACGCGCCACCTATTTCGCGGTGCCGTCCGGCGTGATCGTCAGCGCCATCGCCTTCCACTTCTCGCCGGTCAACGACGGCGAATAGTCCTCCGGCGGCACGGTCACGTTCACGAGCACGGCCTTCTTCGCGTCCTTCGCGTCCGGCAGCAGGCACCAATGCTTGGTTCCGTCGGCGGCCACGATCGTCGGCGACGGCGTGCGGAACCCCGCGATCAACTGGTTCGAATCGGCGTCCCACGCCAACCCCAGACCCTTGTCGGTGAAGATCGAAAACGTCTCCGGGCGCGACCATTCCGCGAACTTCGGAATACCCACCTCGGCGTCGAGCGCCTGATCGCCGCCCGGTTTCGGATCGCCGATCCGCGCGTGCAGGAAGCGCACGTGCTCGCCCGGATCGCTCGCGCGGTAGGCGATGGCGAGCCGGTTGCCGCCGCCATCGACCGCGAGCGCGAGGCACTCGGTCGGCCCGTGGGGCAAGGTCAGCGCGAGCTGGGGCTTGCCGCCCGGCGCCACCGAATGGATCGCGCCGCCGGCGAACGCGAACACCAGGCTCTTCGCCGGATCGCGGTCCCGGTGGAACGCCAGGGAGCGCCGATCCGCCAGGTTCGTCGCACCGGGGAACGGCTCGCTCGCGCCCACCTTCTTCTTGCCCACGAGATCCCAACTCTCGACGACGCCGGCCTTCGTCATAATCGCGAGCTTCTCGTCCGTGAGGAAATAGAGCGACGCGATGCCGGGATGGGCGGCCTTGTCCTTGTCGTCCGTCGGCGTCGCGAGGTCGAGGCCGTCGACGAGGACGGTCTTCGTGCCGAGCTGCACGACGGTGAGCTTGCCGGCCGGATGCTCGAAGGCGAAGCGATCGCCGCCCGGTCCGATGTCGGCGATGCGCGGGTACGCCTTCACGGCGTCGGCCGGCACTTCGGTCTGGTCGATGCGGCGCAACGTGTTCAAGGCGTACCGGTCGATCGTGTCCTTCATCCCCTTGCCGCCGAGGCCGTCGAAGGTGCGCCGCGCCACGAGCACGACCGGCCCCTCGGAGCCGCCGACCATCACCTGCTTGACGGCCGCGACGTCGTGATCGAGCGCGATCGTCGCGGTCGGCTTCTCGTGGGGCTTGGGCTTCTCGGCGAACGGAGGCAGCTTCAATCCGCCCGACACCTTCGGCGCGGACCGCGGGGCCTTCGCGGTCGTCTTGCGATCCGGCGCGGACGAACCCGCCGCCGGCGCCGTGGGAGATTCGGCCGATTTCTTCGCCTTTTCCTCGCTCGGCTTCGCCGGCTCTGGCGCGGGCGCCGGATCGGTCGCCGAATTCTTGGCGACCGCCGGCTGCGCCTGGGATTTTTGGTATTCCGTGAAGGCGTAGAACCCGCCGGCGCCGCCGCCGACGCAGAGCAGCGCCGCCAGCAGGAACCTGACCGAACGCCCGCGGCCCGTCGGCGTCGCGGCCTTCGACCGGTACGACGTCGACGCCTTCGCCGGCGACTCCGGCTTGTCCGCCTTCGTCTTGTATTTCGATTTCGATTTCGGCTCGGCCTTCGGTTCCTCGGCGGCCGGCTCGGACGCGGGGATGGCGAACGGGTTGTCGGCGGAAGCCGGCGCGGACGGAGGCGGGGCCTTCTTCGCCGGCGGCGCGGGCGCGGCGGGCGCGTCGAACGCGAACGGCGCGTCGGACACCACGCTCAACTGCGTCGAATCGCCCACGCTGTCCATGTCGGAATTCGCATCCCCGCCGGGGATGCGGAACGCGTGCTGGCACCGCTTGCAGCGCGCCTTCTTGCCGGCCATGCCCGGCGGTGCCTTGAGGATACCCTTGCACTGCGGACAGGGAATCTCGACGGACATGGAGAGTATCCAATGGGGAAGACGAACGACGGCGACGAGTCTGGCGTCCACTCTAGCCGGCGCGTTCCCGCCTGTAAAGGACGCGAACGCTTTGACAACGACTTGTCGCGGCCGTAGGCTCTCGCAACATGTACGACCGCCCGAACGCGATCGCCCTGCTCCTCGTCGCCGTACTCGCGGCGTTCGCGGGAGCGCAGGCGCTGCGGCCGGCGCTCGACGCCGACACCGGCTGGCACCTGCGCATCGGGCAGTTCGTCGACGCGCACGGCACCGTGCCCGACACCGATCCCATCTCGCGGATCGGGATCGAACATCGGATTCCGTGGCAGGCGTACAGTTGGCTCCACGAATGGCTGATGCACCGCTGTTTCGTCTTCGCTGGCGAAACCGGCATCCTGTGGATGCGGTCCGCGCTCGTCGCGTTCTCGACGGCCGCCGTCTTCGCCTTCGTGTTCGGCCGGTTTGGCTGTCACATCGCGGCGTTCCCGCTCGCGCTCGGCGCCGCGGTCGCGCTCGCCCCGATGGGGACCGAGCGGCCCTGGCACTACACCATCGCCTTCACCGCACTGACGCTGCGCGTCGTCCTCGCCGCCCGTGAGTCCGGCGCAGCGCGATCCGCCTTCGTACTGATCCCGCTCTACGCGCTCTGGGCGAACCTCCACATCCAATTCGTGCTCGGCTGGCTCGTGCTCGGCCTCTGGTGCGTCGACCCCGGCCGTGCGAATCGAAGGACCGCGTTGCTGGCGTCGGCCGGATGCGCGCTCGCGACGCTCGCGAATCCGTACCACGTGAAGCTGCTCGCCGTGATCTGGGACTACGCGACGCAGGCCGCGCCGCGCGAACTCATCCAGGAACTCGCGCCGCCGAACGTTCAAAGCCCCTATTTCCTCGCCGTCGCGGCGCTCGCGCTCGCGGCCCTCGGCGGCATCGCCGTGCGCCGATCAACGAGCGTCTTCGAGGTCGGCCTGCTCGCCGCCGTCGCGCTCGTCGGGATGCGCATGAACCGCGACCTCTGGTTCGGCGCCCTGCTGGCGATCGCCGCGATACGGCCCGCGTCGACTCCGGCGCGGACGCTTCCGATCGTCGCGACCGTCGTCGCAACCCTGCTCGCGATGCGAATCCTGAACGGCGTGGGATGGCTAGGGGACAACGACACCGCCGCCGCGCAGGCCCGCGCGTATCCGGTGGAAGCTGCGGCATTCGTCAAAGAAAATCGTCCGGTCGGCCCGCTCTTCAACGACATCACCTGGGGCGGCCACCTCGCCTGGGCGCTTCCCGAGTACCCCGTGACGATCGACGGGCGCACGAACCTCTACGGCAACGAACGGCTGCTGCAATCGTCGCGGACCTGGTCGACGGACGACGGATGGAAAACCGACGGGGAGTTGGCGAAGTGCACCATCGTGCTGGCGCGGGTCGGGCGGCCGTTCACGGACGCCCTGCGCGCGATGCCGAACGAATGGCGGATCGTCCACGAGGACGCGGTCGCGGTCGTCTTCGTGCGCCGATGAACCGAATCAGTTCCCGAACGCCCACGCCGCGGCCTGCTGGACGAAGTTCGGCTCGGCGACGACCGGTGCTTGGCCGTTTCGCACCGCGAGATCCCATTGCTGCGGATCGTCCGGCAGGTTCTTGCCGGTGAGCGCGACCAGGCCCTCGTGCGCCCGGTCCGCCATCGCGGGGTCGCGCGTCTTCTCCATCGCCAGCACCTTGGCGAGCGCCGCCACCGCGTCCTGGCTCCGCATCGCCTTCAAGCCGCGCACGGCCGCGAGCCGCGTGTCCCGATCCGAGCCGCCGGTCTTCTCCGCGCCGGTCGCGACCTGCGCTAGGACGGGCACGGCCTCCGGGCTGCCGCTGTTCGCGAGCGATTCGACCGACCGGCTGCGGATCACGCTCGCGATCTCCGGCGCGAAGCCGACGGGGCCGGAGAGCGAGCGATTCGCGTTCGGATTCGGATTCGTCGGATCGATCGGCGTGCCGCCGGCCTGATAGTAGGCGGCCGTCAGGCTCTTCACGGCGCGCGGGTCGCGGAATCGGCCGAGCGCGTCGATCGCCGCCACGCGCACCACCGGGCTGGGGTCGTTGATCGCGGCGTCAGTCAGCAATTTGAGCGCTTCTTCCTGCTCCGGTTCGCCGCGGCCGTTCGCGGCCGGCTCCTTGAGCTTCCGCATCGCGGCGGCGCGGTCGTCCCCTTCGGGGCTGCTGCGCATCACGCCGAGCGGATCGCGGCGGTCGAACATCGTGCCGAACGGATTCTCCCGGAAGCGACGGCTGCTGACCTTATCCCAGGAACCGGCGCAGCCCGTCAGTCCGACCGAAAGGACCAGCACGGCGAAGATCGGTCGAGTCATGGGCGGCGGCTCCGAGGCGACGGGGTATCCCGAATCGGAGCGGAATAGCGTCGGCGGACGCGCGCGTCAATCGGAACCGGGATTGGTCGTCGGTTCCGCATCCGAAAGGCCGGGCATCGGTGGCATCGAGCGGTTCGCCAGGCCCGGCATCGACAGGATCGATTCGCCCGGCTTCGCGGCGGTTGGAATGATGATCGGCTTGAATTCGCCGCTCACGATGTCCAGCACCACGCAGGTCTTCGGATTCGCGCGGAACAGGGCGCCGGGATTCGCCACCAGCGTTTTGCCGGTGCGGTGCTGCTCCCGGACGTGGGTGTGGCCGTAGAAGAGGTAGTCGAAGTAGTTGCAGTGCTCCAGTTCGTGGAACTGGTGGCGGTCGTGCGAGTGGCACCAGGCGATGCGCTTGCCGGCGAGTTCCATCGCGCCGAAGGCGTCGTGCGCCTGCCCGCCGATCTCGCGGATGGCGGCGACGAGCTTCCCCTTCTCCTTGTCCCAGTTGCCGAAGACGAAGTGGGTAGGGAGCGGCTTGAAGAGCGCGACGGTCTCCGGCGTTTCGATGTCGCCGCAATGGAGCACCAGTTCGACCTTCTGCTCGCCGAGCAGGCGGACGGCGTCGGCGACCACCTCGTGCCGGTCGTGCGTGTCGCTGATGACCCCGATCCGCATGTCGTCCTCGTCGTTGCCGCGCGGTGCCCCGTGCGGATTACGATACCAGACCGGGGCGGTCGCGGGGAGTCGAACTGCGCGGGCTACTTCTTGGCCGTGAACTCGACGGCGGCGACTAGGGCCGCGTCCCGCGTGCCGAGCTTCTCCGCCGACGCGGCGTTGCAGACCGTCGCGATCGCGAGGTGCCGGCCGCCGCCCTCGAGTAGGTGGAACGCTTGCACGACGTCGACGCCGTCCTGCTTGCCGCGGGCGCAGAGGCGATAGAAGCGCTTCCCCTCGCCAACGGTCGTCGGGCCGTTGTCCAGCACCTTCTCCGGCTCCCAACCCGGCGTCTTGCGCGTCGCCTCCACGAACTCCGCGAGCACGGCCTTCTCGTCGGCCCCGGCGGACGGCTTCCACGCGGCGAAGGTCGCCTGCGCCACGTACTCCCCGCGATCCAAGAGCCGCATCACGAGGTGCTTGTCGTTCCGCACGACGACGTGCCAGTCGCGGCCGTAGACGAACTCGTACCCGTTCGGGTCGATGTGCCGGAGTTGCGTCCAGAGGTCCGGCGGCTTCGGCGCCGCGGGCCGCTTCGCCAGGAGCGCATCCAGTTCTTTGCCGGGCGCTTCCTCGCGCGAGCGGGCCAGCGCGATCGACACCTTCGCCTCCATCGCGGGGCAGACCGGCCCGGCCTCGCGGTCGTCCGTCTGCGTCCATTCGAGTTTTTCGACGAGCGACTTCTCGCGGTTGAACGTCCCGCGCGCCGCGATCGCCACCTTCACCTTCGCCCCGTGCTCGACCCCCTCGGCCGTGCCGTCGATGGCGAAGGTCGCCTGCGTCTCCGTGATCGTCGCGAGCCGGCCGACGAGTTCCGCCTTGATGAGTCCGTCGAAGTGGCAGACCGCTTGCACGATGTCGTTCGGGATCGCCCAGGTCTCGCCGACCGCGAGCGCCTTGCCCGGCAGCAGGCTCGGGATCGCGAGCGAATCGAAATGCTCGGCCGCCAATTCCAGTTCTTCGCGCGCCAACGGTCCGGCGGGCGTGACGTGCAGCGGGCCGTCCGCGTTGCGATAGACGAAGATTCCGCGCCGTTCGTCGGCGAGCTTTTTGGTCGAGCGTTCGCCGGCGACGGCGCTCTCGGAGACGGCTTCGGAGTAGTGCCGCGCCGCCGCCGGTTTCGCCGCGAGGTCCACGCGCTCCCGGTACCGGTGCTTCGCCTTCGCCTCGATCGGCAGCAGTTCCGGCTTCTCCTCGCGATCGACCTTCAACCGGCCGACGAGCGCGAGCTGCAACTCGACTTGAAAGATGTCGCCGGCTTTCGTCGCCTCGCCGAGCAGGACCGACCGTTCCGCCGCGCGGACACCGCCGCCGGCCGCCACGGCCAACAATCCGCCCATCGCTTCCCGCCGCGTCATGCGCATGGAATTCCCCCATCCGAATCCGTTCGGCGGGGGATACCCGCGCGCCGTTCGCGATGTCAAGGACAACTCACCCCGCGCAGTGTCTCAGTTTGGTCCCCTCTCCCCCGGCTTTGCGGGGGAGAGGGATAGGGTGAGGGGGTCTACGCGGTTGCGGCACCCTTCATCGTAATCACGTAAGCTCTGGCCCCCTCACCCCGGCCCTCTCCCCCGAAGCGGGGGCGAGGGAGAAAACCCCCAAACGGAGACCCTGCCGCATCCCGCGGTCGCCTCCACTTGCACGAGGTTGTCGAAGAAGGTCGCGCCGCCGCCGAAGTCGGTAAGGGCGGTGCTCGTCAGCGTGTTGTGGTTTCGGCCGTCGGCGGTGAAGCGGCTCCACCAGCAGCCTTGCGTCACGACCACGCCGGGCCGGACGGTCTCGCCGACGACCGCCTTGGCGCGGAACCGGCCGCGGCCGTTGAACACCGACACCGCCGCGCCGTCGGCGATGCCCCGCGCGGCCGCATCGTGCGGGTGCAGGTCCACCGTCGGCTCGGCCGCCTGCGATCGCAGGTGCTCGATCTCCACGAAGGTCGAGTTCAGGAACGCCGGGTCCGGCGGCGTGACGAGCTGCAGCGGGTACTTCGCCGCCAGGTCGGGCCGCGTCCGCGGGTCCTCGTGCGGCGGGACGTACCGCGGCAGCGGATCGCGCCCGGCGGCCTGCTCCGTCGGGCTGAAGAGATGGCATTTCCCGCTCGGCGTGCCGAAGTTCCCCTCCGCGTAGGGCGCCCAGTCCTTCGGGAGGTTCAGTCGCGTCGGCGTTCCCTCGCGGAGGTCGTCGAAGGCGATCCCCTGGAATCCTCCCGTCGTCTTCATCGAGAGCCGGCATAGCTCCTCGTCGGACGGAGCGAACAGTTCCGGCTCCAGCCCCATCGCCTTCGCGAGCAATCGAAAGATCTCCGTGTTCGGCTTCGTCTCGCCCGGCGGCGGGATCGCTGGCGGATTCGCCTGCACGTACAGGTGCCCGTAGCTGCTGTGGATGTCCCAGTGCTCGAGCTGCATCGTCGCGGGCAGCACGATGTCGGCGTATCGCGCGGTGTCGGTGGCGAAGTGTTCGAGCACGACGGTGAACAGATCGTCGCGCTTGAGTCCAACGAGGACGCGCGATTGATCGGGCGCGACGGCGGCCGGATTCGAGTTGTAGACGATCATCGCCTTCACGGGTGGTCCTGCCAGATCGCCGTGGAGCGCCTCGGCAAGTTGCACCATGTTGATGGTGCGGGTGCCGGGCGGAATCAGGTCGGGCCGTTCGAGCGCGGGGCCGTCGAAGGGGAACTCCTTGCTGGTGCTGAGCATCGCGCCGGCGCCGGGATGGCGCCAGTCGCCGGTGACGGCGGGAAGGCAGACGATGGTGCGGACGGCCATGCCGCCGCCGCCGTGGCGCTGGAGACCGTAGTTGAGTCGGAGGAGCGCGGGGCCGCCGAACAGTTCGCGCGAGCGGCCATACTCGTTCGCGAGGCGTTCGATATCGGCGACGGGCAGCCCGGTGATCGCGGCGACCGTCTCCGGCGGATACTCCGCGAGGGCGCGGGTCTTCAGTTCCTCGCCGCCGAGGCAATGGCGATCCAGATAGTCCCGATCCTGCCGGCAGTCGCGGAAGAGGATGTGCATCACGCCGAGCGCGAGCGCCGCGTCGGTGCCGGGGCGGATCGGCAGCCACCAGTCGGATTTCGCCGCCGTGGCGGAGCGGAACGGGTCGATCGTCACGATCTTCGCGCCGCGTTTGCGCGCCTCGTGCTGGATCGCCCAGAAGTGCGTATTCGTGACGAGCGTGTTCGAGCCCCAGTTCACGATGTAGCGGCAGTCGACGGCGCGTTCGGGATCGACGGCGGCGCGCTTGCCGGCGCCGAGCGTGACTTCGCAGCCGGCGCCGCCGGCGGTCGCGCAGATGGTGCGGTCGAGCAGCGACGCGCCGAGACGATGGAAGAAGCGCCGGTCGAGGCTGGACCCTTGCACCTTGCCCATCGTGCCGGCGTAGCTGTACGGCAGGATCGCCTGCGGCCCGTGCTCGGCGACGACGCGCTTCAAGTTCTTCGCGACGATCGCGATGGCGGCGTCCCACGAAATGCGCTCGAAGCGGCCTTCGCCCTTCGGCCCGACGCGCCGCAGGGGGTGCAGCAACCGCTCGGCATGATAGACGCGCTCGAGATAATGATTGACCTTCCGGCAGAGGAAGCCGTTGGTGAACGGATGCTCGGCGTCGCCGCGCAGCTTCACCGCCCGGCGTTCGGCCGTATCGACCGTGACGATCATGCCGCAGGTATCGGGGCAATCGAGCGGACAGACTGCGCGGACGGTCTTGAGTTCACGTGTCATCGGAATGTTCGCCCCCGGAAAAGATTTCGCGGTCGGGAATGTCTCGCCAGAAGGAAAAAGCGGAAAAATCCCGGACGTTGGCTTGCAGGACGCTATCGGTCGATCCAAGATTATCACCGGGACCACAAGGGTGCGTTCATCTTATTACGGATCGACACCCGTTCCCGCGTTGGGTTCGCCATCCATGCCCGTTCCCGGGACTGCGACCGAGTATCTGGACTGCGTCCGCAAGAGCGGACTGGTGCCGGAGGACCGCCTCGCCGCGGAACTCGACCGCCAGCGGCTGGACCGGGAACGGCACGATGACCTCGACGGTTTCGCGTCGTCCCTCATCGACGCCGGCCTGCTCACCAAGTTCCAGACGAAGCAACTCAAGCTCGGCCGCTACAAGCGGTTCATGGTCGCGGGCAAGTACAAGCTGCTCGAGCTGATCGGCGTCGGCGGCATGGGCGCCGTCTACCTCTGCGAACACGTCTTCATGAAGCGCGTCGTCGCCGTGAAGGTGTTGCCGCTCGAGAAGCTCAGCGATCCGTCGAACCTGGAACGCTTCTACCGCGAGGCGCGCGCCGTCGCCGCGCTCGACCACCCGAACATCGTCCGCGCCCACGACATCGACAAGGCCGAGAACCTCCACTTCCTCGTCATGGAGTACGTCGACGGCGCGAGCATGCAGGAGATCGTCGCCCGCTTCGGCCAGGTCGACTACGTCCGCGCCGCGCACTACGTCGCGCAGTCCGCCATCGGCCTGCACCACGCCAACGAACTCGGCATGGTCCACCGGGACATCAAGCCCGGCAATCTCCTTCTCGACCGCTCCGGCGTCGTCAAGATCCTCGACATGGGCCTCGCCCGCTTCTTCAACGACAAGAACGACAACCTCACCGCCAAGTACGACGACAAGTGCGTCCTCGGCACCGCCGACTACCTCGCCCCCGAACAGGCGCTCTCGAACGTCGTCGACATCCGCGCCGACATCTACGCCCTCGGCGGCACCTTCCACTTCATGCTCACCGGCCAGTCGCCGGTGCCCGACGGCACGATCGCGCAGAAGCTGGTCTTCCACCAGACCGAGAATCCGAAGCCGGTGACGGAATACCGCGACGACGTGCCGCCGGAACTGCTCGCGGTGCTGGAACGGATGATGAAGAAGGACCCGAACGAGCGCTACCAGACGCCGCTGGACGTGGCGGAGGCGCTCGCGCCGTGGACGTCGGAGGCGCTCGCGCCGCCGCCGGACCACGAAATGCCGGACCTCTGCCCGGCGGTACTGACCTTGATGGGCCATGCGGATCGCATCCGCGCCTCCGCGATGGCGAACCGGGCGATGGCGACCGCGACCGGCTATCGCGGCCTCGGCGGCGGCAGCTCCCCGCGCTATCCGTCCCGCGGCGGACCGCAGACGCCCAACGGCCAAAACGTGCGCCTGGACGAACCGCTCGGCCAGGGCCAGGTGCCGACGGCGCGCAACACGCACACGACGCCGCTGGCCACGCCGGCGAAGATCGGCCGCGAGAGCGTCGAATTGATCGGCGCCCGCCCGTCGTCGATGCCGATTCAAGATTCCGCGCCGAAGCTCGGCGCGGCGCCGAAGCGGCCCCCGCGCCACCCCGATCGGCCGCTCGTGCTGGTGTTCCTGGCGCTCGCGCTCGTCGCGGTGCTGTCCGCGCTCGCGGTGAAATGGTTCTTCTAACGCCATCGGATTCCGGGGCGACCGCAAAACCGTCCCGACCCGAAAAAAATCCGCATCCTCCCCGCGTTTCCCGTCGTCGTTTGATCCTTCGTTAACCTATACTTACGCGATGTTGCCGGGACTCGACCGGCCAACCCCTCGCACGATCGACCGCGCGCGACCCGGAGTGTCGGCGATGCCCGCACCGGCCACCGTAGACGAATTCCTCGAACTCGTCCGGAAGAGCGGCGTCATCGACGATTCGAAACTCAACGCCTACCTCGACAAGCAGAAACCGAACGGTCCCCTTCCCGCCGAACCCGGCAAGTGCGCCGGCAAGCTCGTCCGCGACGCCGTCCTCACCTACTTCCAAGCCGAGCAACTCCTCCAGGGGAAGTGGAAGCGCTTCACCATCGGCAAGTACAAGGTGCTGGAAAAGCTCGGCGTCGGCGGCATGGGCCAGGTATTCCTCTGCGAACACAAGCTGATGCGCCGCCGCGTCGCCGTGAAGGTGCTCCCGGCCGCGAAGGGCCAGGACGACGCCTCGCGCGAGCGCTTCTACCAGGAGGCGCGCGCCGTCGCCGCGCTCGACCACCCCAACATCGTCCGCGCCTACGACATCGACCACGACGAAGGCCTGCACTTCCTCGTCATGGAGTTCGTCGACGGCGTGAACCTGCAGGACCTCGTCAAGCGCGCCGGGCCGCTCGATCCGGTCCGCGCCTGCCACTACATCTACGGCTCCGCGGTCGGCCTCCAGTACGCCAGCGAGACCGGCATCGTCCACCGCGACATCAAGCCCGGCAACATCCTCATCGACCGCTCCGGCGTCGTGAAGATCCTCGACATGGGCCTCGCCCGCTTCTTCAACGACGAGGACGACTCGCTCACGAAGAAGTACGACGAGAACGTGCTTGGCACCGCCGACTACCTCGCCCCCGAACAGGCGGTCGACAGCCACACCGTCACCATCCGCGCCGACCTCTACTCGCTCGGCGGCACCTTCTACTTCCTGCTCACCGGCCAACCGCCGTACCCCGAAGGCTCCGTCGCGCAGAAACTGCTCTGGCACCAGACGCGCGACCCGAAATCGATCGCGCAGATTCGCCCCGAGGTGCCGGCCGAGATCGTCGCGATCGTCGAAAAGCTGATGAAGAAGAACCCGGACGATCGCTATCAGACGCCGGGCGATGTGATGACGGCGCTGCTCGACCTCGTGCAGGTGCCGATACCGCCGCCATCGGAGAAGGAGTTGCCGCCGCTCTCGCCGGCCGCGGCGGGCACGACGGCGGGGGCGAGCCGCGTGCCGAGCGGCGTGATGCTCTCCGGCGGCAACCCGATGGTGTCGTCGACGCAATCGAGCTTCGAGATGCGCGTGCCGACGGGCGGGGGCGGAGTGCCCGGCGGTTCGTCGCGGGACCGCGCGGCCGTCGCCACCGCGCCCGCCGCGCAGGCCGCCGACGTGCAGGTCGGCGTCTGGGCCACGCTCGACGGCGACACCGCGCCGCGGGATTCCATCGAGACCGCCCGCACCGAACGCCCCGACAGCAAGAAGGGGACCAAGGCGCCGGTCGAACCGAAGCCGGCCAAGAGCCGCCGGAAGCTCGTCCTGGGCGCCGGCGCCGCGCTCGGCGCGATCGCCCTCGCCGTCGGCGCCTACTTCATCTTCAAGCCGCCGGCGAACCCGGTCGTCGGCCCCGGACCGGCGCCCGCCGCGCTCGATTTCAGCCGCGTCTACGTCACCGCCGGCACCGGACCCGCCAACGCGCCGACCTTCAAGACCGTCTTCGACGCGCTGCAAGCGATCAACAAGCGGCCCGAGTTCGACGACGCGAACCGCAAGGGCGCCTTCCCGACCATCGTGCTCCTCGATTCGCGGCATCAGGAACCGTCGTATCCGATCGGCGCGGTGGGACGCCTGAAGGATCTGGTGATCGAATCGGAAGACGCCGCGAAGCCGGTCGTCTGGACCACGCAGGCCGGACCGAACGTGAAGCGATTGCTCGAAATCCGCCGCTCGAACGGCCTCGTGCTTCGCGGCATCGTCTTCGACGCGGAGGGCCAAGTCGATTTCGGCCTCGTGATTTCCGGTCCGTCGCCCGGCGTGCGGTTGGAGAACGTGACCGTCCGCGGCGCGAAGCGCGCCGGCATCCGGTTCGAGAACGTCGAAGGCACGAAGGACAAGCCGTGCGTCCTGCATCGAGTGCGAATCGCCGCGGGGCCTGACGCCGACGCGGCGATCCAGTTCGCGATGCCGGACCGCGCGGACGTCGGCAAGACCGCGTTCGTGACCGTGTCGAACTGTCGTCTGGAAGGCCCCGCCGCAGCCGCCGTCGCGATCGACACGCCGCTCGTCTCCGTCGAGTTCCTCAACAACCGGTTCCACCATTTCCAATCCGGGCTGACGGCGCGCCAACCGACGACGGCACCGTGGCACCTGACCGTGAAGAACAACACCTTCCACACGATCGCGGGGAACGCGCTGCACGCCGCCGAGTTCGATCTACCGGCGAACACCGAATGCCTGCTCTCGCGGAACTACTTCGCGGACGTGAAGGGCGTCGCCGTCGTGAAGAACATCGCGAACCTGCCGAAATTCCTCTCGCCGGACAACGCCCGCGACGCGAAGAGCGGCGACGGGAACCTGCCGATGAAGTCGAAGCCGATCGAGGGTTTCACGATGCCGCCGCCCGCGAAGGACGCCGACGACGCGGCGTTCCTGCGCTACGCCAAGTCGTCCCCGCTCTGGACCGCCGGCCCGAATAAAACGCCGATCGGCGCCCCGCCGGATTGATTCATCGCAATTTGCTCCACCCCGCGATCGTGATGCCGAAGCCGAACTCCGCCTTGCCGTCGGGCGAGACCACCGGCCGCGGCACGTTCAACGTCCAGACGCCCGACCCGCGATCCTGCGCCTTCGCCTCCTTCGCCTTGCCGTCGCCCGGATAGAGCAGCAGCACGCCGGGATGCTCCCCGCCCGTGGACGCGAAGCTCAGCTTGTAGAGCGCCTTCGGCTCCATCTCCTCCGGCTTCGGGTCCTTGTCCGCCGGCACGAGCAGAGCGAACTCGGTGTGGGGCGCGGAGTCCTTATGGTCGCCGTTCTCCGGCTGGTACGCGAGGCGCAGCGTGTAGACGCCGGCCGCGATCTCCTGCTTGCGGAAGTCGACGAACGCGCGCTCGAACTTCACCGCGCCGAGCACGCACGTCTCGGTCACTTCCTGGAAGGTGATGCCGTTCTTGATTTGCTGCGCCGTCGCCTTGCCGGGCAGCTCGGCGCGGAACCAGAAGCGGGCGACGGCGGCGCCGTCGGAGACGAGCTCGCTCTCCTTTGGCAGCAGCGTGCGGATGCCGTCCGCCAGTTCCGCTGGCGGATCGGCCGCCTCGCGCTTTACGGCGTACTTTTCGGCCGCCAGGAGTTGGGTCGCCAGGAGGCTGTGGAGGAGCCACGCGGACACGAATTTCAAGGGGTCACCTCTCGATCACGAGCAATCGATCGCGGAATTCCGATTGTTCCATCTCGCACCGCGCCTGGTTCGTCCAGTTGGGAGCGTCGAATCGCACGGTGCAGCCCGTGGCCAGATGCGTCCATCGGGCGAGCAGCTTCGCGGCGTTCGTATCGACGGTAATCACCGCGAAGTTCACTTCTCTAAGCCGACCCAGGTGGGGCGATGCGACGAGGGCTTCCGCCCATTCGGAACCGGATTCGCCGATGCCGTTCCGCGAGACGTCCAACCGTTCCAGGGATCGCGCGACGGGGGAATTCACGATCGCTTGGAACCCCGCGTCGCCGATGTGTTGTCCATCGAGGTTCAACTCCGCGAGTTGGTTCATCGTCGCCGATCGCGCAAGCGCCGTCGCGCCGCTTTCATGCACGGCGTAGTCGTACTCGATTTCGTCGGATCGCAGGATCAGGGAACGCAGTCCCCGCAGGGGCTCGGCGTTCGCCAGGAGGGCGAGTCCCTCGTCGCCGAGCGGGTTGCCGCTCAGGTCGAGCCGTTCGAGCTTCGGCAGGTTCGGCGAGAGCTCCGCCAGGATCGCGACGTAGTCCGACCAGAGGCGGTTGTTCCGCAGGCTCAGCGAGACCAATTCGGGGAATTTGCCAGGTTGGAACCACTCGCGCAAGCGCGGCCCCAGGCCGTCGTTGAGGATTTCCAGCGACTGCACGCGCTTCAGCCAATCCACGAGCACGAGTCGCGAGGTTCGTCCGGCGGCCGCGCTGAGTCTCAGTCCGACGATCGGCGCCGCCGTCGCGAGCCGGTCGGCGTGTTCGAGGAAATCGTCGGCGGACAGGTGCACGAATTCGACGAAACCCCGACGGAAGAGTTGTCGGCCGGGCATGTCCGGCACGATCCAGCGGGGGCGGTTCGCGGTGAGCAGTTCGGCCGCGCGGGCCTCGCGCGCGAAGTTCGCCCCGTCGCGAGCGAGCGAGCATTGCAGCCGGATGAACTCCGCGCGGTCGGCGTCGCCGTGCTCCTCCAGCCAGTCCGCGAAGACGAGCCGGGGCGCGTCGTCTTCCGGCGTGGCGATGATGGTCGCCAGGAAGCGGTCGGCGTCGGTCATGGTCAGCTCACCGCGTCCTCTCCGAAGCGATCGACGAGCAGTTGCCAGACGCGCCCGCGAAAGTCGTTCCCCTCGGCGATCGCGAGCCGTTTCAGGTTCTCCAGATACGGGGAGCGCGCGAGGGCGCGGAGGGCGTCGTTGCCCAGTTGATTGTTTCGGAGGTCCAGGAGCGTGAGCCGTCGCGCGAACCGATGCTTCGCGAGCGCTTCGACTCCGGCTGTGGTGACGATTGGCACGATGCGCGTTTCCACCGCAATCTCCTCGGTCACGCTGCCGGACGCGTCGGTGACCGCCCCGGCCACCGGCACGTGCTCGCCGGGCATGTGCAGCTCGACGATCCTCCGAAACGCCGGCGTCCGCTCGAGGGCGTCGAACTGCGCGGCGTCGACGATCCGATGGCCGAACCCGCGCAGGAGAAAGACGCTCGCACCGTGCCACCACGGGGCGCGCATGGCTCTCCGTCGAAGCGAGTCCGCGTCCGAGATCGCTTCGACCCCGAGGAAGACGTTGCCGTAGTGCGGTTCGCTCAGCGGCCACCGCACGAGGCCGATCATCTCCTCGACGATATCGGAATGATCCGCCTGGAGGCGTTCGCTTTCGATTCGCAACGGTCCCCATTCGGCTTCGCCGGAACGATACCACGCGATCGATAGCCGGATCGCCTTCGCCGCGATCTCCTCGCCGTGCTCCTCCAGCCAGTCGGCGTAGACGAGGCGCGGAGCGTCGTCGTCGGGCGCGTCGAAGATCGCCCTCAGGAACGCCTCGCGTTCGTCGAGTTCCGTCATGCGAGCGCCGTGGTTTCGTCGAAACCGAACATCAGGTTGAAGTTCTGCACGGCCACGCCGCTGGCGCCGCGCACGAGGTTGTCCTCGGCCGCCAGCACGAGCACGCGGCCGCGCACGATCTTCGGGCAGAGATCCAGGTAGTTCGTATGGGCCGTGTCCTTCGTCGCGGGCAGCGTCTCGCGCACGCGGACGAACGGCTTGCCGCGATAGTATTCGCGATAGAGGGCGAACAGCCGGCCTTCGTCGAGCGCCGCCTTCGGCGTCGCGTAGATCGTGCTGAAGATGCCGCGATCCATCGGCATCAGGTGCGGCGTGAAGATCACCTGCACCGGCGCGCCGGCGACGACGGCGAGCGCCTGCTCGATCTCCGGCGTGTGGCGGTGGTTGCCGATGCCGTAGGCGGACACGGATTCGTTGCACTCGGGGTAGTGGAACGCGAGCTTCGGCGTGCGGCCGCCGCCGGAGACGCCGGACTTGCTGTCCACGATGATGGAGTCGAGTTCGATCAGCTTCGCGCGCACGAGCGGGGCGAGGCCGAGGATCGCCGTCTGGGGATAGCAGCCGGGATTGGCGACGAGCGTCGCGGTTTTGATCTCGTCGGCGAAGAGTTCGGGCATGCCGTAAACCGCGTGCGCGAGGTTCACGGTGTCGTGGTGGGTTTCCTTGTACCACTGCTGGTAGACGCCGGCGTCCTTCAAGCGATAGTCGGCGCTGAGGTCGACGACACGGATGCCGAGGTCGAGCAGCGGCGGGATCGCCTCCATGCTCGCGCCGTGCGGCAGGCAGCCGAAGACGCACTGCACGCCCTTCGCCTTCAGCGCGGCCGGGTCGAAGTTCTCCATCGGCAGGTCGAAGCGGTTCAACAGGACCGGATGCTCGGCCGAGACCGGCTTGCCGGGGTCCTGGCGCGACGTGACGGCGACGACCTCCGCGCTGGGGTGCCGCAGAAGGATCTTAAGCAGTTCGACCGCCGTGTAGCCGGAGCCGCCGAGGATGGCGACGCGCACGCGATTCATCGTGTGTCCTTTCGGGGAACTACCGGTATTCTAGGTGGAGTCATCGCCGAAATCGGCCACAGATCGACACGGATGTAAACAGATCGGAACCAAAAACATGATTTCGGATTGATCTGTGTTCTCAGCGTTCCTCTGTGGCGAATCGACTTCCCATGATCGAGCCACTGACGATAACCGAAGCCGCCCCGATGATCCGCTCCGGCGCGTTGACGCCGTCGGAACTGTTGGAGCAGTGCCTGCGGCGCGTCGATACTTATGAGCCGTATGTCAAGGCTTGGGTTCACCTCGACCGCGAGCGCGCGCGGCGGGACGCCGCCAAGCTAACGGAGAAAGCGAAGACCTGCTATCGTGGCCCGCTGCACGGCATCCCGATCGGCGTGAAGGACATCATCGACGTCTTCGACATGCCGACCGGCTGCGGCTCGAAGCTCTGGGCGAACAGCTACGCCCGCCGCGATGCGGCGGTGGTGGAACGATTGCGGCACGCCGGCGCGATCATCCTCGGCAAGACGGTGACGACGCCCTACGCATTCACCGACCCGCCCGTGACGCGCAATCCGTGGAACCTCGAGCGCACGCCCGGCGGCAGCAGTTCCGGCAGCGCGGCCGCCGTCGCGTGCGGCATGTGCCTCGGCGCGTTGGGAACGCAGACGGGCGGCTCTCTGATCCGGCCGGCGAGCTACTGCGGAGTCTATTGCCTCAAACCCACGTGGGGCCGCGTGAGTGTGGACGGCGTGCTGCCGCTCGCGTCGAGCCTCGATCACGTCGGCGCAATGGCGAACTGCGTGCGGGACTTGGCGATCCTGTACGAAGCGATGGCCGGCCCCGTTCCGCCGTGCGTCGAATTGGTCGATAACGTCCCCGATGAAATCAAATTCATCCGCTTGGGTGAGTTCTTCGACGCGGCCGAACCCGAGATGTTGGACCTGTATCGCTCCGCGGGTCGTCGCATCCAATCGGGATCGCTCGAAGAACGGACCTTGCCGCCGGGATTCGCGCGGATCACCGAGATGCACCTGACCGAAATGGCCGTCGGCGCCGCGTCGACGCATCGCGAACGATTCGAGCGCCGACCGGACGACTATCCGCCGCGGATTCGGGAATTGATCGAACTAGGCTTGAGGGCGGCCGCTCACGAGATCACGCGAACGGTGCCGTTCAAAACCACGTTGCGGGAACGGTTGCAAGCGAACTGGCAGGACGATGAAGTCTTCGTGACGCCCGCGACCGCCGACTTCGCCCCGACGCCGGAAACGACCGGCCGGCCGGTATTCAATTCGCCCTGGAGTTTCCTGTTGTTCCCGGTCGTGTCCGTCCCGATGGGCCGATCCGCGACGGACCTGCCGGGCGCGATGCAGTTCGTTGGCAAGCCGGATGGGGAGGCCCATCTACTTGCCGCCGCCGCGTCCGCCGAGCGATCGCTCGACGTCCCCCGCCGCCTGCCCCCGGAGCCGGGATTAAGTGATCCGTAGGGATGTCAGTGTTTTTTCGTAGATCGGCTCAAGATCGAGTTCGACAGCAAATCGTTCCGACAACCACAACGGCAGTTTCGGCAACGTTTGTCCGATGGCGAGCGGATGATACCACGCTTCCACGGCCTGGCCCCGTTTCGCGGCCCGCGTTCGCAGGGAAACGGCGTAGATCCCCTGAGGCGGCGCGGGCAATCCGGGATCGGATTGTCCGATCAAATCGAGGAGCTCGGCGTAAAGGTTGGCGTCGCGCTCCGTCACGACATCGATCACGATGACCGACACGCCCGCTTGGAGAAGACTGGCGCATTTACTCACGAAGGCGCGGCGGGTCGTGGGGCGGTCTTTATTTGATGGGCTAACCAACTCGATGGCGGCGACAAGTTCCTGCTCTTCGGAAGTATCGTAGACGCGAATTTCATAGGTATCGACGCCAGACCAAATGGCCGGAACCGTCAGCGTCGGAGTTGGAGCGGTCCAGACCACCGAAGAGGTCGCCACCGCGGTGCCGCCGCCGGCGGATGCATGTTGATCCTCTTCAACATCCATCTCGTAGGCCGCCATGTCGATCTCGATGAGGCTGCCGATATTAATGTAAGGGCCGACTTGATACCTCGAAGGCAGGATCGCGTTCAGCGTCGTACTCAGCACCATTGGCCAACCGCCGTGGACGCGGTCCCATCGTGCCCGTTTGTTCGACGGAAAGTGGAAATGATCCCGAAGCGGCATGGCGATGCGCCCTCGATCGCGGCTGGTGTTCCCGTGCGGACATTGTACATCAACCCATCATGAGTTCCTTCGCCGAACTGCTGGACATCCTGCACGAGGACAACCACTGCATCGGCCTCAACAAGCCGAGCGGCTGGCCCACCACGCACTACGACGGCACCGACGAAACCGTCGACCGGCTCGTGAAGAGCTACGTCAAGGAGAAGTACGAGAAGCCCGGCAACGTCTATCTCGGCGTCGTCCACCGGTTGGACAAGCCGACGAGCGGGGCGCTGCTGTTCGCCCGGACCAGCAAGGCCGCGAAGCGATTGAGCGAACAGTTCCGCGAGGGGTCGATCGAGAAGGTGTACTGGGCCGTCGTCGAGGTCGGCCGGCATCCGTGGATGAAGGACGCCGGTTCGCTGGACGACTACCTCGCGCACGACGACGACGACCGGCGCGTGAAGGTGGTGGACGCCGACGCGCCGGGAGCGAAGCCGGCGCGCGTGCTCTACACCGTCCGCCACCGGCACGCCGGCCTCGCGTGGCTCGAACTCCGCCCCCACACCGGCCGCAAGCACCAGCTCCGCGTCCAACTCGCCAAGCGCGGCACGCCCATCTACGGCGACACCAAGTACGGCTCCATCCAGCGCCTCGGCGACAGCATCGGCCTCCACGCCCGCTCGCTCACGTTCCTGCACCCCATCTCGCACAACCCGACGACGATCACCGCCGAAGTGCCCAAGGTCTGGCGCGGCCGCTTCGCGAAGCTCCTGAACGGATGAATCACCCAAAATAACTCCGCCCCGCCGGCACGTCGCGGTCCACCACCGGCACGCGCGCGTCCGACACGATCTCCGCCACCACCGCCGCCGGCGTCTTCTTCCGCAGCCGGCTCTCCGGCCGCAGGATCAGCCGGTGCCCCAGTACCGGCTGCGCCATCTTCTTCACGTCGTCCGGGATCGCGAAGTCCCGGCCGTGGATCGCCGCCAGCGATTGCGCGCAGCGGAAGAGCGCGATCGACGCGCGCGGGCTGCCGCCGAGCATCACGTCCTCGTGCTCGCGGCTGCCGTGGACGATGTCGAGGATGTACTTCGTCAGCTTCGCGTCCACGTGCACCTCGCGCACCACCTCTTGGCAGGCGACCCACTGGTCGGCGCTCACCGCCGGCTGCAGGTCGTCGATCGGGTGTTTGCGCTGCAGGAGCGCCAGCATCTTCGCCTCCTCCTCGAAGCTCGGATAGCCGAGCGAGAGGCGGATGAGGAAGCGGTCCAGCTGCGCCTCGGGGAGCGGGAAGGTGCCTTCCTGATCGACCGGGTTCTGCGTGGCGACGACGAGGAACGGCGGCTTGAGCGCGTAGGTCTGTCCGTCGACGCTGACGCGGCGTTCGGCCATCGCCTCCAGGAGCGCCGACTGCGTCTTGGGCGTGGCGCGGTTGATTTCGTCGGCGAGCACGGTCTGCGCGAAGATCGGCCCGGCGCGGAACTCGAACTCTTGCGTCTTCTGGTTGAAGACGCTCACGCCGGTGACGTCCGTGGGCAGCAGGTCGGGCGTGCACTGGAGGCGCTTGAAGCTGGCGCTGACGCTGCGGGCGAGGGCGCGGGCGAACATGGTCTTCGCCACGCCGGGCACGTCTTCGAGGAGGATGTGGCCTTCGCAGAGGTACGCGGCGAGGGCGAGCGCGAGCTGCGGCCGCTTGCCGATGATGACCTTCTCCATGTTGGCGACGACTTTCGCCGCCGCCGCCGCCACGTCGATGCCCATGCCTGCCTCGCGGTGTGGTATCCGATGGGTTCAAGATAGGAGGCGGACGCGGCGCGATCATCCGGCCGCGGCGCGGACCTTCGCGAGGAGGTGGTCCAGCATCGCGCCGGCCACGTCGATGCCGGCGACGCGCTGAGCGTGCGCGAAGTAGCAGGGGAAGTTCGCTTCGAGCAGGTACAGGGCGCCGTCCGCGCCGCGCAGGAGGTCCACGCCGCCGAATTCGAGCTTCAACGCCGCCACGGCGCGCACGGCGAGGTCCGCCAGATTCGCGTCCGGCGAATCGGTGGCGTCGGCCGGGTCGTCGCTGGCGTAGCTGCGGAAATCGTCGGTCTGGAGCGGATTGCGATACGCCGCGACGGCGCGATCGCCGACCACGACGACGCGCCAATGCGTGGCGTCCGGGATGAAGCGGGAAAGCTGCGGCACGCGCCCCTGCACGACGGCGAAGTCGACGAACGAGAAGAGCGCCGCGAGAGAATCGAGCCGCACGACGCCGACGCCCCCTTCCCCGCCGCCGAACTTCGCGACGATCGGAAACCCGCCGAGCCGATCCACGCACGATCGCAGCCAATCGCGATCCGCCGTGCCGCAGGGCAGCGACGGCGGCGTCGGCAGCCCGGCGAGACGGTACAACTCGGCCGACCCCGAGGCGGCGTACTGGATGCGGTCGTCGCCGGCGTAGAAGGTGCCGACGCCGGGAGCGTGCAGGAACTGTTCGACGAGATTGCCGATGTGCGACACGGACGGGCGATAGAGCAGATCGCCGGGCGCGAGGCGGCGCGCCGGATCGAAGTCGAAGGTGCGCGGGTCGAGGGCGACGTATTCGATGCCGCGCTCTGCGCAGGCGCGATGCAGGAGGATCGTGGTTTCCTCCGGCACGCCGTCGTCGACGCAGACGAATCGTCGCGTACGCGCGTCGGCTTCGGGGAGCGGCCGGTAGATGAACGCGGCGAGGGTGCGCTTCTCGCCGGCGAGGACGGGCCGGCCCTCGTGCCAGCTCGCGGGATCGGGCGAGCCGTCGGCGCGGTAGTTGTGCCAGATCGCCAGTCGGCCGCGGCGCGGGGCGATCAGGATCGGTTCGGGCCGCGCGTTCGGGAACGCCGTCTCGCCGCCCGATTCGGTGTCGGTCAGATAGAGGATCGCGGTGGCGACGAGGTGGAGGTTCTCGATTCGATAGGCGTCGAGGTGGCCGGGATGGCTCTCGCCGACGGCGTAGCTTCGATAGCGCAGCGTGGGGCCGAATTCGTTCGCGAGGCCGACGACCTCCTCGATCCGCCGCGCGGCCTCCTCGAACGCGGGATCGTATTCCCGCGGGATCTCGCACGAGAGGCCGGTCTCGTTGCGGCTGACGATGATTCCGGCGGCTTCCAGCGACTCCGGGTTCTCGGTCAGCCGGTCGAGGCTTTCGAGGTCATCCTCTTCGAGGAAGCGATCGACGATCGACAAGCGCGGCGCGGGCGATGGATTGGAGGTCGTGGGATTCAAAATGCTCTCCATCGATCCGTCGCGAACCGATCACCCCCGAGTCGCCCGCTTGGCGCTCGCCTCCTGCTGTAACTTCCCGTTGCGCTCCGCCTGCTGTTTCGAGCTCAACTCCTGCTGTTGGGGCGATACGTTTGAAATCGGTTGCGGCTGCGGGGCCGGAGCCTGAACCGGAGGGGCCGACTTCGCGCTCGCCTCGTTCTGCTGCTTGCCGGCCAGTTCCTGCTGCTGGGCCTGGTTCTGCGGGAGCTTCGACTGAAATTGCTGCTGAACCTTGCTTTGATTCTCCGATTGCTGCTTCGCCGTCGCCTCCTGCTGTTGCTTTGCGGAGAATTCCTGCTGTTGGGGCGAAATCTTGCCGCCGACGCCGCCTTTGATCTTGGCCTCGGTCGATTGTTTGGCTTGCGCTTCTTGGCCTGGCGCGGCCGCCGGTCCGGGGGGTTTCGGCGGCGCCGCGCCGGGCTTCGGCAGACCCCCTCCGGGGGCCTTTTGGACCTTCTCCTGTTGCTGACTCGCGTTTTGCTTCTGCGTCGCTTCTTGGCTGAGCTTCGCCGTCTGTTCCTGCTGCTGGGGATTCGGCTTGCCGGCTCCCGCCCCGGCCGGCCCTTTGGCTCCGGCTTTTTGTGCTTGTTTCGCCAGGGCCTCTTGCTGTTGGGGAATGTTCATGGCGAAGGACCCTGATCTGGGAGAAAAATCGGCGGGAGGAAGGTTACGGGGACTACGCGGGACCTCAGTCCCCGGATTTCGGAATGTCATCCTACTCGACCGATCCCGGCGATGCACGAACAATCGACCCGAAGGCGTCCGCGCCGCGGCGCCCTGAATGAACGCGTCGCGAACTCGTAGAACGACGGGGCTTCGCTTCCCGCCACGGGTACCCGCACATGGTCCGCATCGGTCTGGTCGGCATCGGCTTCATGGGCCGCATCCACTTCCTCGCCTCGCAGCGCCTGACGAACGCCAAGGTCATCGCGGTGTGCAGCCGGGACAAGGCCAAGCTCGCCGGCGACTGGACGAAC
Organism: uncultured Alcaligenaceae bacterium; assembly: GCA_964453375.1. GTDB lineage: Bacteria > Planctomycetota > Planctomycetia > Gemmatales > Gemmataceae > Limnoglobus. The sequence goes on from CAYVRB010000003.1 coordinate 45,618, forward strand.
ACGCGCGGGAACTTCGGCCCCGAACCGGGCCGCGTCGACCTCGCCGGCGTGAAGACCTACGAATCGTACGACGCGATGCTCGCCGACCCGACCATCGACCTCGTCGACATCTGCAACCCGACCGACCAGCACCCCGCGTTCGCGCTCGCGGCCCTGAAGGCCGGCAAACACGTGCTCGTCGAGAAGGCGATCGCGCTGCAACCCGCGCAGGCGGACGAGATGCTCGCGGCGGCGAAGGCGGCGGGCAAGCTGCTCATGGTAGCGCACGTGCTGCCGTTCTTCCCGGAGTTCGCGTACGCCGTCGAGGCGGTGCGCGGCGGACAATACGGCCGGCTGCTCGGTGCGCACTTCCAGCGCGTCATCTCGAAGCCGGATTGGTCGGCCGACATCGGCGACGCGAGCAAGACCGGCGGCCCGGCGGTGGACCTGCACATCCACGACACGCACTTCATCGGCCTGCTCGCCGGCGTGCCGAAAGCGGTCTTCGCCACCGGCGTCGTCGATCCGTCCGGCGCGGTGAACTACCTCACGACGCAATACCTCTACGGCCCCGGCGGGCCGAGCGTGACCTGCTCCAGCGGCGCGGTCTCGATGGCCGGCCGACCGTTCGTCCACGGGTTCGAGATTTATCTGGAGAAGGCGACGCTCGTCTACAACTCCGGCGGCCCGGCGCTCACGCTACTGACCGCCGACGGGAAGAGTGTCCAGCCCGCGCTTGCGGGCGGCGGCGACCCGATCAGCGCGTTCGGGAGCGAGATCCAAACCGCCGTCGACGCCGTCGCCGGCGGGAAGGAACCCGACCTGTTGAGCGGCGCGCTCGCGCGGAACGCGCTCGTCCTCTGCCACAAGGAATGCGAATCGGTGAAGACCGGCCGGATCGTGGCGATGTGACCGCGCCGCCAGTCTTGGAAACCACTCGTTCCCGAAGTACATCGCGACCGCAAAGCGATCATTCCCACATCATTCGCGAAATCAAATCGGTCTTGTCCCCTCCCCCTCGAAGGGGGAGGGTTA
>CAYVRB010000004.1:0-45641 GCA_964453375.1 uncultured Alcaligenaceae bacterium
CCGGGTCGGTCGGGTCGTCGGCCGGGACGTACACGGCCTGCACGGAGGTGATGGCCCCCTTCGCCGTCGAGGTGATGCGCTCCTGCAACTCGCCCATCTCGGTAGCGAGCGTCGGCTGGTAGCCCACGGCGCTCGGCATCCGGCCGAGGAGGGCCGACACTTCCGAGCCGGCCTGGCTGAAGCGGAAGATGTTGTCCACGAACATCAGCGTCTCGGCGCCGGTCGCGTCGCGGAACCATTCGGCCATCGTGAGCGCCGAGAGGGCGACGCGGAGGCGGGCGCCGGGCGGTTCGTTCATCTGGCCGAAGACCATGGCGGTGCTTTCGAGCACCTGCTTGGCGTCGGCGCCGACGCCGGTCTTGGTTTCCTGCATTTCCAGCCAGAGGTCGTTCCCCTCGCGGGTGCGCTCGCCGACGCCGGCGAAGACCGAGTAGCCCTTGTACACCTTCGCAATGCGGGAGATGAGTTCCTGGAGGATGACCGTCTTGCCGAGGCCGGCCCCGCCGAAGAGGCCGGCCTTGCCGCCCCGCGCCAGCGGCGTGAGGAGATCGATGACCTTGATGCCGGTCTCGAGCACTTCGGACTTCGGCGAGAGTTCGTTGAACTTCGGCGGCTCGCGGTGGATCGGGCGCTTCTCGTCGGTCTTGACGGGTCCGCGGCCGTCGATCGGTTCGCCGAGGAGGTTGAAGACGCGGCCGAGGGTGCCGTAGCCGACGGGCACGGAGAGAGCGGCGCCGGTGTCGGTGGCGAGCATGCCGCGGACGAGGCCGTCGGTGGAGCCGAGGGCGACGCAGCGGACGCGGCTGCCGCCGAGGTGCTGCTGCACTTCGCCGGTGAGGCCGATGGCGATGCCGCGCGAGGAATCTTCGATGCGGAGGGCGTTGTAGATCTCGGGCAGGTGGCCGTCGTCGAACTCGACGTCGAACGTCGAGCCGATGATCTGCACGATCTTGCCGGATTTCGTCGCGGTGGCAACCATGTCTCGAATCTCCACGGAAAGTTATCTTGGGCGAACGGCACGGCGTCAGCGTGCCGGTGTTCGGTTCGGTCTGTTCGTATGTTCTACCGGCACGCTCACGCCGTGCCGTTCGCCTTCGGCACCAGGAAGCTCAGGTGGTGCGCGCAATGCACCTGTTGCAGTTTCCGGTTCGTGTCCTTGTCCATCGGTCCGAAGAACGGCGAGGGCACAATGGGGCCGTCGTAGGCTTCGAACCGGGCGACGGCCGTCTTCAACTTCGCGACCGCCTCCTCCGCGTCGCCGCCCGCCGGCTTCACCGAGTTCGGGTCGGTCGGCGCGCCCGGCGGGAAGGTATTCTCCGCGATGTATTTCTTCAACTTCCCCGGTCCGAACGTGTTCCTCGCGATCCAGAGGAACATTCGAACCGGCGCCGGCGCCTTGCCGAACCCATCGATCGGGCAGGTCAGCCAGTAGGCCAGGTGGTTGGCGCACTGCGCCAAGTCCCAGATGCCGGCCTTGTCGTAGCCGTTCGCCAGCAAGTGTTCCGCGTCGCGGACCACGTCGGCGAGGGAGTCGAATTTCAATTGGCGGCGTTCGGCCATCGACGCTCCCGCGCTCCGCTTCGCAAAGCCTCCGCGTCGCGGCTAAACGGGGTGTTGGTTTTCACTCCGCACTCCGCGCTCCGAACTCCGCACTTATTTGAGCGCTTCGCTGCCCGCGATCAACTCGCTGATTTCCTTCGTGATGTTCGCCTGGCGCGTCCGGTTGTACTCGCGCGAAATCTCCTTGATCAAATCGCCGGCGTTCTCGGTCGCGGCCTTCATCGCCACGCGCCGGGCGATCTGCTCGCTCACGGCGGCGTCGAGGAAACACTTGAACAGCCGCACCTTGAACGCCACCGGCACGAGGTTGTTCAGGATCTCGGCCGCGTCCGGCAGGAACTCGTAGTCGGCCTTCGGGCCGGTCGGAGCCGCGCTCGCCGTCGGCACGCTGGCGAGCGGGAGCAGTTGCTCGACCACCGGCGTCTGACGGGCGGCGCTCACGAACTTCTGGTACGCGACGAACACCGCGTCCACCTTGCCGCCGACGTAGAGGTCGATGTACTTCTGCGCGACTTCGTCCACCTGCTCGAAGGCGGGCTTGTCCTCGAACTGCTGGTACTGCGCCGCCATCGGCACGCCCTGGAACTTGAAGAACGTCGCCCCGCGGCGGCCGGAGACTTCGAGGTCGAACGGGATGCCGTCGGCGCGGAACTGGCGGATCTTGATCTGTGCTTCGCGGAGGATGCCGCCGTTGTAGCCGCCGCAGAGGCCGCGGTTCGACGTGCAAACGAGGAGCAGCGCCTTGTTCACTTTCGGCCGCACGGCGAGCAGCGGATGGCTGACTTCGCCGGCGCTCTGGCTGAGGTCGGACGCCAGTTCGGCGATCTTCCTGGTGTACGCTTCCGCCTCCGTCGCCCGGTCGAGCGCCTTCTTGAAGCGCGCGGTGGCGATGAGTTCCATCGTCTTCGTGATCTTGCGGATGTTCCGCACCGCCTTGCGGCGTTTCACGAGCAAGCGGAGGTTGGCCATGGGGAAACCAGTTTCAAGTTCCGAGTTTCAAGTTCCAAGTCCCGAGTTCGATGTCCCGATCCAATGCCTTGACTTGGAACTCGGAACTTGAAACTCGGAACTGCCTTTGCCTAAGCCTTGAACTGCGGCTGGAAGGTCGCGATCGCGGCGTCGAGCTTCTTCACGACGTCGTCGGTCATCTTCTTGTCCTTCGCCAACTGCTCGCGGGCCTCCGGCATCTGCTCGCGGACGAACGTGAGGAACTGCGTCTCCCACGCTTTCACCTTCTTGCGGTCCACCTTGTCGAGCGCGCCGCTGTTGCCGGCGTAGATGATCATCACCTGGTCCAGCACCGGCAGCGGCTTGTACGCGTCCTGCTTCAGGATCTCGACCATGCGGTAGCCGCGGTCGAGTTGCTGCTGCGTGACCTTGTCGAGTTCCGTGCCGAGTTGGGCGAACGCCTCCAGTTCGCGGAACGCGGCGAGGGCGAGCTTCAAACCGCCGGCGACGCGCTTGTCCTTCATCGCGCCGATCTGGGCGTTGCCGCCGACGCGGCTCACGGAGATGCCGACGTCCACGGCCGGCAGCACGCCGGCGTTCTTCAGGTCCGGTTGGAGATAAATCTGGCCGTCCGTGATGGAGATCACATTCGTCGGGATGTACGCCGACACTTCGCCTTCGAGCGTCTCGATGATCGGCAAGGCCGTGAGCGAGCCGCCGCTGTTCCCGATCTTCACGAGCTTGTGGCCGGGGAAGTTCTTGACGTCGACGTGCTCGGCGTGCTCCTTGTCGAGCGGCCCCTTGTAGATCTTCCCCTTCTCGCCTTCGTTCCGCTTGCGGGTCGGATCGTTCTCGGCGTTCACGCCCCAGTCGTCCTGCGCCTTCGCGGCGTCGGAGCTGTCCGGCACGATGACGTACCGCTCGGCCATCTTGGCGGAACGCTCGAGCAGGCGGCTGTGGCAATAGAACACGTCGCCGGGATAGGCCTCGCGGCCGGGAGGACGGCGGACGAGCAGCGAGAGCTGGCGGTACGCGGCGGCTTGCTTCGACAAGTCGTCGTACACGACGAGGGTGTCCTTGCCCTCCTCGTACATGAAATACTCGGCCATCGCGCAGCCGGCGTACGGGGCGATGTATTGCAGCGGGGCGGCGTCCGACGACGACGCCACGACGATGATCGTGTAGTCGAGCGCGCCGGACTCGCGGAGCTTCTCGACCACGCCGGCGATCTTCGATTCCATCTGCCCGCACGCGACGTAGACGCAGAGGACTTTCTCTTCCTTCTGAGCGAGGATCGCGTCGATGGCGATCTGCGTCTTGCCGGTCTTGCGGTCGCCGATGATGAGTTCGCGCTGGCCGCGGCCGACGGGCGTCATCGCGTCCACGGCCTTGAGGCCGGTCTGGAGCGGCTGCTTCACCGGCTGGCGGTCGACGATGCCGGGGGCCGGGCTTTCGAGGGCGCGGCGCTTGTCGGTGATGATCGGCCCCTTGCCGTCCATCGGGTTGCCGAGCGGGTCGACGACGCGGCCGATCATGGCCGGGCCGACGGGCACGCTGAGCAGTTGCCCGGTCGTGCGGACCTCCATCCCCTCGCGCACCTTGAGGTAGTCGCCGAGGATGATGACCGACACGGAGTTTTCTTCGAGGTTGAAGGCGAGGCCCTTCACGCCGGCTTCGGGGAAGTCGATCATCTCGCCGGTCATGACGCCGGAGAGGCCGTAGCAGCGGGCGATGCCGTCGCCGACTTCCAGCACCTGGCCGACCTCGCGCGATTCGGACTTCTGCCCGAATTCGCCGATCTGCTTGGTCAGGACGCTGATGATTTCGCCGGCGTTAATTTTGGAGGACATAGCTCGTGCCTCGCTCCATCAGTTGTGCGCGGAGGGTTTGGATGCGGGTGCGGACGGACGTATCGATGACCCGGTCGCCGATCTGCACGATCAGCCCGCCGATCAAGTCGGGATCGACGACGGAGACGATGACGGGGGTCTTCTTCAGGCTCGATTGCAGTTGGGTCTTGAGCTTCTCGGACTGCTCGCCGGTCAGCGGCACGGCCGATTTCACGATGACGCGGACGCGCCCGGCCCGCGAATCGCGGAGGTCGCGGTACACCGCGGCCACGGAGCGGATCAGCGGCAGCCGGCCGTTCTCGTTCAGCACGCCGAGCAGGTTGCGGACCGGCTCCGAGCAGGTCGCGAACGCCGATTGCAGGGCCGGCCCCTTGTTGCGCTTGCCGACGGTCGGGTTCTTGAGGAACGCTTCGACTTCCGGCTTCGCGGCGAGGACGTTGCGGATGACGTCGTCGAGTTCCTCGCCGACCTCGTCCTGCCGGTTCGCCTTGGCGGCGACGGCGAGGAGCGCCTCGGCGTAGACGCGCGCGAGCCGGCTGCGGGTCACGCCCTCGTCGAGCACGGTCTCGGGAATGTCGGCCATGAGAACTCCGATGCTACCAACCCTAGCCGATCATCAGGCCACGCGCGCCGGGACATTCTGGCTCGCGTGACGGGTGAGATATTCAATCACTTCGCGATGCATCGTCTCAATTTCGGCGAGATAACCGCTCGCCATGCCGGGGAACGCCTCGGGGTTCGCCGCCAATCGCATCTGGGCCAGCAGGTCTTCGAAGTACGCGATCCGTTCCCGCGTCGTCTTCAGCTCCAAGTCGTTTTCGATCATGTCGTCACAGTGGAGATAGTCGAAAGGTGGGCCTCGAAGACTCGGCACCACCCTACGAATCAGTTCCGCGACGGTTCCTTGCTCAGTTCGGCGATCGCCTCGTCCACGAGGTTGCGGTGGTCGGCGGCGGTCAGGTTCTTCTTGATCGTCTTCGTGGACAAGAGCGTCGCGAGTTCGACGGCCTTCTGGTAGATCTCCTGCAGGGCCGCGTCCTTCGCGGCGCCGATTTCGCGGCGGGCGCGGTCGCGTTCCGTCGCCGCTTCCTTCTGGCCGATCTCGCGCTCCGTCGCCCGCAGGGCGTCCGCGTCGCGGCGCGCCTCCTCGAGCATCGCGCGGACCTTGTCGTTCGCCGTCGCGAACTCCGCCTTCAGCTTGGCGGACATCTCCTCCGCCTCGCGCTTGGCCTTGTCCGCCGCGTCCTTCACGGCCGAGAGCATCTCCTCGCGCTTCTGCAGGCCCTTCGCGATGTTCGGCCACGCGAAGACCGACAGCACCAGGAACAGCAGCACGAACACGGCGAGCGTGTAGATCGTGAGGTCCCAACGCTTCGGCAGGTCGATGAACGCGGTCGGGTCGTGCTCGTCGCCCTTGGCGCCGTCGGCCTTCTTCTCGCCGGCCGCCGCCGCGGCGCGCGCCTCGGGCGCCGTCGCACCGACGAACGCGCCGACGAGGAGCGCCAGGAGCAGCGGCGCGCAGATTCGTGCAAGCATGGTCCTACCTCCGATGGCCGCGCGGGTCGGCGATTACGAACCCATGAAGAGGGTCGCGAGGCAGAGGATGAGGCTGAGAATCCCGGCCCCTTCGACGAGGGCGGCCACGAGGATCATGGCCGACTGGATCGTGCCGGCTTGTTCCGGCTGGCGGGCGATGCCGCTCATGGCGGCGTTGCCGATGAGGCCCAGGCCGATGCCGATGCCGAGCACGCTCAGGCCCATGCCGATGGCGGCGGCGTAGCCGGCGCCCGTCGCGGCCGAGGCCAGGTTCGCGGAGCAGAGGACCAGGAGCAGCGCTCCGAACAGCGGAAGAATGCGGCGTTGCATGGTTCGACTCGTCCTTTCGAGGAAAACGGTGGGAAGGTTCGGGGTTAGTGGGCCGGGTGCTTCGCCAGCCCGATGAACGTCGAGGTCAACAGCGCGAACACGAAGGCTTGCAGGCCGGCGACCAGCAGTTCGAGGCAGCTCAATGCGACCGAGAGCGCCACGCTCACGGGCGTGATGAGGTAATACAGCCAACCCGGCGCTTCGTGCAGGTAGCCGCCCATCGGATCGGAGATCGGCCGGGAGACGTACTGGATGAAGAACAGGATGATGAACAGCGCCGTGTGCCCGGCGAGCATGTTCGCGAAGAGACGAATCGCCAGCACCGCGAGACGGATGAACGCCGTCGCGTATTCCAGCACCGCGAGGCCGATCATGATCAGGAAGCCCAGTGCCTTGATCGCCGGCCCGCCTTCCAGGTGGATGTGCGGGATGAACGATTTCATGTAAGGCCCGAAGCCCATCTCTTTCACGCCGGACACGTGGATGACGACGAAGCTGCACAGGGCGAGCGCGAACGTCACGGCGATGCTCGCCGTCGCCGACCCGAAGAACGGGATCATGCCCAGCAGGTTCACCGTGAAGATGAACAGGAACAGCGTCGTGAGGAACGGCACGTATTTATCGGCTTCGTCGTGCAGGCCGGGCTTGGCGATCTTCTCGCGGACGAAGTACAGCAAGGATTCCAGGGCGTTCCACAGCTTGCCGCGCGGGTTCTCGCCCGTGGCCATCTTCTTGCCGATCCAGATCATCGCGATGGCGACGATGGCGGCGGACAGCGCGAGGAAGACGTGGAACTTCGTGATCTGGTAGCCGGCGATCTTCGGCAGGTCGATCGCCAGGTGGAGCGATTCGAACAACTCGATCTTCGGACTGTCGATGACGTGGTGGAACGGATCGATGGGGAGCGGTTGCCCGGCGGGAGCGTGTGCGGCCATAAGAGGGTCACCCCTTCCGGCCACCGCCTCCGACCCAGCCGGGCTTCGCGAGAACGAAGACCTCGGCGGCCAACGAGGAGAGGTAGGCCACTGCGATCCAGAGCCAGTAGGTCCATCCGGCGGCCTTCGTCCAGTCGGCCGCGAAATACACCAGCACCGATCCCGCCACCGCGACGATCTGCCGCAGCAGCCCCGCCGCGATCACCACGATCGCCACCATGCGCCGATCGGTTCGACTGCCCACCCACCAGAGCGAGACCATCGCCACCGGCCAGGTCAGCATCACCGCGACCGTCGCCGGCAGCAGGTGCCGGCCCTCGGTGGCGAACTCGACCGCGGGAGCGGCCGCGAGCAGCGCGAGGCTCGGGAGCGTCACCCAGCCGTAGTCCCGCGCCGTCATCGCTTCATCAGCCGGAACAGGTGGACGAATCCCGCGAGGACGCCGAGCGGGCCGAGGATCAAGGTCGCCCAGGGCACGCCGTCGAGGCCGCCGCGCGCGAAATCGATCGCGAGGCCGACCATCGCGAAGCCGAACATTTCGGAACCGATCACCGCGAGTCGCGGGACATCGATCGCACGGCGGTTCGGCGGCGGGACGGTCATCCGCAGCATCCGATGCTATGGGGGACATTCTGGGATTCGCCAAAAGATCGTCAACCGGACAATGTGAAAAAATACACAAAGTCTCGACGCGACCCCGCGCGACCGGACCGACGACCGGCGTCTCGGAGCCGTTTGGCTTTGATTCGACCGGAGATTTCTCGCCCCGTCGGAGGCGCATTCGGGTTTTTTGATAGTCTTGGAAAGGCTGTTACGATGGCCGGAATCGCCCTAACCGACCGGCGCGACGGGATTTTCGCGGCCGGGAAATCCCGCAAACTCTCTCCATGACACCGAATTCGCGTTGACAGGGGCGCCCGATACTTTTTACATTAGAGGGGACGAGGGAGTGGAACTTCCTCGCGGAAACCGTTGGCGCCGGACGCCCCGCCCGAATCCTGGACCGCCGCCCGCCGGCGCCAGCGTCTCTCGAATTCGTTTCGGGTCAACGGTTTGAGTTCGATCGTCCGCGTATCAGACTTCACGTTCGGGACGGACCCCGGGACCGGAGCCGTGCTGCGGATTCGTTGAACCGGAGTCCACGCGACATTCGGCGCGGCGGCGATTCGGAATAATCCTCCGAGGCCGGCGAACGCCTGATTGCGATCCCACGAGATGCGAACCGAGCGAACCGTGAAACCGAAAGCCATTCTCGCCCCATCGGTCGCGAAGTCGACCAAGAAGCCGAAGCCGGCCGCGAAGCGGTCGCCGGCACCGAAGCGGATCACCTCGTCGACGGCGGCGAAGGCGCGGCCGTCGAAACCGGTGCGGCCCTCGAAACCGGCGCGACCGGTCAAGCCCGCCGCCAAGCCCGCGCCGACCGCCAAGTTCCGCGAGAAGAAGCCGACCCCCGCGCCGGTCGTCGTCAAGCCGGTCGAGAAGGCGCCGCTCAACGGTACGCACAAGCCCGCCAAGCCGGCCGAGAAATCCCACGCCCGGCCCGCCCCCGCGCCGCTCAAGATCATCGAAACGACGATCCCCGCCGACAAGGACCTCTCCGTGAAGTCCAAGAACCCGGTGAAGGATCGCATCTTCCTGATGGTGCCCGACGCGCACTGGCTGCACGCCCACTGGGAACTCACGCTCCAATCCGTCCAACGCGCCGAAGCCTCCCTCGGCCAGGACTGGCACGGCGCCAAGCCGATCATCCGCCTCTTCGACGTCACCTCGCAGGACACCACCAGCACCAGCGAGGCCCTCGTCCGCGACATCGTCATCCGCGGCGGATGCAGCCATTGGTACATCGACATCCCGCAACCGCCCCGCAGCTATCGCGCCGACATCGGCTACCTCTCGCGCCGCGGCGACTTCAAGGTCCTCGCCCGCTCGAACGTCGTCACGCCGCCGAAGTCCGGCGCCAGCGAATCGCTCGAAGAGGGCTGGCAGGCCGACGTCGACGACATGACCGCCGAGCGCCTGCTGGCCATGTCCACCGGCTTCGAGTCCACCGACGGCCCGCCGCAGCTCCGCGAACTCTTCGACGAGCAGATCCGCCGCGGCAAGGAGACCGTCTTCGGCACCGGCGCCGTCCTGCCCGAGAAGCTCAAGAAGTTCGATTTCACCATCGACGCCGAACTGATCGTCACCGGCCGCACCGATCCGTCGGCGCACGTCACGCTCCAGAACGAGCCGGTGAAGCTGCGGCCCGACGGTTCCTTCACGATGCGCTACGCCCTGACCGACGGCCGGCAAATCCTCCCCGCCGTCGCCGAGTCCGCCGACGGCATGGAGGAGCGCACCATCGTCCTCGCCATCGAGCGCAACACCAAGCACCTCGACCCGACGACGCACGACATGTACGGCGAACCGTGACGGATCGGGGTTCCCGACTACACTCAACCCACGGACTTCCGTGGGTTTTTTCACGCCCCTACCTTCCGGTGAGCCATGGCCAAAGCCCGCCAGATCGACCCCCGCGACTACATCGAACCCGGCACGGGGTTCCAACAAACCATCGGCTACATTCTCTTCTTCCTCACGTCCGTCCTTGGCCTGATCGTCGTCACGGTCGCCTCCTTCGGCATCGCGCTGATCCCGATCCTCGTCGGCCTGTTCATGTACTTCTACCGCGTCCGCATCGCCCTCGCGCAACTCCGCGGTTCCGCGCTCAAGGTCGGCCCGAAGCAGTTCCCCGAGATCTACGAATACGTCGCCGAGCTCGCCGACGCGATCGACATGGATCCGCCGGACGTCTACATCGTGGAGAGCGCCCAGCAGAACGCGTTCGCCACGAAGATCGGCGCGAAGAAGAACGTGGTGCTGTTCGATTCGATCGTGAACGCGGCGCTGCAACTGAACAAGCCGGACCTGTTGCGCTTCATCATCGGCCACGAGCTGGCGCACCACGCGCTCGGCCACACGGGATTGATCCGGTCGCAGGTGAGCATGCTCTACAAGCCGCTGTCGCGGTCGGACGAGCTGAGTTGCGACGCCGTCGGCGCGGCGCTGGTCGGCGAGCAGGCCGGGAAGGAAGCGCTGACGCTGCTCTTGATCGGCCCGCACCTCTTCCCTGAAGCTCAACGCGGCGACGCTCGACCGCCAGGCGCTCGCCGTCGAAGAGGACCGCTACACGAAGAAGGCCGAGAAGCAGATGTACTATCCCCTCCTTCTCCGCCGGATCGCGCGCATGATCCCGGACGAGGACGACGGCTACGCCGACGAGCGCCCGTCGAAGACGAAGTCCAAGGAGAAGTCCAACCGTTACGACGACGACGAGGACGATGACGCCCGCAGGTGAGCGGGCGACCGACGCCCTACCGGAACGCCGGGTGCCGTGCCCACCGCTTTGGGTGGGCATGCTTTGCTTTTGAAGGATGTGAGCATGCCCACGCAAAGCCGTGGGCATGGCACCCCGGCGTCGGATTCGTGAAGTCTCGTCGCGTGTCACCGATTCGTTACCGGAACGCCACCGCGTCGCCGGTCCAGGCCGCCTCGACGGTCCGGCCGGCGTGCGGGGTGTCGAGCATCCACTTCGCCAGCGCCGCCACCACCTCCCGCTCGATGGCGCGCTGCAACGGCCGGGCGCCGTACTTCGCGTCGAAGCCCACCTGCGCCATCCGGTCCACCAGCGATTCCGCCCAGACAAGGCGGATGCCGGAGCGCGCGATGCCGTCCCGCCGGGCGATCGCCTCCAGCTCGCGGCGCGCGATCGCCTTCACGGCCTCCGGTTTCAACGGCTCGAACGTCACGACGGCGTCCATGCGGTTGAAGAACTCCGGCCGGAAGAACTTCATGGCGGCGTCGCGGTAATTCGGCCCTTCGCGTTCGCGGCCGAAGCCGACGGCCGAGCCGCGCCCGGCGCCGAGGTTCGAGGTCATCACCACGATCGTGCTGCGGAAGTTCGTCACGCGGCCGTAGGTGTCGGTGAGCCGGCCTTCGTCGAAGACGCCCATGAGGGTGTCGAACACGTCGGCGTTCGCCTTCTCGATCTCGTCGAGCAGGAGCACGCCGAAGGGCTGGCGGCGGACCTGGTTCACGAGCGGCCCCGGATCGCCGTCCGGCGGGCCGAGCAGGCGCGCGACGGCGTCGAACCCGCCGTACTCGCTCATGTCCAACCGGACCAAACGAGTGCGGAGTGCGGAGTGCGGAGTGCGGAGTGAAGAGGGGTCTTTGGGTTTCGACTCCGCACTCCGCGCTCCGCATTCCGCGTTTCCGAAGAAGTACTCGGCCATCGCGAGGGCGAGGTGCGTCTTGCCGACGCCGGTGGGGCCGCAGAAGAGCAGCACGGCCGGCGGGCGGCCGGGGTCGTTCAGCCCGGCCTTGAAGGTGAGGACGACGTCCGTGGCCGCGGCGCAGGCGTCGGGTTGATCGAGCACGCGCGATTGGAACCAGTCGAGCACGGCGGCGCGCTCCAGCGTGAGTTCGTCGCGGAGGAAGAGTTCGGGGAGGCCGGTGCGGCGGCGGAAGCGTTCGATGGCGTCGTCGGGGTCGACGGTCTTGCGGCCGGCGCGGCCCTGCGCCTCGACGAGTTCGCGGGCGAAGCCGGAGGAGGGGCCGGGGAACGGCGCGTAGGGCTGGAAGCGGCGGAAGAGGCGGGCGATCCGTTCGCCGGTGCCGCGGGCGACCTCGATGCCGCGGCCGGAGGCGCTGGTGTCCAGTTGCTTGTCGAGGACGGCGAGCGCGGTGGCGCGGTCGAAGCCGGCGACCGGAACGATCTGGAAGAGGTCGGCGAGGCCGGGGAGCAGCCGGCGGCAGGCGTCTAGTTCGGGCGGCGTGGCCTCGGCGACCATGCGCAGTTCGCCGCGCGCGAGGTACGGCATGAGGAACGCGGCGACGCTGTCGGCGGGGCCGAAGCCGCCGCGGCGGACGAGTTCCAGCAGGCGCTCGACGCAGAGCACGCCGCCGAGTTCGCCGAGTTCGGCGATGAGTTCCTCGACGCGCGCCTCCCACTGGCCGAGGTACTTCATGCCGGCGACGATGCGCCCGGCCGACGTAAGCCAGTAGCGGCGGCGGTTCCGCTTCTCGTCGTCCGCCAGGGAATGGAAATATTCGGCCTCCTTGGCGGCGTCGACGAGCAGCGTGGTCTTGCCGACGCCCCCCTCGCCGACGAGGAGCACGTTGGCCTTCTCGTGGAACATCTTCGTGGCGAGCGCCGCCACCTCCGACTCGCGGCCCCAGGCGCGGGCGTAGCTCTTCCGCACCGCGCGGTCCCCCACCGGCTCCGCGACCTGCTTGAGCGTCGGCGGCACCGATTCTTGCGCGAGCGCGCCGTCGTCCTTCGGCACCCGCACCGCCAGCTCGACGAGTTCCACCTCCGGTGGCGGCAGGAAGCGGTTCAGGTCGTGCGGCGCGAGGCCTTCGAGTTTCTGCAATACATACCGGCGCACGAGGTCGGGAACGTCTTTCTCGTTCGTGTAGTCGAAGCGGATGCCGAGCAGCGGCAGGTCGGCGGTGGGCTGGCCCGACTCGCGCGTGCCGAAGACGCCGGGGACGCGGACGGCGACTTCGGACTCGCAGGGGTAGAGGCGGTCGTTCGCGCGGTATTCGGGGCGGACGGCGACGGTGTGCCAGACGAGCCGGGGTTCGCGGAAGTCCGGCCCGGCGATCCAGGGCTTGCGGCGGTGGAACCAGGCGAGGTAGTCGCGCAGGTCGTCGCGGGCGTCGGCCGGCGTGGCGGCGAAGCCGACGGCGTTGGCGTCGACGGCGACGGCCGAGACGCCGCGCGCCGCGTCGCGGCAGACCAGCACGGGATAGCGGTACGTGGGCATCGCAAACGCTGTTGTACCGAACGGAGCCGTTCGCATACACTGCCGGCCCGCGACCCTCGGAACGGACGCCCATGCGCTGGCTGTGGAACGGACTCTATCTTGTGGTGCTGGTGCTGCTGTCGCCGTGGCTCGTCTGGCGCGCCGTACGCACCGGGCGCTACCGGCGCGGCCTCGCGGCGAAGCTGCTGGGACGCGTGCCCCCCCACCCCAACCCTCCCCCTCAAGGGGGGAGGGAGATTGTGGTTTGGTTTCATGGCGTGAGCGTCGGTGAAATCCACCTGCTCGTCACGCTCGTGACCGCGTACCGGAAGCGCCATCCGAATGCTCGCTGCGTGATTTCGTCCACCACCGACACGGGGCTGGCGGAGGCGCGGGCGAAGTTCCCGGACTGCGCCGTCATCGCGTGGCCGTTCGACTTCTCGTGGGCCGTGGCGAACGCGCTGGACGCGGTGAAGCCGGACCTCGTGGTGCTGGCCGAGGCGGAGCTGTGGCCGAACTTCCTCGCCGCCGCGAGTCGGCGGAGCATCCCCGTGGTCGTGGTGAATGCGCGGCTCAGCCCGCGCAGCTTCGGTCGCTACCGGAGCGTCGCGGGGATCGCGCGAAGGCTACTCCTGCGGCACGTGCGCGCCGTCGGGGCGCAGTCGAGCGAGTACGCCGAGCGCTTCCGCGAGCTGGGCGTGCGCGACGTTCGCGTGACCGGCTCGGTGAAATACGACGGCGCCGTCGGCGACCGGAACACGCCGAAGGGCCGCGAGCTGAAGCGACTGCTGAACGTACCGCTCCTGCTCGTCGCCGGCAGCACGCACGCGCCGGAGGAGTCGATCGTGCTCGGCGCGTTCCGCCAGATGCGCGAGCGATTCCCGAACCTGCACCTGTTGCTGGTGCCACGGCACCCGGACCGCTTCGCGGAAGTGGCGAAGCTCGTGGCGGACTCGGTCGTGCCGTTCGTCCGCCGGAGCGAAATCACGGAACCGCTGCCGAATCCACCGCCGGTGATCCTGCTGGATACGGTGGGCGAACTCGGGGCGGCGTGGGGCCTTGCGGACGTGGGCTTCGTCGGCGGCACGCTCGACGGCCTGCGCGGCGGCCAGAGCATGATCGAACCGGCCGGCTACGGCGTGCCCACGGTCTTCGGCCCGCACGTCTGGAACTTCCGCGACGCGGCCCGTCGACTCGTGGAGGCCGGCGGCGCGACGATGGTGCGCGACGCGGGCGAAGTGGATCCCGCGCTCGCAGCGCTGCTCGCCGACGAGTCGAAGCGAGCCGCGATGGGCGCCGCCGCCCGGCGACTTGTCCGCGAGCAACAGGGCGCGACCGCGCGCACGCTGGACCTGCTGGACGATTCGACGAGAGTCGACTCTCCAGCGAAAGCGGCATGATAGAATATGCCGGGACGCGAAGAGGTATCACAATGGCTTTCAGCGATTATCAATACCCGGCCGTCATCGAAAAACTCACGTTGGCCGAACGGTCCGATTTGGATCTCTTCTCCAATGTACCTCCGGTCCCCGCCTCCCCGGCGCTGGCGGCCACGCTCCCCCAAAACATCCGGTTGGCGACGAACGCCCACAGCGAAGCCTCGCGTTCCACCTGGATGGTTGGGCCGATCCTCAGCGATTTCTGGGGTCGCCATGGAGGTCGGATCAGCCTGTTCGCGGGTGTCGAATTCATCGGCGACGAAGCGGATAAATTGACCGGCTACGTCGATTTCATTTTCGGTAAATCCTATCAGTTGCCGGAACTCAGGTCCCCGGTCGTTTTCATCGTCGAGGCGAAGCGAGACAGCATCCCGGGTGGACTCGGCCAGTGCATCGCGGGGATGGTCGGCATGCAACGCTTCAACCAACGGGCGGGCAAGCCGATCGATCCGGTTTACGGTTGCGTAACCACTGGCAGCCTCTGGAGGTTCCTGCGATTGGCCGGCAACGAAGTGACCATCGACATCACGGAATACCATATTTCGCAAGTCGACAAACTCCTCGGCATCCTCACCCACATCGTCCTGCCGGACCGTTCCGCCGCGGCGGCGTAGCCATGGTTCCCCTTGCCTACCTCAACGGCCGTTTCTTCTCCGCGACTGACACCGCGCTGTCACTGGCGGACGCCGGGTTCGTTTCGGGCGCGACGATCGTCGACAACGCCCGCACCTACGGCGGGACGCCCTTCCGCTGGGCCGACCACCTCGCCCGCTTCCGCCGCGATTGCGAGCGCTGCTTCGTTCCGTTAATGGCGAGCGACGCCGAGCTGACGCGCATCGCCGGGGAACTGATCGCGCACAATCAGCCGCTCGTGGCCATGCAGGACCTGCACGTGGTCACGTTCGCGACGCCGGGGCCGCCGGGCGGGCCGCCGACGCTCGCGATGAGCACGTATCCGATCCGGGTCGAGCGCTATCGGCCGTTCTTCACGGAGGGCGTCACGCTCGGGGTGGCGGGAACTCAATCGTTCGATTCCGACGATCTATTGCCGCCGATGGTGAAGCACCGCAGCCGGCTGCACTGGCACATCGCGGAGCGCACCATCGCGGCGACGCATCCCGGCGCCGTGCCGGTCGTGCTGAATCGGGGCGTCGGCGATACGGCCCTCGGCGCCATCGCGGCCGTTGCGAAAGATGGCACGCTGCTCCTTCCATCGCCGGAATTGGTGCAAGACAGCATCAGTCTGAAGGTGCTGGCCGAATTGGCCGGACGATCGCGCGTCGAACGCTTTTCGTGGTGGTCCGACGAGGTGGTGGAACTGTTGCTGGCCGGCACCGGCTTCGGCATCGCCGGCGTGAAGACGATCCATCAGGGCGACCGCACGCGATCCTTCGACTGGCCCGGCCCCGTCCACCAACGACTCGTGAAAGCCTGGTCCGACCTCGTCGGACTCGACATCGTCGCACAGTTCACCGGCCTCCCTATCCTGTCCCCATGAATCTCAACCTCGTCTTCGCGCTCCTGGCCGCCGGGGCCGGGGCGTGCATCGCCCTGCAGGCCAGTGCGAACGCCCGCTTCCGCGAGCACCTCGCCAGCCAGTGGTACGCCGCCTACCTCTCCATCTGCGGCACGATCGTCACCGCCTCGCTGGTCCTGCTCGCCCTGCGCCCGACGGCGCCGACCAGCGAACAACTCAAGCAGACGGAATGGTGGAACTGGATCGGCGGGCCGCTCGGCGCGCTCATCGTCCTCGCCGGCGCCGCGCTGACGCGGGAACTCGGCGCGGCCGCGTTCATCGCGCTCGTCGTCGCCGGGCAGCTCGTCTGCTCCCTCGCGTTGGACCACTTCGCCCTGATGGGGCTGAAGGAACAACCGATCACGCCGGCGCGCGTCCTCGGCGCGCTGCTCGTGGTGGCCGGAGTCGTTTGCATCAAGTATCTGTGAACGCATGAATCCGATCGACGCGCTGTTCCGCGATCTCCGCGCCGCGGGGAAGAAGGCCTTCCTGCCGTTCCTCACCGCCGGCGACCCGGACCTCGCGTTCACCGAGCAGGCGCTGGCGGCGCTGGCGGAATCGGGCGCGAGCCTCGTCGAAGTCGGCTTCCCCTTCTCGGACCCGATCGCCGACGGGCCGGTGATCCAGGCGTCGTACACGCGCGCCCTGAACGCGAAGCTCAAGCTCGCGGACCTGTTCGACGCCTTGAAGCGGACCACGTCGAAGCCGGGCTGGCGGACGCCGCTGGTGGCGATGGGGTCGTACACGCTCATCTACAAGCGCGGCGCGGCCGAGTTCGTTCGGCAGGCGAAGGCGGCCGGCCTCTCCGGGGCGGTGCTGCCGGACCTGCCCGTCGAGGAGGCCGAGGAGTTTGCGAAGGTCGCCGCGGACCTGGACTTCAAGCCGATCCTGCTCGTGACGCCGACCACGTCGCCGGCGCGGGCCGAGACGATCGTGAAGGCGTGCGGCGGATTCGTCTACGTCGTCAGCATCGTCGGGATCACCGGCGAACGCGACCGCGTGCCGGCGCAGCTCACCGGCATGCTCGCGCGCCTGCGCACCCTCACCGATCTGCCGCTGTGCGTCGGCTTCGGCGTCAGCAAGCCGGAGCACGTAACGGAACTGCGCGCCATCGCCGACGGCGTCATCGTCGGCTCGGCGCTCGTCCGCACGCTCGAAGCCGCCGCCGACCCGGCGAAGCGCGGCGCCGCCCTCGCCGATCTCCGTTCCACCGCGTCCGCCCTTGCCGCCGCGCTCAATCCGCTATCTTAATGAGAACATTTTCATCTCGCTGACCGGAGCCACCTCCCATGGCTCGTTCGCTCGCGTTCGTACTCCTCCTGTGCGCCCCGCTGCGCGCCGCCGACAAAATCCCCGACGACATGCTCACCCGGCAGGCGGGCGAGCTGCCGATCCTCCTCTCCGCGCCGCACGGCGGTCGCAAGCCGATCCCGGATTGCCCGGCGCGCGTCGGCAAGAACGTGCCGAAGTTCGTGACCGTCAACGACACGAATACCGACGCGCTCGCGCGCAAGGTGGCCGACGAGATCGAGAAGGTGATGAAGGCGAAGCCCTATTTGGCGATCGCGCATTTCGAGCGGAAGTACGCCGACGTGAATCGGCCGGAGGAGCAAGGCGTCGAACATGCGGCGGCGAAGCCGTACTACCAGGCGTATCACCAGTTCCTGAAGGACTCGCGCGCCGCCATTCAAAAGGATTGGGGCCGCGGCCTTGTAATCGACCTGCACGGCCAAGCTGCGGACGCCAACGCGATCTTCCGCGGGACGAACAACGCGCAGACGACCCGGCACCTCGTCGACCGCTTCGGCATGGCCTCGCTCACCGGGAAGACCGGCGTCTTCGGCCTCCTCGCGAAGTCGGGCTACACGATCGCCCCCGCCAACGATTCCGACGCGAAGGAGGACCCGCGCTTCTCCGGCGGCTACATCGTCGCCACCTACGGCAGCAAGACCGACGGCAGCGTCGACGCGATCCAGCTCGAACTCGGCGGCAAGGTCCGCACCCGCGCCGGCATAGACCCGTTCGCGAAGGACCTGGCCGCCGCAATCGCCGCGTTCGCGAAGGAGTATCTGCCGGAGAAGAAGAAGTAAACGCTAAGGACTCAACCGACCGATCGCTGATTTCGCGTCGGCGGTCAGGTTGGCGTCTTCGGCACCCGTGGCCAACCACTTGAGAACGGCGAATGCTTCCGGCGTGCCGAGCCGCTCCATCAATTCGACGCCGCGAATCGCCTTCAATCGCTCCGGCGATTTTACTCGATTCTCGAGTTGGCCCAACAGGTCTTCCGCGCGTTGCCGCCGTTCCACGGACGCCGTTTTTCGAACGGTCGCCCGTAGGGTCGGGGCGGCCCGCTCCGCGGAGCCAGACAGTTCCCGGCTCGCCGCCTGTCGGAGCTCGAATTGCGGCGAATCGAGATTGTCGATCCATTTCGCGATCTCGTCGGGGTCGATCGGCTCGGCCGGCGCCAGGCGCGTGCGCGCCCATAGCACCGCTTCGGTCGGATTCGAGGTCCAATACTGGAACGCGATTTCGGCCTTGGCGGCATCGGGGCTACCGAGGAGTTCCCAGAATTCCTGGCGGGATTGTGGCGCCTTGGGGCGATCGAATCGCCGTTCGAGCGCCGCGACATCCCAGAGGAGCGCGGTGCCGTCCGTGTAACCGGTGAGCACTTGTCGAGAATCGGGCGCGAAGGCGGCCGCGGAGAGCTCCGGTTCACAGGGAAATCGGATTCGGGCCAGGTCGATCGAACGGAGGTCGACCAGTTCATTCGAGGTGAGGACCAGCCATCGGCCGTCGCCGGAGATGGCCGCGATCGTACCCGCGGCGTCCGCGAAGATCGACTTGCCGAATTGAAGATCGATGACGAGCGCGCCGGGAAATCCGTTGACGGCGATCGTATTCCCGGAACGATCGGATCCGATCACGTAATTGTTCAGCATTCGAAACGCCGGCGCGATTTCGCGGCGGAGCGTTCGCGTCGCCAGTTCGTAGACCGCGATCGTGCCCGCCTTGGAGTTGGGCGCGGCGGCGTTGGGGACTCCTCCCCGCGCCACGACGATGGAGCGATTGTCGCGCGTGACGTGGGGGAATCCGAGCGGGCAACCGGCGGTATCCGCGATCGTGTAGAGAGGCTGCCGGGTGCCGAGGTCGCGCACGATCACCTGGTGGCCGACGCTAGCGAAGCACCGGTCGCCGCGGAAATCGGGCATGGCTTGTCCGGTCGGACTCGCGGGGATTTCCTCGACGATCGCGTTCGTCTTCGCGTCGCGGATCGCGGTTTTGGCGCCATCGCTCCAATCGGGGAAATACTTCTCTCCGCGAACGCGCCCCATCGTGAACTGGCCCCAATTGCTCGGTTCCGAGGCGCGGAGCTTGCCGTCGAAGCGTCCGTATTCGTAGGCCATGCCGTCGTTCTGTCGGTAGGCGTAGAGGAGCGCGGCGTCCCCAGTCAGTGCGACCGCTCCGGTGGGCCATTGCGAGGGGACCTGGTGGCGCAATCGCCGCGTCGTCAGGTCCCAGATTTCGATCGGCCCCCCGGAGGCCCGGGCCGTCAGCGTGTTGCCATCGGCCGAGATCGCCAGGACCGCGCCCGGGCGCCGGCCCGGCAAAGACGGGACCGTCCTTGATCGGACGAGCTTGAGGGTACTGGCATTCCATGTCGCGATTTGGCCGGAGACCAGTCCGGCGCTCAATGTGCCCTCGAGTCCCATCGCCACCGAGGGAACGACGACGTCCGATTCCGAGGTTTGGACTTCGGCATCGCCGCCGAATGAATAACGAGAGAGGCGACCGTTGAAATGCGCGTAGACCGATCGGGAATCGCGCGCGAAATAGACCGGGCCCCAAGAATTCAGCGCGACGGCGGGGGGCGAATACGTTCGTCGCAGTTTGGCGTCCGTGGCATCGAAGAGCGAGACTTCGCGCGCCGTCGACTCGACGGTCGCGACGAGCCGGCCATCCGGAGACATCGCGGCGGTATACGATTTGATGGGCAATTCGATTCCGTCCGCCGGACCGTCGGCCCGATGCACCGTGACCTGCGCGAGGAAGGCGTTTCCTTGTCCCCAAACGATGGCGAACGTCCGACCGTCGGCCGAGGTCGAGACCGACATCGGCGTCAGGTTCGAGCGCGAGGCCACCTGCAACGAGAACGTGCATTCGCCGGAATCGAGATTGAACAGCCGCACGTGCGGCGCGCCCCAGACCAGCAACGTCCCCTCGCCCGCGAACGAGCAACCCGCGACCGATTCGTTTTCCTCGCACGGAACGAGGAAGCGGCGACCCGTCTTCGTATCGACAATCAGTCCAATCTGCGACACCGCGAGATACCGACCATCCGCGGATAGGCTCACCGGCGAACCGTTCGGCACGGCGAACGGATCGCCATAGCGGACGAGCGCGCCCGGCGGCAGGGCGACCTTCGACGACAATCCCAAGAGCACGCAGACCAGCGGAGCGATCGACATGGCATCCTCCCGATGCGAACCTCCGATTCGTGCATTGATTCTGACAAAATGGGGAATTCGACGCGAGGATTATTCCGAGTTTGGATGAAGTCCAACGAAATACCGCAACCCGCGATGTGATGGGATTATTTCAACGCGCCCGGGCGCAGGTTCCAGTCCTTCGCGAACGTCGCGATCGGCACGCCGTTCACGGACTTGAGGGATTTCAACTTCGCCAGCGATTCCAGGTTCAGGCGGAGGTGGATGTCGCCGCGCGTCGGAAACGTCACCTCTTCGATCGGCAGGTCGGTCAGCGTGTGCAGCAGCGCCACATCGTCGGGGAGGTCGGAACGGAAGGTGCGCAGCTTCGGGAAGACGCGGAACAGGGCGAGGTCCCAGACGTTCACGGGCGATCCGCCGCCGCGTAGCACGACGCCGTCGACTTCGTCGCCCTTCACGATCAATTCGAGTTCCATCCGCTGGTACTGCTTGTGCAGCTCGAAGCGCTTCGTGACGCGGTCGATGCGCTCGGCGAGGGGCAAGCGCATGGTGGCGGCGAGGAACTCCTCGTTGATCCGGGCGCGCTTGCGACAGCTCGCGAAGTACTCGTCGCGCGAGATCCACGCCGGCATGTTGTAGGCCGTCACCGATTTCAGGTTCGGCATCGTCTGGAGCAGCGCTTCGTACTGGAACGGATCGTAGGCGGAGAACTGTTCGAGGCCCATCCCTTCGAGCGGCCGCAGGTCGGGCAGGGCGACGTAGTGCATGGTGAAGCTCTTGAGCGGGCATTTCTTCAAGGGGGTCAGATCGAGGCCGCGCGAGCCGAGGACGGTGAAGCCTTCGAGGGGGCAGTCGGCGAGGGGGGCGAGGTCGTGGACGATGTCCGGGTGGCCGAACCAGATCGATTGCAGGGGCCAGCGACGGACCGGTTCGAGGGAGCGGATCGGGGAGTTGTAGATGTTCAGTTCGCGGATCGTCGCGGAGTCGCGGAGGGGGGCGAGATCGGTCACGCCGGTGGTGTGCAGTGTGAGGTTGGTGAGGGGCAGGCCGGCGAGGGGCGCGAGGTCGGTGAGGGCGAAGTGGTGCGAGAGTTCGAGGCGGCGGAGGTTCTTCAGTTCGGCGAGGGGTTGGAGGTCGGCGAGCGGGGACGACTCCTTGCCGAGGCCGGAGATCAAGAGGTAATTCAAGTCGGGCAGGGCGAGCAGCGGCGCGAGGTCGACGAGGCGCGAGGAGACGATCTTCACGGCGGTGCGGGCGTGGTCCGCGCCGGCGGCGGGTTCGAGCTTGCCGGCGAAGCCGGGGTTGCGGCGGCCGAGTTCGGCGGCGACTTCGGCGAGCGCCTCGGGCGTCGGCATCGCGGCGACGCGCGCCCGCCAGGCGTCGGGCGCCGCCGCGACGGCGCGCGGGAACAGGTTCCATTTCGCCGCGAACTCCGCGAGCGGCAGCCCGTTCACGGTCTTCAACGACTTCATCTGCGCGAAGGCGTGCAGGTTCTTGCCGACGTGCATCGCCGAGTCCGGGATGCGCACCTCTTCGATCGGCAGGTCGATCACCTGGTGGAAGAGCGGCGTGTAGCCGACGTTCTCGAAGGCGATCGATTTCAGTTTCGGGAAGACGCGGAGGAAGGAGAGGTCCCAGCAGTTGCTGAGGGGATCGCTGCCGGTGAGGTCGATGGCGGCGACCTCGCCGTCGACGACGGTGGGGGAGAAGGCGGTGGCCTTGCCGGCGTTCTGCTTCTCGAAGCGGGCGCGGGCGGCGGCGACGCGCTCCTTCACCGGCTTGTCCTTGTGCTCGTTCACCCAGGCATCGCGGGTGGCGCGGCGCTCCTCGCAATTGCGGAAGTAGTCGGCCGCCGGAATCGCCGCCGCGTTGTACGCGCCGACGGTGGCGAGCTTCGGCAGCTTGCGCAGGAACGCTTCGTACTGGAACGAATCGAAGCCGGAGAAGTCTTCGATGTTCGTCCCCTCCAGCGCGGCGAGATCGGGCTGGGCGGTGTAGTTCATGGTGAACGACTTGAGCGGGCAGCGGCGCAGCGGGGCGAGGTTCATGCCGCGGCCCCACTCGATGCGGACATGTTCGAGCGGACACTCGGCGAGCGGCGCGAGGTCCGGCGCGAGGTCCGGGTGGCCGAAGAGCAGGACGCGCAGCGGCAGCTTGGCGAGCGGTTGGAGATCGGGGACGTAGAGGTTGGGGATTTCGAGCTTCTCGAGCGGCATGCCGCGGAGGGCGTCGATCGATTCGACGCCGCAGCCGCGGACCGTGAGCTGCTCGATCGGCAGCCCCTGGAGCGGTCCGAGGTCGGTGAGGCGGGTGTGGAAGTCGATGCGCAGGCCGCGGAGCTTGCGGAGGCCGCGGAGCGGCGCGATCGAAGCGAGCCGCGACGGTTCCTGACCGGGGGCGTGCAGCACGAGGCTCTCAAGGTTCGGCACGGCCAGCAGCGGCATCAGGTCGGCGATCAGGTCGGAATTCACTTCGAGCGCGGACTTCGTGCCGGTGAGCGGATCGTTGACCCAGGCGAGGCCCTTGCCGTCGTAGTCGGGATTGCGGCGTTTCAACTCTTCGGCGATCGGCCCGAGGATGTCGGAGAGGGGCAGCGCCGAGACCGTCTTGACCCACGCCGGATCGAGCTTGGGGAACGGCGCGTGGTCGAACACGATCGGCGCGTCGGGCTTCTTCGCGGGTTTGACCGGTTCGGCGGGCTTCTTCGCGGGCTTGTCGTCGGCGACGCGCGTCTCGGGTTTGGAGCCGCCGAGCAGCGTGGCGAGCAGTCCGACGCCGAGCAGGATCGCCGCCACGCCGCCGGCGATGAGGGCGACGGGGCGCTTGCGCGGCGCGGGAGGCGCGTGCCGCCGGGAGTGCGTCGCGTCCAGTTCCGTCTCGGCCGATTCGATCCCCTCGAAGGCGTTCTCCGGTTCGAGCACGGTGACGGAGACCGGTACGTAGACGACCGGCTTGTCGGCGTTCGCCTGGGGCGACGCGGCGATCGCGTGCAGCCGCGCCGCGACTTCGTCGGCGGTCTGCGGCCGGTCGGCCGGCTTCTTCGCCAGCAGTTCGTGGATCAGCTTCGCGAGCGCCGGCGGCGTCTCGGGGTTCGCCTCGGCGACGGGGCGCGGCTCTTCGACCGCGAGGGCGGTGAGGATCGCCATCACGTCGGGGCCGTCGAACGGGAGGCGATCGGTGGCGAGGCGGTAGAGGAGGGCGCCGAGGCTGAAGAGGTCGGCGCGGCGGTCGACCGGTTTGCCGCGCGCCTGTTCGGGGGCCATGTAGGCGGGAGTACCGACGACGGCGCCGCTCTTGGTGAGTTCGCCGTCGGCGGACTTGGCGGGGCGGGCGAGGCCGAAGTCGAGGATCTTGACGCGGCCGTGGGGCGCTTCGAGCCAGATGTTGCCGGGCTTGATGTCGCGGTGGACGAGGCCGAGGCGGTGCGCGGCGGCGAGGCCGAGCGCGATCTCGCGGCCGATGCGCACGATCTGCGCGAACGACGGGCGGCCCTTCTTCGCCAGGTATTCGTCCAGCGGGTACCCTTGCAGGTACTGCATGGCGATGAAGGGGATGCCGTCGGCCTCGTCGGCCTCGTGGATGGCGATGACGTTGTCGTGCGCGATCTGCGCCGCGGCGCGCGCCTCGCGGAGGAAGCGGTCCTTCGACTGGGGGTCTTCGGCCGAGTCGGGGAGCATCACCTTGAGCGCGACCTTGCGGCGCAGGCGCTCGTCGAAGCCGAGGTAGACGGCGCCCATGCCGCCCTTGCCGAGCGGCTTGAGGACGCGGTAGCGATCGAGCCGGCCGAGGTCGCCGGCGTGCTCGGAGGGGCGGAAGACGATCGTGCGCAGGGTGAGCGCCGACGCCAGCGCCAGCGGCGCGGCGCCGCCGTTGGGAATGGTGCGCTCGTCGACGGCGCGCGGCGGGTTGGTATCCTCGCCGACGCCGATCGGTTCGGTGCGCGTGGGGGGCAGCAGATCCGAGGACGCGCTCACGGGGGCTCCGACAGGCGGACTCGCAGCGCGGAACTCTACTGCGCGTTCGGCGGCGTCGCCGGAAAGAAAACGGCGGGAACGGCAACGCCGTTCCCGCGTCGTGCGAGATTTCGCCCCGCGTCGAAATCGAATCGGGAACCTCGGACCGCGAACCGGAATCGAATGATTGACCCGACCCCGTTTGCCCGAACAGAATAGATTGACACCCCGACGCCCGCCTCCCCCGGAGCGACCTCGCTCATGGCCCATCGCACTCTCGCGCTGCTCCTCCTGCTCGTTCCGACCGCCGCGGCGCAGGTGCCGCCGGACCAGCAGGCCGAGATGGCGATCAACGCGGCGCGGAAGCTGTACAACGACGGCAACCTCCCCGCGGCGCGCGAGCAGTTCAAGCAAGTCCTCGCCAAGTTCCCGAACCAGCAAGGCTCCGCCGCCCGGCACGGCCTCGCGCTCACCTTCGTGAACGCGCCCGAACCCGACTACGCCGCCGCCGTCGAACCGCTCACCGTGGCGGCGAACGACGGCGGCTACGCCGAGCGCGGCGGCGTGCTGTACCAACTCGCCGCGACGCAACGCGCGCTCGGCCTGCGCAGCCCCGACCCGAAGGCGGCCCCGCCCAAATTCGAAGACGCCCTGCGGCGCTACGGCGAGGCGGCCGGCTGGTACGACGGCAAGAAGAACGCCGAGCTGGCCTTCCGCTGCCGCTGCGACGTGGCCGAGATGCAGCTCCGACTGAACCGCCCGCGCGAGGCGCGCCAGGCGATCGAGGCCGCACTCAAAGAGCCGACGCTGGCGAAGAGCGCGCATCGGCCGCTGGCGCTCTACTACCACGGACTCGCGTGCTTCCTCGAAAAGGACTTCGCGAACGCCGGGCGCTCGTTGAACCAGGTCGCGCCGTTCACCGATCCGGGGGTCGGACTCGCGGCGCGGTACCTCGTCGGCCGCGTGCTGCACCTCGGCGGCGAAACGGCGGAAGCGTCGGTCCACTACGACGCCGTCCTCGCGGAGTACGAGAAGCGGAAGAAGGACGCGATCGAGGCGCTCAAGCAACCGGACCGGTTCAAGAACAACCCGGACGAGAAGGCGCGCGTGCAGGCGCTCGCGACCGGCGCGGCGCCGGACCACGTGGCGGGGTCGGCGTTCCACGGCGCGACGCTGAACTACGAGGCCGGCAAGTTCGCCGACGCCCTCGTGAAGTTCCAGGGCTTCGCCGCGGCTTATCCGGCGTCGCCGCTGCACGCCGACGCGGCCCTGCGCGTCGGCTTCTGCCAGGTGCAGTTGAAGCAATTCGACGAAGCCGTCAAGGCGCTCCCGCCGCTCGCCGAGAAGTTCCCGAAGCTCGCGGACCAGGCGATGTACTGGCTCGGCAAGGCGCAGGTCGGGATCGCGGCGGCGGCCGATCCGAACAACGCCGCCGACCGGGACAATAAATACAAGACCGCGATCGAGACGTTCCGCAAGGCGGCCGAGCGCGCCGGGCAACTCGCGGGGCAGGGCGACGCCGACGCGCGCGTCCGCCGCGGCGACATCCTCCTGGACCTCGCCGACACGCTGCACGCCACGAAGCAGTTCCAGCCCGCGGCGCAGACGTACGACGCGGTCTGGAACGAGCGCCTCCTGCCCGAACGCCGGCACGAGGAGATCGTGCAGCGGCTCGCGTCGGCGTGGGGCGCCGCCGGCGACCTCAACCGCTCCGAGCAATGGTGCAACGAGTTCCGCACCAAGTTCCCGCAGGGGACGCTGATGCCCGCCGTCGCGTACCGGACCGCCGAGAACGCCTATGCCCGCGCGCTCGAAGTGGCGAAGGACCCGAACCCGAACCGCGCCGCCGAGCGGAAGCAGCGCTTCGAGGAGGCGGCGAAGAAGTATCGCGAGGTGGTCGATCGCTACCCCGAATTCGACCGCGCGAGCTTCGCCCGCTACGGCGTCGGCGTCTGCCTCGTGCAGTGCGGCGACCTCGACGGCGCCGCCAAGATCCTCGACGCCATCCCCGCCCCGGACCGCAACGGCGACCTCGCCGGCGCCGCCTACCTCCTCGCCGATTGCCTCATCCGCCTCGCGCCGTCGAAGGCCGACGACGCGCTCGCCGAGAACATCCTCCGCGAGAAGCTCACGAACGCCTCCGGCCTGCTCGAGAACTTCGTCGCGTCCAACCCGAAGTCGCCCGACGCGCCGGACGGTTACCTGAAGTTGGGCCTGTGCCTCAAGCGGCTCGGCTCCACGCTCGCCGACGCCAACGAACGGAACACCTTGCTGAACAAGGCGCGCGAGTTCTACGAGAAGCTCGAGAAGACCTACCCGACCGCCCCGCAGGCGGCGCACGCGCGCCTCGAGATGGCGAAGGTCCGCGCGATGATGGGCGACCGCGGCGGCGCGATGAACGACCTCCGCGCCTTCGCCGGCGGCGATCGATCGAATTCGCCCGTCGCGCCGCTGGCGTACCTGCAACTCGCGGCGCTGCACCGCGAGCAAAACCAGCCGGCCGAGGCCGCGAAGGTGCTGGACGAGGCGCGCAAGAAGTACGAGGCCGCCCTCGCGCAGGACAAGGAGCGGGCCGAGTGGGCGCACCTCCTGAAGTTCCACCACGGCGTCGCGCTCTTCGAGAGCGGCAAGCCGCCGGAGGCGAAGCAGCTCTTCGACGAACTGGTGAACGCCGGACGCGGCAAGGCGATCGGCGCCGAGGCGGCGCTGCGGGCGGGGCAGACCGCGCTCGCGGTCGCCCGGAAGCAGATCGAGCTCGGCCAGCAGGAGCGGAACAAGCCGAACCTGAAGCCGGATCAAATCCAGGCGGCCGAGCGCACGATGCAGCAGGGCCGCGAGGCGATCCTGCAGGCGTGCGACGCGCTCGTGCAACGCAGCGCGGAGTTCGCGCCGGCGATGCCGACGGGCGAAGGCCGGGCGCGGATGCTCTACGACGCCGCGTGGGGCTACCGCTCCATCATGGACCACGAAGTGGCGGCGGCGCGGGCCGAGCTGCACCGGCAAATGATGGAGAAGTGGTCGCAGGAGGTGGCGAAACCGCGGCCGGAGGGCGTTCGCCCGCCGCCCGCGCCGTCGTCGGACATTCCGTTCGCGCTCGTGCCGGCGCAGCGCGCCGAGGAGCGCGCCCTCTCGGCGTATCGCAAGCTCGCGGAGGAGTTCGCGGACCTCGTGCTCGCCGTGGACGCCCGGCTCGAACTCGCCGAGATGTTGGCCGAGCGCGAGAAGCACGACGACGCAATTAAGTTGCTCAAGGACGCGCTCGATCGCGAACCGACCGACCGCGCCGTCTCGCCGGACCTGCTCGAGCGCATCCGGTTGAAGCTCGGCGGCTGCCAGTTCGCGAAGAAGGACTACAAGGCGTCCGCGACGCAATTCGAGGTGGTGGCGGGGAACGAGAAGTCGCCGCACCGGGCGCAGGCGCTCTATCGCCACGGCGAGGCGCTGGTCGCGCAGGGCGAGTTCGCGAAGGCGGCCGAGCGGCTGGCCGTCTTCCGCGACAAGGGGGAGTACCACAACGTCGGCGGCGTCAGCGACCGCGCGATGCTGCGGCTCGGCCAGGCGCTCGCCGCCGCGAAGCAGTGGGAGCCGGCGCGCCAGGCCTTCGAGACGACCGTCGCGCGCTACGGCAACAGCGCGTTCCTGCCCGAGGCTCGCTACGGCTGGGGCGGCGCGCTCCAGGCGCAATCGAAGTTCGACGAAGCCATCGGCCAATATCAGCAGGTGGTGACCGCGACGACCGCGGAGGTCGCGGCGCGGGCGCAGACGCAAATCGGCCTCTGCAAGCTCGCCCAGAAGAAGCCCGCCGAGGCGGCCGCGGCCCTCATGCTCGTCCCCTACACCTACGACTACCCCGAGATCGGCTTCGCCGCCGTGCTCGAAGCCGCCCGCGCCTACGAGGAGGACAAGCAGCCCGAAACCGCCGCGAAGCTCCTCGCGAAGCTCGCGAAGGACGCCCCCGCCGCCAGCGAGTGGGCGAAGACCGCGAAGGAACGGCTGGAGAAGCTGAAGAAATAAAGCGCTATCCAAGCATCATCTGTCGACGTGCCATGCCCGCGGCTTCGACGGCCTTGAAGGGGGACGGGGGAAAGGCTCACAACAACGATCGTTGATACAGCCGGTCGGCGAGGTCGGCGATTTCGGCGCCGCGCGCGAGCTTCGCGCGCCACGCGGCGGGGATGCCGTCCTCGCCGTAGAACGCGCCGGCGAGCTGGCCGTAGATCGCGCCGGTCGTGTCGGCGTCGTTGCCGAGGTTCACGGCCAAGAGCGCCCCGTCGCGGAACGTCGTCGATTGGTGGAACGCCCAGAGCGCCGCCTCGAGCGATTTCACGACGTACCCGGAGCCGACGATCTCCGGCGGTTCCTTTTCGCGGTACGAACCGGCCGCGACGGCCGCGACATTCGGCGCGAGGTTCTCCACGGTCGTCGCGAGGATCGCGTCCTTCGATTGCCCGTCGATCGCCGCGACGAGGAGCGCGGCGTAGAAGCGACAGGCGTCGACGCACTCGTCGGCCGCGTGCGTCGTACGCGACGACAACGCCGCGTAGTGGACGGCGCGGTCCGGCACGCGGGACCAGCGGATCGGTACCGGCGCCAGTCGCATCAGGCTGCCGTTGCCCGCGCTGTTCGGGTCGGTCGAACCGGCGTACTCGCAGCGTTCCTGCTCAAAGCGCGCGAGCGCCGTCCGCGTCGCGACGCCGATATCGAAGCAGCGGCCGGTGCTACTCCAGTGCCCGTGGCGATACCAGCGGCAGTAGGTTTCGAGCTGGTGGCGCGGATCGAAGCCGCATTCGAGCAGGCTCTCCGCGAGGCAGAGCGCCATCGAGGAGTCGTCGGTCCACTGGCCGGGATCGAGGTCGAACGGTCCGCCGCCGACCATGTCCTCGAGGGGGGCGAAGGTGCCGGGGCGGCGGAATTCGAGAGTGGTGCCGAGGGCATCGCCGGCGGCGAGGCCGAGCAGACAGCCCCGGGCGCGGGCGGCGGGAGTCACTTGCCGGGGTCCTTCGCGGGCGGCATCGTCTTCGCGGGCTTCTGCTGCGCCTCCCAGGCACGGAACTTCTCGAACGCCGCGGCCCGCGCTTTCTCGGTCGGGAAGGCGTAGTACATGTAGCTGAATTTCGCCGACTCCGGCATGCCCAGCCCCGTCGGTCGGTTCCGTTGTTCGATGCCGTAGTCTTCGAGCTTCTGCTCGCTGACGATCAGCGCCATCGCGAGCGCGATGTCGCGGACCTGGATCGCGTGGATCGTCCGCTCCCCGTTGAAGAACCACGTCACGGTCTGCGCGGTCTTGTCGTCCATCCCCTTCGCGAGGATCGGCAGCGCGTCCTTGCCCAGCGTGCGCGCCGACGTCGTCAGCGCGTACATCTTGTACATCGTCACCGACTGCGGGTTCTCCAGGATCCGCACGGCGTACCGGCCGACGGGGATCTCCTTCATGTTCAAGGTGCCCGCGAGCTGCATCGCCTGGTACTGCTCCATGGCCTGCGTGCGGGAATCCAAATAGTGCGTCAGCAGGCGCCGGCAGGCCTCGCCCGCGTCCCCCGTCAGCGATTCGCGGACGTTGGGCTGATTCAGCAAATTCTGGATCACATACTGGTAGCTGCGGTTCGAGATCGTCACGCGCGACTCGACGAACAAGAGCGCGAACACGTCCGCGGGCTTCGGCGCCGCGCGCACGCCGTTCACCGTCCGGTAGATCGAGTTGTACAGCAGCGTCCGGCGGGCGAGCACGGCTTTTTCGATCTCGGCCTTGGTCTCGTCCAGGCTCAGCACCAAGTCGCGATTCGCCTGGTCGCGCAGGATGTCCGCGAACAGTTCCCGCGAGGCCGGGGTATCGCCGGCGATGGACGAGAACTCCGGCCAGAGGCGCAGCTTGTGGTCGTACTTGCGCTCGGTGTCCGCCAGGAACGATACCAGCCGCGCCTTCAGGTCGGCCAGTTCGATCGCCGGCAGCAGCGTCTCGCAGCGGTTGCGCACCTCGGGGTCGGTCGTCGTATTCAGCGTGTCGTCGAGGGCGGGCAGCGCGGCGCGGCCGAGCTTCCGCAACTCCCGCGTCGCGTCGTCCCGCACGCGGAACACCGGATCGCCGAGCTTCGCCACCAGCGCCTTCGCGCGCTCCGCCTGCTCGGCGGTCGGCGCCAACTTGGACGGGTCCGGGTCGGCGGTGCGCGCGGACGGGACGGCGACGATCAGGAACGCGAGCAATGCGGCCGCGCGGCGAGTCATGGCGGCGGCTCCAGGAGGGACATCGCGGGAGAGAATGTTCCGGCATTCTACAGAATGACAGCGCGCCCCGGCCACCGCAAGCCGAAACCATCTCGTTGCGTCGATCGGCGGTCGGCGGTAGACTGCCGGCATCCGCCTCGGAGATCGCCCCATGCCGTTCCTGCGCACCCTCGCGATTCTGCTCGCCGCCGCCGCCGTCGCGCACGCCGAGGATTTCAAACCCGGCGATGACGTCGAATACAAGGTCGGCGGCTCCACCCCGCCGCAATAGGAGCGCGGCACCTTCGTGAAGGCCTACGAGGGCGGCAAGCAATACCTCGTGCGCGAGAAGCCCAGCCGATTCTTCCCGGAGGGGTTTGAAAAGGCCTACGCCGTCGAAGACGTGCGGAAGCCGAAGGACGAGAAGGACTCGAAAGACAAGCCCGCCGCGCCCAAACCCGGCGACCCGAAGACGGCCCCGAAGAAAAGCGAAACCGGCGCCCCGCTGACCAAGGACGAAGTCGTCGCCTACGCCAAGTCGCTCTTCGGCGCCGGCGACCCCTTCGCCGACGGGGAGAAGCGCGACAAGAACCTGAACGCCCTCCGCGACCACATCAAAGCGCGCGGCGCCGCCTTCGAAGCCGACGGCACCTTCAAGTACAAGGACCTGCCCAACGGCATGTACTCCGTCCACATCGGTTCGGCGATCGAATCCAACTACGGCAAGCACCCGAAGCTCGACGACTACCTCGGCACGTTCCTCCTGCGCACGACCAACCGCGGCAGCAAGACGAGCGCGAAGGAGGGCGGCCGCGTCGTCGTCACCACGACCGACGCCCAGTACGAGGCCGGCGCGCTCGTGATCGCCAAGGGGGGCCAGTTCACGTGGAAGCTCGGCCGGACCGATCCGGAGTCGAAGTGGATCGTGGGCAAATGGCGCGAGGCAACGGCGGACGAGATGCAGCCGTGGGAGGGCGGTCCGATGCTGGTGCTGGAGAAGGCGCGGCAGGGAGAGGACTACACGGTGCGGATGTGCCGCGTGCCGGGGTACGAGAAGTGGATCGACGTGGGGATGGGCAAAGGCCGCATCGCCGCGAGCTACGGCCGCCCGGAGTGAGACGGGAACCAGCGATCGCGCAGCCAAAGACACGGACGTTCGACGGCGTAGCTCGCGACGAGGCCGACGGCGAGGCGGCCGGTTTCGCGGTAGTCCCGGAACAGCAGGCCGGCGACGAGGAAGCCGCTCAGCACGAAGAAGAGATCGACGCCAACCCAGCCGGCGATGTACCAGGGTTCCAGGACGGCGCGCCAGTTCGGCGGCAGCCGGCCCATCTCCCAGTTCGCCAGAAAGATCGAGTGCCGGCCGAGGACGAGCGCGATCGCGGCGAAGCGGAGCACGTCCAGCGAAGCGAGGCGCGCGGGAGGCATGGAAGCCGTTCAGATCGTATTGGGAAGCGATTGCAAGCGCGATTACGCGTCTCTTGTGAATTCCAGAGAACGTATTTCATCTTCAATGCAATCGAGAAGATCGCCTCGGCGGAACTGCGCCGATACCCTTTGTAACGTGGTATCGGGCTTCACCGCAAGTCGCTCGAGCGACTTCCCTACAATTCCAACAGCTAAATTGTAGTAACGATCTTGACCTCCTTGCCACTTGGCGAGTATGCCTAGGAAATTCAAATGAGAAATTCCACTCGCCGCAATCGCGACATCTTTCAGAAGCAGTTGCCCACATATCATCGCCAGATGATGTGAGGCATAATGGATGAAGAACGGAGGCTCTCGCGTGGGCTTGCGTCGCTCATTATGCACGAATCTGTAAATGGTCGTCGCGATGACAACTTGCGCACCGGTCAGTTCCTTCGTAAAGATCTCTTTGTAGAATTGATCGAACAGCTTGCTGCTCGCGAATTTCGCCTGGTGCGGTTTTTTCCTCCATATCGTGAGCACGGCCTCCGCCGCAACGGACGATGGAATGGTTTTGCTGCCCGATGCCAGATTGTCTCGCTTGGATTTATACTCGTATCCCAACAATTCCAGGTCGCTCGTCATCTTTCCCTGTTCGATGTCGTTGGATCTCAGATCTCTCAATTCGATAGGCGACTGACTATTCGTCGCGCCGGTTATTCGGTATGCCAAAGCGGCATTTTTGTCGTCGAGTTCGTATAAACGAACCAAAACAAACGCGTGGCTGAAGTCTTCGTTCTTCAAAGTAGCTAGAGAATGGTGTATTGTCTTACATGTCTGGCCACCATTGATGATCTGCAATCCCTTCACTTGTACAAGCCAATTGTTGGATTGCAGCGCGCTATGGGAGAATTTATTGCAAATCATCGTGATGCCGTTGTTGTAAAAATAAAAGTTGGACCGCTCATCCTTGTCTTTAAGCGTATCGCCCATGCTGACGTTGACGCGATTGGACCAGCCTAAATACCTGCGGATGTTACGTTCGAATAGCAGATCGGAGTGTTTTTCGACTAATTCTTGCACATGCTGAACCGAAACTTTGCCGATCAACACCCTTCGGAAATTAAACTCTTCGACGAGTGCGGAGCCGTTCAGTCGCAAGGTGTCTTCAATTTCTATTGGTTTTTTCAACAACTCGATGAGTCGCTCGTGATTCAAGTGCTCGAAAGCGACTTGCCCCGTTGCCTCGAGTCGCGATTGATCAATGCGCATTTGCGCGTCGTCGCGCCATTTTTGTCCATTGTTGCTGAGGATAACCCTCACTTGGGGAATCCCGCCATCGCGAATCATCGAGCGTATTTGCTCGATATGGGGCAAGATATCGCCCATGCCGTTCAATTCGACAGTCGGATCGAATACGGACTGTATTGTCAATATGATCTTGGCGATGCTGTCGGACTGGAAGGATGAACTGCCATCGAGTTTATTGTCGTATTTCGCTTGAAACAGCGTCACAACGAACTCGGAATCAACAAGTTCACTGTAATGAATTGCGTCTACGCCACCATCTTGTCCGCCATCCGTGAGGCAGTCAAGCGCCTGTTCATCGTCCAAACCGATGATTGATTTGACGCACAGCAGACAAAAAGCATTTGAACGGCTACGTTCGTCTGAATCGGCACCACGAAGTACGAGTTCGTCACGGTACAGTCCGGCGTACCGCCTTACGTGCTGATCGATGATTCCTGCTGCCACATCCATTGTCGTGCCTCACTGCGATATGGGCACTTTATGCATTTGCCGATGAATTGTCGTTAGGTCAGCGCCCGATGCGCAGCGGCGAGGGCGTCGGGCCGCTCGGCTTGTCGTCGGGCTTCGGCTCCGGCTTCAGTTCGGGCTTCGGCTCCGGCTTCGGACCCTTGTTGAAGGGCAGCGTCAACGTCGAGGGCGTCGGGCCAGTCGGCTCGGTCTTCGCGGCCGGCGGTTCCACCTTCGCCGTCGCCGTCGGCGCGGGCACCGCGACCGGCGCCGGCTTCGCCGGCTCGGTCTTCGCCACCTCGACCGGCTTCGCCTCGGGCTTCGGCTCCACCTTCGCGGCGACCGCCGTCGTCGGTTCGGCGGCGTCGAGCGCGGCCACCACCTTCGGCAGCGCGATCGTCTGCGTCGCCTTCGGCTTCGGGTCCCAGTCGTATTCGGTCGCCTCGAGCGCCATCGCCACGATGCCGACGACCATGCAAAGGCAGGTCAGTCCGAGCATCCCGACATAGCCGGGCGAGGGTTGGGGTTGGTCGGCCATGGTTCAGGTCTCCGGTGCGCCGTTAGTTGCCGGCGGGCGCGGCGGGTTGTCCGGGCTTGTTGAGGCCGGTGTCGACGAGTTTCACTTGCGGGGGTTGCGGTTGGGGCGTGCCGGTGTCGAGGGCGTCGAAGTCGAGGTAGAGCAGGACGGCGGCCGCCAGCAGCGCCACGAGCGCGATGGCCAGCAGGCCGACGTAGGCGTCGCTCGGGGTCTTCGGGGTCTCGTCGTCGTCGCGTCGGGCCATGGTTCGCGTCCTCTCGGATTCCGCGCTCGGCTTCGCCTCGCGGCTAAACGAATTACTTGATGATGCTGACGGTGTCGCCCTTGGTCGGGTAGTCGGCGGCGGTCGGCTTGCCGATGGTGGCCAGCGGCACGAAGCGGCCGGTGGCGCCGAACGGATCGACGCGCTCGATGGTGATCTTGCCGACGTACTTCTTGGCGCTCGGGCGGGAGATGTCCAACACGGCGCCCTTTTGCAGGCCGGCGTTCGAGCCGAGGCTGATCTCGATCTGGTCGTTGGCGGCGGCGACGACGGTGGCCTTGAAGTCCGGGTCGGTCGGCGGGATGCGCTGCGTGCCGACGCCGCCGATGCCGCCGTTCTTGAGCGTGACGTATTGGTCGTTCAGGTCCAGCAGGCGCTTTTCGTAGTCGTCGGCCTTGCGGAAGGCGGCGTCGCGCTCGATGCGGGCCTGGAGCTTTTCGTTCTCGGCCTTCTGCTCGGCGATGACGGCGTTGTTGAGCTTCACGTCCAGGTCGGTGACCTGCTTGCGGAGCAGGTCCACCTGCGATTGCAGCGTCTTGATGCCGGTCTGTTGCAGGCCGGCGTCGGTCACGTACTTCTCCTTCTCCTTGCCGATCGTCTCGACCATGGTCTTGTAGTTCGCGCTGTCGTTCTCGGCGGCCTTCACGCGGGCGTCCAGGCTGCGGATGTCCGCCTGGAGCTGCGCGATGGTCGCGTCGGCGGCGGCGCGCTGCTCCTCGGCCAGCTTCGTGGCGCCGCCCGCGGCCTTCGCCGCCTCGGAATAGAGCTTCTGCACCTTGTCCAATTCGGTCTTGTAGTTCGTCCGCGTGGCGTACGCGTTCACCACCAGGTAGTTCCAGATCACGCTGAGGATCAGGATGAAGAAGACCAGGATTTTGCCGAGCGTATTCATCGAAAATCTCCCACGCCCCGGCCGTGCCGGGGCGTCCCGGTGAGTCGCGCGTTCGTCAGTTGCCCTTCGCGAATTCCGCGAGGCGGCGTTGCAGTTGTTCCTTGCGGATCTTCAGCGTTCGCAGTTGCTCCTCCCAGTTCACCTGCGCGTCGGCGAGGTGGACCTCCTCGTCGCCGAGGTTCTGGAAGATCACCTTCATCTTGAAGACTTCGGTTTGAACGCCCGTCTTGATCGGAGTCGAATCGTCGTAGATTTCGATCGAGAGCTTGTTCGTGTCTTCGCGCAGCTTGCGGATCCGGTCGGTATAGTCCTTCTCGTCCTTCTGGAGGTTGGTCATTTCCTGCTGGAGGCGGCCGAAGCCCTTGAGCGGCTGGCCGCGGAGGTTCGTCGCGGATGGGAACGGGTTGTTCGGGCTGTACTTGAAGACGTCGATGAGGCCCTTCAGCTCCGGTTCGGTGTGCCGCGGGGCGACGCGGAACTCGGCGTTCGGGTTGCCCGGCTTCGCGACTTCGTCCAAGAGGATCTTGAGGATGGCGGAGCGGAAGGCGCGTTCCTGTTCGAGGCTGATGAGGCCGTCCATCGCGCGGACGTAGCTGGTCTGCGCGAGTTGCACGCCGTCGGAGAGCCGCTTGATCTCCTCGGTGTATTGCGAGAACTGGCCCTTCGAGGCGTTCTCGCCGGTGGTGTCGAAGTACGACAGCCGGTTCGTGAAGATCGACACCGCCCAGGCGAGCAGGCCGATCGACACGAAGACGTTGGCGAAGACCAACACCTTTGCGATTTTCATTCCCATGAGTCGTCGCCTCGTCGGACCTCCGGTCCCCTCCCCCCTCGAGGGGGAGGGTCAGGGTGGGGGGTCGCGGGGCGCCGCCCCGGGCAGAACTCGCCGTCGTCACGACGTAGCTCCGCCCCCCCACCCGCCGCTTCGCGGCGACCTCCCCTTCCAGGGGGGAGGTGAAAACCAATCCCATCCCTTCGTCGTCGTTCCCTACTTGCCGTCCTTCGCGCGCAGGTCGTCTTCCATTCGGCCCGTCTCGCGGAGCGTCTGGCCCACCTCGCGCTGCACGGCGAAGAGCGCCTTCTCGACTCCGTTCTGATACGCCAGCTTCTTGTTCACCTCGACCGTCAGCAGGCTCAGCTCCGTCTTCAGGGCGTTCAACTGCGCCGTGCGCGTGTCGAAGATACTCTGGTCGGCCGCGAGCGTCGTGATGAGGCCCTTCACCACGCGGTCCTGCTGGTCCACCAGCTTGCTGTTCTCGAGGGCGAACGACTTGAGCTGTTCGTATTCGGCGTCGTGCGATTGCTGGTCGGCGAAGCGGGAGTCCTTGGTCTGCGTGAGCATGAGTTCGATGCGGCCGGTCTGCTCGGTGATGGCGAGCTGATAGATCTTCAGGCCGACGGTGAGCGCGACGCGCTTCTGCCAGTTCGGCGAGGGGTTCAGGCCCATCAGGAGCTGGGCGATCTTGAGGCGGCGATGGCGGTCGTTGGACGCCGTGCCGCTCGGCCCGCCGGCGGAGAGGGCGGCGAGTTGATCCTTCGCGGCCTTGTCCATCGGGTTCGCGGCGATCTTGGTCTTGAGGTCTTCGACGGCCTTGCGGGCGGTCTCGGGGGCGTCGGCGTTGGGGGCGGCGGTGGCGGCGTCGAAGCGCGCCTTGAGGCGGTCGCGCGCCGACTTGGCGCTCGCCGCCAACTGCGCCGCATCCCATCGAACGCCCGGCGGCGGCACGAGCAGGCGGACCGCCTGGCGCTCCTCGAACGACTCGGCGAGCACCATCAGCACGCCGGGGCGGAAGGTGTAGGCGCCGTTGGGGAGGCGTTCCTGGTAGCCGCAGAGGTCGGCGATGCGGCCGTCGTCGCCGCCGAGGCCGTCGATCTTCTGGAGGTATTTCTTTTCGACTTCCTTCACTTCCTCGACCTGCGAGGTTGGGACGCCGGCGAGGCCGAAGTTCATGTCGACGCCGCTGAAGAGCGTTTCGACGAGTTTCTTGGAGACCGGCTTGGCGGTGGCGATGCCGTTGGGGCTGGCGACGCTGACGATCATGGACTCGGCGTCGGGTTCGGCGTCGCCCTTGATCGGTTCGACGGCGACGCCGTCGAGCACGAGTTGGTACTTGAGGGCGGCGTCGTTGAGCTGCTTGCGCTTGGCGTAATCCTGCGAGGCGAGGTAGAGCACGCCGATCGACAGCAGGACGTTGACGCCCAGCAGCACTTTGCCCAGCGTAGACATGAGGACAATCCCCTATGCGAGTCGTCGACGGTCGCCGGACGTTTCGAGATCGGCCGGGGCTGGGAAATTCCGCTCTTTGCTGATTGTGCCGGACACCCGCGACATTGACAAGAAATTTGACCGGGCAACGCGCGGGAGATCGGCAAAACACGGCCGACCGGGCCGCGCGGGGCGATTTCGCGGCCTGGTTCGATAATACCGGTTGACTCGGATAACGCAATCCGGTCAACTCTGTTTGCGCCCCGCGCGGAATATTCGCCCGGTCGCCGGCTCCCGCGCCGGCCAACTCGGAAGATTTCTCCCTGACGGGCCGGCGATAAGGTATAAAGGCTTCGTCCGGGGATGGCGGCCGCGGCGGCCGCGGTCCTCGCCCCATTCCCCGAATCGCTTCCCTCCGACCGACAATGGCGCACGACAACGTCCCAAAACAAGTCGGCAACTACGACCTGATTTCCAAAATCGCCGAAGGGGGAATGGGGGCGGTCTACAAGGCGAAGCACGTCGCGAGCGGCGAAATCGTCGCGATCAAGATCATCCCCCCGGAGACCGCCAAGAACCCGGTCCTCCTGAAGCGCTTCGAGCAGGAATTCCGCGCGGCGAGCCTGTTCGACCACCCCAACATCGTCCGGGCGATCGAGTACTGCGGCACCGCGACGTCGCCGTTCCTCGTCATGGAATTCGTCGACGGCGAGTCGCTCGGCCAAAAGGTGGAGCGCTACGGCGCGATGGACGAGGCCGAAGCCGTGCGCGTCATCGGCCAGGTCTGCGACGGCCTGCACCGCGCGCACAAGCAGGGCCTCGTCCACCGCGACGTGAAGCCCGACAACATCCTCGTGACGCGCGACGGCGTCGCCAAGCTCACCGACATGGGCCTCGTCAAGGACGTCGAAGGCGAATTGAACCTGACGAAGACCGGCCGCGGCCTCGGCACGCCCCACTTCATGGCCCCGGAACAGTTCCGCAACGCCAAGAACGCCGACGTCCGCTGCGACATCTACTCCCTCGGCGCCACGCTCTACATGATGCTGACCGCCGTCGTCCCCTTCGCCAAGACCAGCCCGCTCGACTGCTGGCTGAAGAAGACCAAGAACGACTTCGAGGCGCCGAACCGGCTCAACCCGCGCGTCGGCGAGCGCGTCAACCGCGCCATCCTGCGCTCCATGAGCGCCGACCCGCAGCGCCGCCCGGCGAGCTGCCGCGAGTTCATCGAAGACCTGACCGGCCAGCCCTGGACGGCGCGCGCGGACGGCCCCGCGTCGCCGGTCGCCGCCACGCCGCCGCCCGCCGGCCCGCCCCCCGCGCCCTCCACCAGCGACCTCTGGTACATGGTCTACCGCGACGCGACCGGCAACTCGAAGACCGTGAAGGGATCGACGGCGCGCATCCTCGAGAATCTGAAGAGCGGCCTCCTGGGCGACGCCAACGGCATCCTGGTGTGCCGCACCAAGGCCGGGCCGTTCCTGCCGATCAAGAACGTGGCGGAGTTCCGCATCCACATCGTGGAGCCGGCGTCGTTGGCGCCGAACCAGGTGACGACGGGCCGCACGCCGGCGAGCATCCCGATGCCGGCGCCGAAGCCGGAACCGGTGGCGCGCCCCGACCCCGCGCCGTTCGCGGCGCCCCCCGCGCCGGCGCGCGCCTCGCGCATGCCGACGCTCGAACGCCCCGCGTACCAACCGGAACCGGCCGAAGCGAAATCGTTCTTCGACAACAAGTGGATGCCGTGGATCGCCGTCGGCCTCGCGATCGTCAGCGCCATCGTCGGCGCCATCCTCTTCGCGAAGTGACGGGCGCGGTATACTGCCTGCACCATGCCAATCACCGTCACCTGCCCCAACTGCCGCGAATCGCTGGAAATCCCGAACGAACTCGTCGGCGGCGACGTGCGCTGCGGCTCGTGCCTCGAAGTCTTCCCCGCGCGCGGCGCCGGCGGCGCGCGCGACGTTCCCCCGCCGTTGCCCGAACCGGAAGAAGAACGCCGGCCCCGCAAGCGCGGCGGCCGCCGCAACACCGTCTCCCGCGCCGACGCCGCCTACGGACCGATCGAGTACGACCCCGACCACAAGAAGAAGCAGGGCATGGGCCCCGCCGTCGGCGTCCTGCTCCTGATTTTCGGCCTCTTCGGCTGCGGCTGCTGCGGCGTCTTCGGCTACTTCGTCGTCCAGACCATGGACCCCGACTACAAGGAATACCAGCCCGCCGACGGCCGCTTCGTCGCCGTCTTCCCCGCCGAGGTGCGCGAGACCAGCCGCCCCACCGGCCGCGCCGGCGGCGAGAACGCGACCAGCCACGAGGCCAGCCGGCGCTTCGTCCAGGAGACGTTCTTCGTCTACCACGTCGACCTGACCGCCGAGGAGAAGAAGGACCCCGCGCGCGTCGTGGACGCGCTCTGCAAGGGATTGGTCTCCGCGAACGCCGCCACCGAAATCAGCCGCTCCAACCGGATGCACGACGGCCACGACGCCGCCGACATCCTCGTGCGCCTGCCCGGTCGCAAGAAGTTCCTCCAGGCGCGCGTCGTGGTCGGCGACGGCCGCGGCTACGTCGTCGGCGTCAGCGTCCAGAACAACCCCGACGGCATGATCTGGCTCGACGAGTTCTTCGACGGCTTCAAGATCGTCGAGGGGAAGAAGGACGAGAAGAAGGACAAGTGAGGAATCTTCGTCTTGTGAATCCATTCACGAAGTCGGGCGATTTTCCCGGCTTTTTCACCGCCCGTTGATGGAACCCGACCCCCCGCGCTGTTACCATTTCCTCTGCCGGACTCTCCACGGTTGGTTCCCGGCCCGAGGCGAACATGCTCAGCGTGCGATCCATCCTGTACCCCACGGACTTCTCCAGCTACTCCACGCAGGCGTACTTCCACGCCGTCAGCCTGGCCGAGAGCTATCGCGCCAGCCTCACGGTGGTCTACGCCTTCACGCCGCGCGAATCGGCCGCGTACGCCGTCGAGCGGGCCTACTGGCGCGAACAGCTCGAGACGGTGCGGCCGTCGAACCCCCGGATTCCCGTGCAACACGTGCTGCTGGAAGGCGATCCGGCGACGGAGATCACGCAGTTCGCGGCCGACCACGGCATCGACGTGATCGTGATGGGCACCCACGGCCGCACCGGGGCCGAGCGCGAACTGATGGGCAGCACCGCCGAGCGCGTGATGCGGGATGCGCCCTGTTCGGTGCTGGTGGTGAAGATGCCGAAAGGCTCGCGAACCACCCCCGCGCGGCCGCATCTGGCCGTGTCGGCGCGGTGACTCCCCGAAGTTATCTCTCGCGACCGGCCGTTCCGCGATGGCTCGCCATCCCGTCGAACGGCCGGTATTTTTCTTGCAATCCCGGCGATTCCACGCGAAACTTCGGGGAACCCGCCGGGTTGCATGATTAAGCCCGCCTCCGTCCGCGCCGCCGCTCCGCATCCGCCATGAACCGAACCCTCTGCGCCCTCGTGCTTTGCGTCGCGTTCGCCGCCCCGGCGGCCGCCGTCGATCTGCCCGGCGGCGGGAAGGTCGAGAAGGTCGACTTCGAACGCCACATCATGGGGCTGATGTCCAAGGTCGGCTGCAACCTCGGCAGTTGCCACGGCAGCTTCCAGGGGAAGAATGGCTTCCGCGTCTCGCTCTTCGGCTACGATCCCGAGTTCGACCACAAGGCCATCGCCCGCGACAACCTCGGCCGGCGCGTCAATGTGACTTCTCCGGACGACAGCCTGCTCCTGCTCAAGGGCAGCGGCCGGACGTCGCACGAAGGCGGGATGCGCTTCGGCAAGGACACGTGGGTCTACAACACCTTCCGCCAATGGATCGCCCAAGGCGCCACCTGGACCGCCGGCAGCGGCAGTATCGTCGAGATGACGGTGAACCCGAAGGACTTCGCGGTGGTGAAGGAAGGTCAGGAGAAGCAACTGACGGTTCGGGCGAAGTTCGCCGACGGGACGGAGGAGGAGATCACCCCGTTCTGCGATTTCAAGATCACCGACGACGCGATCGCGGCCGTCTCGCCGACGGGGTTACTCACGGCGCGCAAACCCGGTGATGCGGGATTGGCGATCCTCTATCGCGGCACGGTCCGCGCCGTGCGCGTCCTCGTGCCGGCACCGGGCAAGCCGGGCGAATTCCCGAAGCCGGTCAACGATCTCGACCGCGAAGTCTTCGCCAAGCTCAAGCTGCTGAACATGACGCCGTCGGAACTGTCGGGCGATCTCGAGTTCCTCCGCCGCGTGACCATCGACACCACGGCGCAACTGCCGACGCCGGACGAGATCCGCTCGTTCCTCGCGGACCGATCGCCGAACAAGCGCGAGAAGAAGATCGACGAACTGCTCGCGCACCCCCTGCACGCGGCGCTCTGGGCGACCAAGCTCTCGGACATCACCGGCAACAACACCGACTCGCTCGAGACGAACCAGCAGCCGCTGAAGGTGAAGCGCTCGCAGATGTGGCACGACTGGTTGCGGAAGCGCGTCGCCGACAATTCCCCCTACGACCAACTCGTGCGCGACATCCTCACCGCGACGACCGCCGACGGCATGAAGGCCGAGGAGTGGGTCGCCTTCACCAAGAAGGTCGACGAGCAGATCGCGAAGGGAAACAAGTCCGACTACCCCGAGAAGAAATCGCTCGACCTCTTCTGGCGGCGCCAGCAGCAAGTCCCCGTGGAAATCTGGGGGGAGAAGGTCGCGGCGGCGTTCCTCGGCGTGCGCCTCGAATGCGCCCAGTGCCACAAGCACCCGACCGACCGCTGGACGCAGGAGGAGTACTGGGCCTTCGCGAACATCTTCGGGCAGGTGACGTTCAACCAGACGCAGTTCAGCACGCCGGAGGCGAAGAAGCTGGCGACGGAGGAGAACGACGCCCGCAAGGCCAAGGTGGACATGCGGAACGCGAACAACATCAACCTCGTGCGCGAGGTGTTCGTGACCGACCGGGGCGCGCGGATGAAGCCGAACCCGGCGACGAATCGCACGCCGGCGCCGCGGACGCTCGGCGGGCCGGAGGTGAAGACGAAGCCCGGCGAGGACGCCCGCGTGCAGCTCGCCGAGTGGCTGACCACGAAGGAGAACCCGTTCTTCGCCCGGAGCTTCGCGAACCGCGTCTGGGCGCACTACTTCGGCATCGGCCTCGTGAACCCGGTGGACGACTTCTCGCTCGCGAACCCGCCGACGAACCCGCGCCTGTTGGACCGGCTCGCGAAGGAGTTCACCGACACCGGCTTCGACCTCCGCAAGCTGGAGAAGGCGATCCTGATGGGCCGCGCGTACCAGACCTCGGCGAAGCCGAATGCGAGCAACACGTTCGACCGGATGAACTTCGCCCGCAGCTACGTCCGGCCGCTGATGGCGGAGCAGGTGGTGGACGTGCTGAACGCGGCGCTCGCGGTCGAGGAGGCGTTCGGCGTCGAGGCGCCGGCCGGCTACAAGATGGTGGAGGTCGGCGCCAGCCGGCTGAACAACGCCAACCTGTCGTACATCCTGCGCATCTTCGGCCGGCCGCCGCGGAC
This sequence comes from uncultured Alcaligenaceae bacterium, assembly GCA_964453375.1. GTDB lineage: Bacteria > Planctomycetota > Planctomycetia > Gemmatales > Gemmataceae > Limnoglobus. The sequence continues at coordinate 43,076 of CAYVRB010000004.1, forward strand.
GACGGCGTGCGACTGCGAGCGCTCCGCCGAGCCGGCGCTGCCGCAGACGCTCTTCCGCATGACCGACCCGATCCTGCTTCAGAAGATGCGCGCCCCGAACGGCCGCGTCGCCGCGCTGGTGAAGAAGAAGCTGGCCGACGAATCGACGGTCGAGGAGATGTTCCTCGCGACGCTCTCGCGCTTCCCGACGGAGAAGGAGAAGGCGGAGGCGATGAAGTTCCTGAACGAGGATTCGAACAAGACCGAAGCGCTCGCCGACGTGATGTGGGCGCTCATCAACACGCGGGAATTCATTCTGAACCACTAACCTGCAAGCCCAGGGACGGCCGTCCCTGGGCTTGCGGCCGAAACCATCCTCAAACCGGAGTCCGTTCCATGCCCCGCACCGACTGCGAAGGCTTCCACCGCCGTAACTTCCTCCAGCTCGGCTCCGCGGGCCTGCTGGGTCTGAGCCTCCCCGGCTTCCTCGCGGCGCAAGCCTCCGCCAAGGAGAAGGGGACCGACAATCCGAAGGCCAAGGCGAAGTCCGTCATCCTCGTCTGGCTCGCCGGCGGGCCGGCGACCATCGACATGTGGGACAACAAGCCCGACGCCCCCGAAGGGATCCGCGGCGAGTTCAAATCCATCAGTACCAGCGCCCCCGGCATCCAGTTCGCCGAGACGCTGCCAAAGATGGCGAAGGTCGCCGACAAGGTCAGCGTCGTCCGCTCGCTGTACCACACCATCCCGTCGCACGCCCCGGCGACGATCTTCATGACCACCGGCAACAAGCCGACCGCCGCGCTGCAATACCCCGCCCTCGGCTCCGTCGCCGCCCGGATGCTCAAGACCGAGACCGGCATCCCGCCGTACGTCTCGTTCATCGACCTCCGCGGCGGCCTCGCCGGCGGCGCCGGCTACCTCGGCACCGGCTACAACGCCTTCACCGTCGAAGGCAACGCCAACGGCCGCGACAAGGGGGACAAGGCCGACAAGGGCGCCGCCTTCCGCCTCCGCGGCATCACGCTGCCCAACGGCTTCTCCCTCGCCGACCTCGACAAGCGCGACCAGCTCCTCCGCACCTTCGACGACGGCTTCCGCGCCATCGACCAGAACAACGACCTCGTCGACGGCCTCGACACCTTCCACAAGCAGGCGCTCGAAATCCTCCGCTCCGAGAAGACCCGCAAGGCCTTCAACCTGAACGAGGAGAAGCAGGCCCTGCGCGACAGCTACGGCACCGGCATCGGCCCCGCCGCGCTCGCCGCGCGCCGCCTCGTCGAGGCCGGCGTCCGCTTCGTCACCCTCGGCTTCGGCTCCTGGGACACCCACCAGAAGACCTTCGACGCCCACAAGACCCGCCTCGTGCCGAACCTCGACAGCGCCCTCTCGACGCTCGTCGCCGACCTCGCCGACCGCGGGATGCTCGACGACACGATCGTGATGTGCGCCGGCGAGTTCGGCCGCACGCCGAAGGTCAACAAGAACGGCGGCCGCGACCACTGGGCGCGCTCGATGGCGTGCGTCCTCGCCGGCGGCGGCCTGAAGCGCGGCTACGTCCACGGCGCCACCGACGCCAGTGGCATGGCCCCGTCGGTGGACCCCGTGACTCCGGACGACGTCGCCTCGACGATCTTCCACCAACTCGGCGTCAACCCGCAGACGGAACTCCAAACCCCGACCGGCCGCCCGATCCAGCTCTTCCGCGAAGGCAAGGTCGTCGAGAAGCTGATCGCCTAGCAGTGGGAATTCTTCACCACAGAGAACACAGAGATCGCAGAGAAAGAATTCCTGAGAAGGGGGCGGACCGACAGGTCCGCCCTTTTTTTATTTCTGAATGATCTCGTGCTTTCTTTGTGCCCTCTGTGTTCTCTGTGGTTCCCTTTGGAGCCAATTCGGTCGCCACCGGCTTCACGGTTCCTTCGCGATCCCTTCACAATCCGCACCTACAACGATCCCATAATGTCCTCCATGATCGGAAGCCCGCCCATGACCCGGATGTTCACCGACATCGTGACCGCCCGGGAAGCCACGGGCAAATCGTCGCTGAACATCGCGCTCGCCAAGCCGAAGTTCACCCTCGATTCCGTCAACTTCTGGTACCCCGGCAAGCAGGCGCTCTTCGACATCTCGCTCGTCGTGCCCGAACGCTCCGTCGTCGCGTTCATCGGCCCCTCCGGCTGCGGCAAGTCCACGCTGCTCCGCATGATGAACCGCATGAACGACCTGATCGACGGCACCCGCCACACCGGCACCATCAAGCTCGACGGCCAATCGATCCACGACCGCGCCGAGAACCTCGTCGACCTCCGCCGCCGCGTCGGCATGGTCTTCCAGAAGTCGAACCCGTTCCCCAAGTCGATCTTCGAAAACGTCATCTACGGTCTCCGCATCGCCGGTGTCAAACGCCGCAGCGAGCTCGAGGAAGCCTGCGAAAAAGCCCTGCGCGCCGGCGCCCTCTGGGACGAAGTCAAGGACCGCCTCAAGGACTCCGCCCTCGGCCTCTCCGGCGGTCAGCAGCAGCGCCTCTGCATCGCCCGCGCCGTCGCCTGCCAGCCCGAGATCATCCTGATGGACGAACCCTGCT
>CAYVRB010000005.1:0-45357 GCA_964453375.1 uncultured Alcaligenaceae bacterium
GCGGGCTATCTGGAATGCGGCGGTCGAGGCTCGGAGCGATCCAGAGCAGATTCGACAGGAGACGGTGAATACGTTTCTCCAGTTGCGCCGCCGCACCGTGGCAGAGTAGCGGCGCGTGAAAGGCTCAGCAAATCGACTAGTTGAGCCGCCAAGCACGCCGATATTTCGCGTGCGAGGCCAACCGAACAAGGCATGGACGCTCTTCTGCCTGTTCGTTCTTGGATTGTCTTTCCATTCGCTCCACGCTTCCTCGCAAGATCAGGAAACAGAAAACGGTCACCCGCAGCTATCATCCAGCCGAGCGCGACGGGAAAAAGTTAAGCAACGCCGGGGAAAGCATCCATATCATGCGCTGCCCCGGTGGGAGCAGGTCGGTCCTCTGTGCGCGCCAAACCTTGTGCCTCCGATCTCAGGGGGAGGCGATGTGAACGGCGATGGCTATTCCGACCTGATCATCGGCGAACCGAGATTTGGGGAAGGGCGTGGTCGCGCTTTGGTCTATCTGGGATCACCTGAGGGATTAAAGCACGCTCCGTTCTTCATCGCGGAGGGAGAAAACCCGGGGCGCTATTTTGCGGAGAACGTGGCCTTTATGGGCGACATCAACGGCGATGGCATCGATGAAGTGCTTGTACGCAGCGGTGGGATATATTTCGGTGGCAAGGATAACTTTGAACGAAACGTCAAATGGCTACATGCTCAGGTCTGCGTTCCCCTCGGTGACGTGAATGGCGATGGATTTGACGATATCGCGGTTCACACCGCCGAGCCGAACTCGGAAGCGCTCGATCTTTACCGTGTCATTGTGTACCACGGCAGTCGCGAGGGATTGAAGGATTTTCCGGATTGGAGTGCTTCCAGTGAGCAATCCGGTTCTCACTTCGCCCACGATGTCGCCGCCGCCGGAGACGTCAATGGGGACGGATTTGACGATCTCCTGGTCGGAGCTATGAAATTCTCCGGTCGCTACGTTGATTCGGGAAAAGCCTATCTCTACCTCGGCTCGAAATCCGGCCTCGGCTCCGCCCCTGCTTGGGCATCGGAATACCCTATCGAGCCGGAACAGGGCGTTGACGAACTTAAAGAGCAGTTTTTCAGCCACGGGCTAGCCGGAGCCGGAGATGTGAATGGCGACGGGTTCGATGATGTCGCCGTAGGAGCTTGCTTTGCGGAGCGCGGAGACCGGAACGAGGGGATGGCGTTTCTATTTCTTGGTTCGCGCGCCGGGTTGCCATCACACCATGCATGGTTTTCGGAGAGTAATCATCCCCACACCCTTTTCGGCCAGACGCTCTCGGTATCCGGAGATTTCAACGGAGATGGCTTCGCGGACGTCGTAGTAGGAGCGCCCCAAGCCATGAATGGCCAACAAGCGGAAGGCGCGGTCGTGGCTTACTTCGGCTCCCACTCCGGCCCGTCGAGATGGCCCGTATGGAGCATGGAGAGCGATCACTCGCATCTGCAGCTTGGAGAAATCGTGCAAAGCGCTGGAGACATCAATGGGGATGGCTACAGTGACGTGCTGCTCGTTGGTTCTTTGCGCAAGGAGGACCCAACAGATGGCCACGTCGAAAAATTGCCGCGTTACGTGGTCGTTTTTGGTGGTCCCACCGGTTTCACACCATCGCATGACTGGAAACTTAAGAAACCGTTTCTGGTTGCAGCCAATCAAGAATTCGAAGCGTATCGGCGGAGATTTGGTTCGGCGATTTACTGGGGGCCGGGCATCCTTTTCACTGCGACCGCGATGGCCATTTGCCTTGGCCTTCGTTCCCGCCATCGGCGGTTGAGAATTTCACAGGAATTGCAGCGCGAACGCGCGGTCGCCCAGGAACGCGCCCGGATTGCCGACGACTTCCATGACGATCTCGGAGCCGAACTCACTCGAATTCTTTTTGAATCCGACGCGGTTCTTGGCCGAGCGGGAAAGGGCGATGTCACGGAGCATGTGGAACGCCTAAGGAGTTTGACTCACCGCGCTTTCGGAACCGTCCGAGATCTGGTGTGGACGACCGACCCGACAAAGGATTCGCTCGCTCATGTCGCAACGTATTTGAGTGAGTTCATTGCCAGCTTTTGCCAGAGCGCTGGCATCGAATGCTGCCTCGATTTTCCTGAAGAACTTCCCCCTGCGCCGATTAAGGCTCCCTTCCGGCACCAGCTTATCCTCGCCGCAAAGGAGGTTCTCAATAATGTGGCACGCCACTCAAAAGCTACGACCGTCCTTGCAAATCTGCATATCACCGCGAATTCCTGCGAACTTTCCATCCAAGACAACGGAGTTGGCTTTCAACTGGCTTCGCCGGAGAAGGCCACGCCGGCCGATTCGACGTCTCCCAAGTCCGCTTCACGTCGTGAAGCCTCCGGGCGCGGGCTTTCCAATTTATCAAAGCGTATGAATGCTATCGGCGGTTCCGCCACCATCGAGTCCACACCCGGACAAGGCACCACGGTCGTTCTTCGGATTCCACTGGCTTTGAACTCGGCTCAACCATGACACCGGAGACGCCCGAAATTCGCATCGCCATTGTGGACGACGATTCTGAGTATTGTTCGACAATTGCGGACCTGCTCTCAACTTCTCCGACGAGATTTCAATTGGTTGGCACCTACGGAAATGCGGAGAGTGCGCTCGAAGAATTGCCAAGCTTGGCACCGGACGTCATTCTGATGGACATTAAACTCCCTGGCATGTCTGGAGTAGAATGCGCACGCCGCCTCTCGGAACGGTTGCCGAAAACCCAAATCATCATGCTCACTGCTCTCGAAGATTTCGAGAAGATTTTTCAGTCCATATGTGCTGGAGCGCTCGGCTATCTCGTCAAAGCTTCGGTCAAAAGCGAACTTCTGGACTTGATTCTCGATGTCCGGAGCGGAGGCTCTCCGCTTTCAACTGGCATTGCGCGTCAGCTCATTTCCGCGTTTCGGAAGATGGCTCCTCCTGCTGCGGTTGTTTATGCACTCACGCCGCGCGAGGAGGAGATTCTTGAAGGGTTTCGCCGTGGAAAAACTCCCAAAGAAATCAGTCAAGACCTTAAGATCAGCACCGCAACGGTGCGAAAGCACACGCAGAGTATCTTTCGAAAACTGCAAGTGCATACGCGTAGGCAAGCGGTCCAAAAAGCCGAGTTCTTGGAGCGGATGCCAAGCCAATCCGGTTTGGGGAAGTTTGGCCAAGGCAACCTTTCTTCGTGACTCTGGGCTTGAGAGGGAAATGGTCGCCTACCCAAAACTACCCAACATTGTCACTGGTTCAACCCGATTGGTCTGCGAAGCTGGTGCTGCATGCGCAGTCAGCTTGTTCTCCTGCTCGCCACTGGTTTGACTTTCGCAACTGCTCCAAGAGCAGTTCCTCAAGGACTTGGGGGTATCGGCTCAGGATGGGCGGCGGGCGCGAAAGTGGAGATGTTTCACGCGCTTGGTTTGGGATTCGGTGAATCTGTTTCTCCTTCCGGCACAACACTGCAATCTGGATTTTTGACTTCAAACGAATCGGTTCTGATTTCACCGATTCTTATCGTGATCGCTTCCGCCCGAATCCTTTCCGCTGGCGAAATCGAAATCCAATTAAAAGAGGCGACAAACACTTCACTCGAAGTTGAGGTGTCCAACGACTTTCAAGTTTGGAGTTCGCTCGGTCCGTCGCTGGTGCGTGCGGGGACGATCACCTTTTTCGACCCTGCGGGGATCTTCGCCGGTGCTACTCAACGCTTTTATCGCCTTCGCAAAAACCCATGAAATCCCAATTGTGCTTATTCATTGTCGTTCTGATTGGATTCCTGCTCACACCTGCCACAGGAGTCGAAGTCCCACAGCGCATCAGCTACCAGGGGCTTATCGCAAAAGGCGGCACCAATTTTACCGGTGATGCGCATTTCAAATTTGCCCTGGTGAACGCCTCAGGCAGCCAGACCTTCTGGAGTAACGACGGAACTTCGGTCTCTGGAAGCCAACCTTCTGATTCTGTCGCGCTATCTGTGAAAAAAGGAGGCATCGGCGTCATGCTCGGAGAGGGGATGGCTCCTGTATCGCAGTCCGTGTCTTCACAGAATGATCTCAGACTGCGTGTCTGGGTGGATGTGGGAGAAGGCTTCGAGCTGCTCACCCCGGATCAGCCAATCGGTTCAGTCGTGTGGGCTTTTCGCGCCGACCAAGCCAATTCCGTCGCCAACGGCGCGATTACGACGATCCAACTTGCGGACAACGCGGTGACGACAGCAAAACTAGCGGACCATTCGATAACAGCTTCGAAAATTGCGGCAGATGTGCTTTCGGGAACGCCGTTAGGAACGGTGTCCCGTATTACGACCCCCGATGGGACGAAATCGGTCCTCCAGGTGGCCGCCGACGGAAAAATTGGGATCGGCACCACTGACCCGTTGGAAGCCATTCACCTTCAGGGTAATACCTATCTCTCAGGAAACCTCTACATCCTCGGGCCTACTCTTCGTTGGGTGGGGAGTTCCCGCGAGGGGCAGCTTGTCCTCGGTGGTATTCCCAATGCTGGCGAGGTTTATCTTGGGGCGTTGGACGCAGATGGAAACGGTGCTCCGTTTTCGATTGCAGGCCCTGGTTTCGCCAATCTGCCTCGGCTCTCCCTACGCGCGGATGACACCTCAGTCAATGGAAGTTTTAACGTTGCCCGAGCAGCACTGTTAAATAGCAGTCTCGGCGTCCGCGGTGCCGTTGAACTTGGGGATTCCTCGGTCGTAGGAATTAACGGTTCGTTCATCGACTTCCACGGCGGATTTGGACGGCCGGACGAAGATTTCAACGTGCGGCTCAAAAACGATGTGGATCGCATGCTTACTGTTCACGGAGGTGGATTGATCGTTGAAAGCGATCTGGAACTGCTGGGTAACTTCAATATGGCTGGCCACTTGAACATGCCACTCGGCAGTTCGATAACGCTCGGAGCGGGAATGATCGGCTCCGGCCGCAATGCGGAGGGCACGACCGATGGCACTTTCATAGAGCTACGTGGACGCGCCTACGGCCAGTTTATCGATTTCTCCAATGACTTGGAATCGGATTTCGATGCGCGAATCATTCTAACCAGCGATGAACTCTTGTCCGTTCAGGGTGCTATTCTCGAAGTTCCTGCGCTCAAAATAGTCGGCGGTGCGGACATAGCCGAACGGTTTTCCGCAATGAACGAGCTTGATGCCATAGAGCCAGGGATGGTTGTGCGATACGCCGGGGATGGCTCCCAACGGATCGAACTGTGTCGCGACGAAATGGACCGCGCGGTCGCCGGAGTCATCAGCGAAGCTGGCGGGGTCAATTCAGGCTTGGTGCTTGAGCACTCGGGAACTCTCGCGAGCGGAAAGCACAAAGTGGCCATGTTGGGCCGCGTGCAGGTCTGGGCAGATGCCTCATTTGGGAAGATTCGCGTCGGGGATGCACTCGTCTCCTCGCCCACGCCCGGACATGCCATGCGTGCAGCAAGCCCAACCGAGGCCGTCGGAGCGATGATCGGCAAAGCAACATCGAACTTGGAAACTGGGCGCGGCCTCATCTGGGTACATGTCAGCCTCAAGTAGTCATAGACCGCTCCGGCTTTCGTGAAGGTCCATTCCATGAAAACCCCTACCTACTATGTCCAACAGTAGCGGCACCCTTCCTACGTATCGGTGGTGGATGACGGGGTTTCAAAGTGCTTTGAGCACGTTCAGGACGGCAGTTCTTAGCTTGCCTTTCTTGATCGTTACCACTGCGGACACTCTTTACGTTGACGTCCACTCAACCAAGACCGGAACTCCTGATGGCTCAGAAGAACATCCCATTTTGCGATTCGCAGAAGCATACGGCAAGGCAACCGCTGGGGATACCATCCGCATTCGCGGTGGTTCCTATACAAACGGCGAGTCGCGCATCTATGGACTCAATAGTCCAGACGCGCGTGGAATCAGAGTCGCGCTTTGGGATCGAGAACCAGCAGTAATTGGAGTCCATTCCAGAGGTCCTGCCGATCCCACGCCCGATACCGATAGGGACGGGATGCCAGACTGGTTTGAACACAAATACGGGTTCAATTTTCTTGATCCACGGGACGCCGCTCTCGACAAGGACTCAGACGGCCTCACAAATCTCCAGGAATTTGAAAGGCGAACCGATCCGACCGCCAGCAACCTTGTCGGAAGTTTGCCGGGCCAAATGACCGTGGATGCATCAGGCAGCGCCTCCTACACGATCCCCATCAATGTGCCTCCCGGTACGGCGGGAATGCAGCCCAGCCTTGCCGTCAACCTCAAAAGCCGTGGAGGTAACGGCATTGCCGGCGTAGGAGGCTCCATCTCTGGCCTTTCCGCAATCACGCGGACGGGAAGGACCCTGGAGCAAGATGGGGTGACGGGAGGTGTCCTGTTCGACGAGAATGATCGCTTCTGCCTGGACGGGCAGCGACTCGTAGCGATCGCTGGAAGCTATGGCGGAGACAGGACGGAATACCGGACAGAGATTGAATCTTTTTCTCGCATTGTGTCCTATGGACGTTCGGGAAATGGCCCCGCTTATTTTCGTGTCTGGACCAAATCAGGCCAGATCCTTGAGTTTGGCTCGACGGATGACGCACGCATACGTGTGATTGGTGCCAATCATGTTATGGCGTGGGCACTCAAGGAGGTGCGAGACACCAAGGGCAACTACTTGCAGTACGCGTATGGAGAAGATCGGGATCGCGGCGAATATTGGCTGAGATACATCGACTACACCGGAAATCGAATCGCAAGCTTGTCGCCTTACGCGCGTGTCAATTTCGCCTACGAGGACCGGCCGGACGATTCTGTCGGAAAAATTGGGCCATATCCGCTGCGTATGTCCCGACGTTTGAGGCAAATCTCGACCCAAGTTGGCGGAGCTGTTGTCTTAAAATACAACTTTGCTTACGAGGTGGGTTCCGCCACTGGCCGTTCCAGGCTAAAGAGCGTGCAGCTATGCGACTCGCGCAATGTTTGTTTTCCAGCCACGCAATTTCCCGATTGGTCGGACGGAGATAATGCACCTTCCTTTGACGTCAAGTCAGCTATTCGTCCAGATACGGGCTACTGGGTGGATGCCGGAGGTTATGCGTTTCTCCAAGGTGACCTTGATGGAGACGGGCGAACCGACCTGATTCACCTCGCCGATAACAGTCGATTCAATATCTGGCAGAGCACAGGCAACGGTTCATTTGCACTCTCTTCCGTTCTACATCCCGAAGTCCAAGCCAATCGCAATCACTTTGTTTCGGGTGATTTCAATGGTGATGGACGATCAGATTTCTTTCACGTCGTCAGCTCGGGCCGTGCCGAGATTTGGAGTGGCACTCCATCAGGCAGCGTGTCGATTGCAGCAGCGTCAGTTCCTGGTTTCAACGATTTCGATGTGAACGATTCGCTACGCTACTATGCGGGCGATTTTAATGGGGACGGGCGCACGGATTTGATTCATATCACCGATAATCACCAAGCCAGAGTTTTGCTCGCAGAAGGAGATGCGCGGTTCAAGTTTGTCAGACAAACGGTATCCGAATATCTTATCACCGAAAACGACGACAACTATTTTCCGTGCGACGTCGATGGTGACGGGCTCACGGACTTAATTCATTTTAATCCCAGCCGTGCTAATTTGGCGGACGACGAATACTGGGTTTGGCGATCAAGGGGGAATGGCACTTTTCAAATCACCAAACATGCTGTTCCCGCCGTCGTGCTGAACAAGGACAGGTCGGAATTTCAATCGGGGGATTTCAATGGAGACGGACGGACCGATTTTCTTCATTACTACACGAAGGAGCGATGTGAAATTTGGCTTGCCACAACGCCGGGGAACTTCAGCCGCCATACCCTTCGGCCCGACGAGCTCCAGACCGGCATCGATGGCTACCATTTTGAGGGAAGAAACGGCGCGAAATTTGAATTCCACATCGCGGACTACAACGGCGATGGCCGCACCGACATCATCCATATTTTCAATCGAGACGAAATTGTCGTGTGGCGGTCTGTCGGCGACGCCAAATTCGTTGCGGGCAAGGTTAAACACAATGGAGCCAACGCCTACAACTTGAAGGGGGATGCTGAGTTCAATTTTCAACTGGGCGATTTCAATGGAGACGGGCAAAGCGATTTCATTCACTTTGTTAGCCGAAACGAAGTCTATGTCTGGCAGCGGGACGCCCGCCTGCCCGACCTTTTCCAAAGTATTCAGGACGGCTACGGCAATCGTGTGGAGATTGACTACGCACCGCTCACCGACGCCTCGGTTTACACGGCGGGTCAAGGTGCGAAGTATCCAGTCAACGATATGCGCGGCCCGTTGTATGTGGTGTCTCGCCATCGGCAAAGCGACGGGCGGGGAGGAATGCACGAGATTCTCCACAAATATAGCGGAGCGCGCGCGCATTTGACTGGACGAGGCTTCCTTGGATTCGAATCGGTTGAAATGACTGACACCCGCTCCGGCGTAAGCTCCGACACGCGATACCGTCAGGACTTTCCATTTGTCGGCCAAACCCTCGCCAGCCGAACGAGTCTGGCGAGCGGTCGTCTGGTGAGCCGCGTCGAGAACGTTTGGGAGTCTCGGCCTTTAGGCGGAAGTCCGGCCCGCTATTTTGTGTTCAATCCTCGCTCGGTCTCTCAAACCTACGAGATCACAGGCGACGCCTCACCCGTTACGACAACGACTACAAGCACTGTCTTTGATGGCTTTGGCAATCCCACCTCCATCACGGTGGATTCAGGAGATGGATTTAGGAAAACCACTTTGAGCGAGTATCGCAATGACGATAGCCGTTGGATTCTAGGGCGGCTCACCAAAGCAACTGTCACGGCGGAAGCGCCTGGTGTGCCCAGCCAGTCCCGCGTTTCTGCTTTTGAGTACACGACTGAAGGTCTCCTTCTCTGGGAGGAGATTGAACCCACCCGCCCTGAATTCACACTCCGCACAACCTACGAACATGATGCGTTTGGCAACCGCACTCGTTCTACCGTCGCGGGCCGCGATATCGTCACGCGCTTCGCGTCGTCGGAATACGATAGCCGAGGCCGATTTCCGCGCGTGACGCGAAACGCGCTTGGGCATGAGGTCACAGTCGATTATCATCCGGCTTTTGGTCAGGTCACTCGCACAACCGATCCGAACAGACTTGTCACCACTTTATCGTACGATGGCTTCGGGCGGCGTCTCGGCGAAAATCACCCCGACGGGACCCGCACGCTCTGGGCTTATCTTCGGCCCGACTCCAAAGCTCCCGAACTCGCCGAATATCTCGTTCGCACTTTTGTTACCGGGCAGGAGCCCGCGACCGCTTACCACGATTCCCTCGGGCGTGTAATTCGGGCGCGAGAAACCGGCTTTGCGGGGGAAGAAGCCTTTCAGGACACGCGGTACGACGAACTGGGCCGGGTGGAGAGGGTCTCTCGCGAATACTTCGAAGGCCGGGACGTTCATTGGACGCAATTCAAGTACGACGTCTTGGGCCGAATCATTCGAGAGATTTTGCCGGACGAATCGACTACAGCAACCGATTACGCAGGGCTCACAACCACCCTCACAAATGCGCTTGGGCAGCGACGCGTCGAAATCAAAGACAGCCAGGGCCAAGCGATTGAAGTAGTGGACCATTACGGGAAACGGCTGCGCCACCAGTACGATGCTTTTGGCAACCTCCTTCAAAGTGTCGATTCTGATGGAAACCTCACCACTGTCACGTATGACATTCGCGGTCGGAAACTTTCCTTGAAGGAGCCTGGTCTTCCCGCGTGGCATTACCGATACAACACGTTGGGCGAACTTGTGCGTCAGGAGGACGGAAAGAAGCAAGTCGTGACGATGGAGTACGAACTTCTCGGCCGCCTGTCCAAACGAAACGAACCAGAAGGGGAAACGCGGTGGACATACGATATCGGGAATAAGGCCATTGGAAAACTCTCCACCCTCGAGGGTGTTGGCGGTTACCGTGAGGGACATTCGTTTGATGATGTCGGGCGACCGCTCATCAGAACGGTCTCCGTTAGCGGTCAATCGTTCCAAACATCCTTTGCTTACGACTCAATCGGTCGTGTAGAACGGCTCACATACCCGAGCGGTTTTGCCGTACGTCAAGTTTTCAACACGTACGGGCATCTTGCGGAGTTGCGGGTAGTGAACGGCGACAGGCTCTTGTGGCAAGGAAACGAGGTAAACCCCTCTGGCCAGATGGCACGCGAGACGTTTGGCAACGGTCTCGTTACCAGTCGGAGCTTCAATCCACGCCGCGGTTGGGTGCGAAATATTCAAACGGGTGAGAACGGCACAATCCGAAATCTGGCCTTTGATTTCAATCGCCTCGGCAACCTGAAGTCACGGAGCGACCTCCGTCAGGGGTTGGTGGAGACTTTTGCCTATGACGATCTAAACCGGCTGACCAACGCTGCTATTTCGGGGAGAATACCCGTTGATTTTCGCTACGATGATGTGGGTAATCTTCGCTTCAAAACGGGGGTCGGGAGCTACCAGTACGGCGGTGCCGCCATAAGCCCGTATGCGGTCGCCTCGGTGGACGGTCTCCCGAATGGTTTGTTTGGATATGATGACAACGGAAACCAGGTCCTTGGCGTCCGTCGAAGTCTCGCCTACACGTCATTTAACAAACCAGCCGAGATAAAGCGGGACAATGAAAGCTCCTCCTTCACTTACGGCCCTGGCCGTGAGCGATTGACTCACACCGTTACAACGGGTGGAGAGACGTCGACCACTGTTTACCCTTTCGGTCACTACGAGGAAGTGACAGGCCGCGCCGGTCGGGAACTACGCCACTACGTTTCCGCCGGAGGAACGCTTGTCGCAATCCACACGCGGGCATTGCCTTCGATCGGACCTCCCACTGAACGCACGCGCTATGTCCATGCCGATCACCTCGGTTCAGTTGAAACGATTACTGACGAAGCAGGGCAGGCTACCGAGCGCTTCGCCTATGACGCTCACGGAAAACGCCTTGGTGGTTCGTGGAGTTCCGTGCCGTCCGGCAGTCTTTCCAGCAAGCAAACTGAACGAGCTTTCACCGGACACCTTCAGCTTGACGCTCTTGATGCCATTCACATGGGTGGCCGGGTGTATGATCCGGTGCTGGGGAGATTTCTGAATCCTGATGTCACGGTTCAGGCTCCGGCCAATCAGCAAGCCCACAACCGTTACAGCTATGTGCTGAACAACCCGCTCTCTCTGACGGACCCGAGCGGGTACTTTTTTGACAATCTTGAGCACTTTGGCAGGACGCACGGCAGGACAGTCGGGGCGATTGGGGCAGCGGCAGCCCTCACCGCCCTTGGCCAGGCCTATGCGGTTCCGGGTCTCATTACCGCTGCCGTTGCTGGTGGCGCGTCCGCAGCCATATCCAGCCGGGGCGACACTCGCTCTATCGCGGTTGGTGCGGGAACTGCCGCTGCCTTCTATGGCGTTGGGCAAGCCTTTGCCCCACCAGGTGCCGCTGAGACGTGGACGCTGACGGGATCCCAGACGCTGGACTTCGTTTCAAAAACACTCGCTCACGGAATCGTGGGCGGTATCAGCAGCGAACTTCAGGGAGGGCGATTCGTTCAAGGATTTGTGAGTGCCGGTGTTACCCAAGGGCTCTCTCCAGGAATTGACCGAATTCCGACGATTGTCGCCCGTTTGGTTGCGGCGTCCGTTGCAGGGGGATTTGGTGCTGAACTTGGCGGTGGCAAGTTCAAGAATGGCGCGATCACAGGTGCGTTTTCCCGGCTGTTCAACGATGAAAGTGAGGCGTCGTGGGATCTGGAGGCCGGCATTGAAGCCGCCGGAACATTAGCTTGGAATCTCGCTCCAGGCACCGGCCTCTACGAGGCGTTTACCGACCCAAATGCTGGAACATGGGACTATGCGTTGGGGGTCGTTGACTTATTTCCAGGATTCGGTAAACTTGGAAAACTTGCTAAGTTTGCCGCGCATCACGGTGATGAGGCCTTCGCAGCCGCGAAGACCGCAACGCGTGGCGGAGAGAGTGCGGCAGCAGCGGCAGGGCGGAACGCTCACCGCGAATTAGCCGAGCGCGTCGTCCGGAAATCTGGCTGGCGATCTGAAGTTCGGTTACAAGGCGCTGATGGCAAGTTTTACAAGCCTGATGTCGTCACGCCAAACGGTCGAATTCTTGAGTTGAAACCGAACACCCCATCGGGTCGCGCCGCCGGTGCTCGAAAAATTCGAATCTACGAGGAGCAGCTTGGAATGTCAGGACGTGTTATTTACCATAACCGATGAGCGCGAAAGCTGTTATTGCCTGTATGGACGAGCTTTTGAAGCCGCTCGGATTCGCTCGGCGCAATGCAACCTGGAATCGGCAGTTCGATTCCTTCATTGATGTAATCGACATTCAAATCAGCAAGGCTGGCGAAACAGTCACGGTCAACGCCGGAGTTTTGCATCCTGAGGTTCACAAAAAGTGCTGGGCGACTGAGCCCCCGGCAGTCATTGACGAACCGTTATGCACTGTCCGTATCAGAATCGGCCAACTCCTCGACGCCAAGGACATGTGGTGGGAGTTAAATGACGCAAAAATTTTTGATGACATCATCGAGAGGGTTAACGCACATGTGCTGCCGTTCTTGGAGCAGATGCACTCGCTTGAGGCTATGGAACGGTTCTTAACGATTGCGCAAGTAACGAGGCAGAAATATCCTCTGCCCGCAATTTGCCTCGCAATCATCAAGAGTGAGCAAGGTGACAGAACCGGCGCATGTGCGCTACTAACTGAACTCGGTGAGAGGTTGGGCGCAGCATGGCGAAATCGAATCCGCGAAATCGCTGGACGATTGGGATGTTCGTGACTCAATAGGCTTTGTCCAGTCAATCGACAAATGCTGAACCTGGGGTAATCATTTGGTGCCGGAGGGGATCGGCCAGCCGTGCCTGAGCCGCAATCCTCGTACGCTGTCCTCCGTCATTCGGGCCACATCGTGCCGTCTGCCCCTCTTATCCGACTTCCTTGACCAGCCCTTCTTTTTCAAATTCTATTACCTGATCACTACATTCCCTTTTCGCCCCGTTACCGTCATCCGCTTCGTAAAACTGACATTCTCCTGATACTCCCCACTTCCTATCACAAGCTCCGCTCCGTCTGCCGCCGCCGCATAGCCCTCCGCGATTGTGTTGAACGGCCG
The DNA here is from genome assembly GCA_964453375.1 of uncultured Alcaligenaceae bacterium. Classification (GTDB taxonomy): domain Bacteria; phylum Planctomycetota; class Planctomycetia; order Gemmatales; family Gemmataceae; genus Limnoglobus. Next base: position 13,137 of record CAYVRB010000005.1, read on the forward strand.
TACTTCGCTTCCATCCTCGCCTCCTGGATTCGACGCATCCACATACACCACTGGCAATCCAATAATCGCAACAGCACCAAAATGGAGAGCGGTCGGCTTGAAAGTGGACAGCAGTTTCAGAACGTTCTCGTTCACCATTGAAACCCGAGGGTTGTAATCGAGCGTAATCCAACTGCTGTCCATGAGTCCTTTGTCCAGAAACTCCACATGGCCTTGACCGCCAGGCGCGCCCAAGATCTCCTCGTTGAAGGCAATGGAAAGCATGTTGCCCGTCATAAGCAGCCGGTCATTTTCGTTCCACCCGCGAGTTGCTCCGGCGCAGGTGATGGACGAACCAGGCTGCTTATCCGTCTGTTGAGTCCGGTCCCCGTCGTTACTGATGATGACGGGCTTATCCACGGCGCGGTAGCCAGCAATTGGCGTATTCCCATTTTGGCTGACATGAATTGAGATTACATCCACATCCGGGGAGGTATTCGCCCACCGATTGTATTCGCTGCTCAAGTCCAGTGACTTATCCTCTCGCCACAAGCGACCGAGATTCACGGAAATGAGCTTGCTGCCCGTCAGAGCGCCTAGCCTCTGTCGGAGTCGCGATGCGACCGCCTCTTGAAATGCCAGGCTGATGCCGGGATCGGAAGTGTCCGGTTCATTGCAAATCTCGTAGATGACGTTACCGAAGCCTCCGACCGTATCCACGACCCGGTCAACCATTGGCGCATGAACCTTGTCCCAGACTGGTGTTTGCAGATCATCGTAGTCTCCAGGCGAGTCGAGGTAACCGTTCACGTTGTTTGCCCGGTTGAATGGTGATCGCGCCCACCGGAGCTTGCATCCATCCGATTCCTGACCATTCGCGTCAAATAGGCAAATCTGCACCACCACCCCCTTGCTCTCGGCGTATCGAACAAAGGAATGCAACCGTTCGTAAAAGGCGCTGCTTGGGGCTTCCAGATCATACTTGCCATTGGACCGGCGGCTGTAGGGCGAGAGACTTTGGGTCCAGTGGTAGTTCACCCAAACGCGGGTGAAGTTGATCCGGTTTTGAGCGAGACGCTCGAAGAACATCTCGTATTCGAAGTCCCTCTCCGAGAGTGTTCCATAATCTCCATACCCAACGAGACGGACGGGTTTGTCGTCCAGTAGCAACTCGACGCCGCGACGGATCAACACTGAAGCACACGATGTGTTGGCGATGGTCCATGCCGCCAAAAGTAAGTAGAGACATGGCCGGAAATGAACGCTCAGGCTCATAGCGCGAGGATGACGCGAAAATCGATCTCGGTCGAGTCTTTACTTGCCAGTTTCGTCGGAATTCTCAGAAGGCACACCTAATTCCGGGGGGAGGCTTTGACACGAATTCCGACGTGCCTCCTCGCTGAAATTGTGATGAATGGCACTTTAACTTTTCTGGATCGGTTGGTGAAGGCACGCGCACCTCACGTAACCTTATTCGCAACTTCTGCCGGAGTACCCAGAATGTAGTCTGCGGCTTGCTGCGCTTCGCTCGCAGCCTTTACAAGCCACAGTTTGTGATCCTTCACTCGCAGTGCCTCCAGCCAGCCGTGCAGGTAGGCTGCCGAATTCTCGAAACCGTCTTCGACGATTCCGGCGTGCGCACCAAGATACGCTGCGGTCATTTCGGCTACCAATTCCTCCAGACCGTAAGTTTTACGGTCATCGGCGACGGCGTGCCGGCCTCGATTTTCAATGAGGGAAGCTCGGTTCAGCCGCGACGGGTGCCCGGTCGCGTGGGCCAACTCGTGCAACAGGGTCTTGAGAAACCGCCACTCCGCTCGAAACGTCTCGCGACTCGGAACTTCAACAGTGTCCGTGTCGGGAACATAGTGCGGATACGATTTCCGCCCTTCGTGAATTAACGGGGGCTGCGGCATTCCAGCTACGATACGGCGCGCGTTCTCAGCCAGAGCACTCTCCGTGAACGTTTCACGCTTGGGAACCCGGGGGAAATCGATTCCTTCGATCTGACAGGCGTTGAAGACGGTGTATAGCTTGAGGAACTTCTTCGGCGCGGGCTCAGAGACATCGTCTAATGTGCCAGAGGCCTCCTCAGCATCCTTTCGCCAGGTGCCGACCTTAATCACCGGTTGGCCGATTTCTCCTTTTCGGACATGGCCACCCAGCTCTCGCGCCTGAAGGAATGTCAGAAAATACGGGGATTGGAACTCTTGCGAGCCCAGCAAGAACACATTGATGCCACGGTAAAGTTGGTCAGTGCTGAAATTCCTCGGGAAGCCCACGCGGGTCATCGACGGAGATTGCCAGGGGATCACACCATTTTCGATTCGCTGGACGAGGAGATTCGTGACTGCTTCGTAGACATCCAATCGGTTCCGTTCGGCAGGCTTTGGCAGGTTTACGGAATCGGATTGAGCGCGGCCCCGGTCCCGCGTCGGCTCCATTCGTTCCATCGCGCCAGCCCTCCTTGCAAGGCAGAGAGATTATCATGAAGAGTGCCTTCGCAACAGTCCTGAATCGCGTAGCGCAGCCTCTCGTCATTCTTTCGACTTCTCAAATCAAACGGCGCTGGAGATACGGCCCAAGCATGCCACGCACTGGACTGAGGCCGGTGAGCTTAACCGAACTGTCATCGTGCAGATCTGGCAGGCTTCCAGGTTGCGGTAAGACTTCAAATTCTCCAACGATCCGCTGCTTGTGGAGAAGGCGCGCGACATCGTCGGGTTGCACTTGAATCCCTGGAGGCAATTCGTGCGCTGGCCGTGTGCATGATCGCAGAGGCACCCGAGCCGAGCGCCTTCTCAAGCGGCTTCTCCGGCACTTCCATGAGTCTCCGAACAAGTCGCGCCAACCATTCTGCGATTTCCCACGCAGGTGGAGGGCAAAGGTCAGCCGGTTATCCACAGGCGGGAAACCTGTGGATAACCTGCTGTGAGTTTTCCACAGGGCGACTCCGCTGTGGCCCGTTAGGGGGGCCGGGGCGCCGTCGCCCTGTGGAAAACTCTTATTTTTTTGGCTCCCTATCGGTCGCATCACACCGGATGCACCTTCGGTGCCAACAAAACCGAACAAAAGACACCGAAGTAACTATCAATGTCGTACTTGGAGCGTTTACGGAATGTTTGCGAAAATCGACTCATTGTCACGCAAACTACGGCAGGGGAGGGGTTTCCGACGCAAACATGGTGATGCTCTGCCCGCTTCACTCCATTTCTTCACGATGTCCGACTCGTTTTTGACCGCCGGTCATTGGCTTTCAGTTTGTGGCCTTGCTGTTTCTGGGGAGGGCCATCCGCTACTGGTTACGACCGCAGATCAGACTGAAGTAGCGGCGCAACTTGTCGCCAGCGCCGGTCGGCTTCATGTGTGTGCTCGACCAGTCTTTTTCGTCATCGAGGCAGGACCGCCGCCCACTCGTTCCCGGTTTTTCCTTTGCGCGAGTCCGGGGCGCGCTCTGTCGGCTTCGCGCAGCCGCGTGCCAGCGGAGCATGTCACTTGCGTTGCTCCGTGCGAATCTCTCCGCCGCCCGCCCCGGCCTCCCGCCGTCTTTCTGGGCGAGGATTCACCCTCTCTCTTTCGGAAAGTGAAGAGAGGGATGAACCCTCTTAGAAACCAGAAAGACTCAAATGAAAAATAAACCGATTCACTCGATCAAGTTGGGCGCGATTCAAGCCTCCATTTGGCACACGAAAAAGGACAAGGCTGAATGGCACACCGTCACGGTCAGCCGCTCCGTCTTCGAAGGCGACAAATGGGTGCGCTCCGACACCTTCAGCCCGGACGAACTGCCGCTCGTCACCAAAGTGGTGGATATGGCCCACACCTGGATTCTCCAGCAAGGCCAGCAGACCGAGGCATTCTAAACGCCAAGACCGGCGAGCCGAAAAGCTCGCCGGACTCTTCTTGTTCAGAAATGAATCGCAAATCCCACAATCGCCCCCCAAGGAGGAATTCCCAAACGTCGCGACCAAACGGGCCTTTCCCGCGCTTCGCTGGGAAAGCCCGTTTCGTCGCGACTCGCCGAAGTGCTTCCGTCCTGCGAGTCAACCGGGCGACGGGTCGCTGCGCCTCCCCAGCGTGCCCTCACCCCTCACGCCGGGGAGGCCTCCGCCACCCTCTGCCCGGTTGCTTCTCGGACCGAAGACTGGGATCAATCAGTTGAACGTTTATGGGGATTGTGGCGTTTTCAAGGCGCGCTGAATGAACTCCGCAAACTTTGAATCTTGCGCGTCCAACGCTCTTTCCCAGGCAAGCTTCGGTAGGGGAAGCGAGAAGATTTTCGCCGCATCCCGACGGAACGCCCCTAAATCGAAAGGGGTGCCCTCTCGATGCAATTCCCAGGAAACGGCGAAGTGAACGATCATCTGGCGGAGGAAAATCTCCTCCGCATCGGTCATGGGGGAGGCGATGAGGTCTACTTCGGGCTGAAAAATCCGAGAGAGTTGCGGATTGTCATGGATCAAGCTCCACAGTTCTCGATGCTCCTCCTTTAGCGCGAGCAGGCTTTCGAGCTGCCGGCTGCGGGTGTCTCGCCGGAGCGAGATGCCCGTGAAAAGAAGCCCCAGGACGATGCTGACCGTTTGGACGATGTCGAACCAGTTGGCTTCGAGCCAACCGTCAAAGGATGCCATCCGGTGAGACTATCACGCGGATGGGGCAAAACGGAATACCGTGCGTTAAAGGCTTGCAGGAATATCAGGGCGAGCGTGGACAAGCGTCTTCCTTGGAATCAGAACGATGGATTCATCGGCACCGCAACCTGCGGAAGGAGGAAGTTTGGCCTTGGCTCCTTCCGTGATGTTTATTCCGATGATCGCAAAATCTCCGGAATCGAGTTCGAAAATGTCGGGGCAACCGCTGCCCCCGACCGATTTGGCACCCCCAGCGTGGGGATCGGGACCGAGACGTCGAACAAATGTCATACTCCCGCTACTGTGCCAATTGGCACATGCTACGTCAATCAACTTTTGTGATAGCGATGTCAGTGCGTGAACGCCACATTTTGCGAAGCCGTTTCTTCGCATTTGATCAGCCTGCTGCGCGAAGAGCGGGAACGGCGGGGCATTTCGATGAACGCGCTCGCTGCGAAAGCAGGACTTGCGCACTCGGCAATAAGCCGAATTGAGGGCCGGCTGAGAAGCCCGAACCTCGATACTTTGATAAGAATCGCGGTGGTTCTCGAAATCGACCTCGGAGCGCAGTTTGCGAAAGCATTTGATTCAGCGAAATTATCGACCTCCGTTCGCCGAAAGGGCGTGCGTGCCGAAAATATTTCATAGCGCCTCGCGATGCAGATCGAATGAGCAGACCCGTTTTCGCCCCCAAGACAAACGAGGCTGAACCATCATCGGCCTTGCGAGCTACTTGATTTGTGGAAATACCGACGCTGACGGCCTTGCAAGGCTTTCGTCTCATGACTCATAACGTCCTTTATGATGCACTTAGGATTTGACTGATCCCTTTCTCCAGATTGTGGCAACGTGTTTATTCCTCTGACGCCAGTCGTCAATGGGTTCTGCGGCCACTCGTTCCAGTGATCCAAATCCCGATTCGAAATCAATGAAGCAGCTTTTGAACTGGAATCGACTGAGAATCTTCGTCTGCCGTTCGCGTCATTCCTCATCGAACTGCTGAGTCCGTCTGCATCGGAAACGCCGGGGAATCCTCCAATATCCTGATCTTGAAAAACTCCGCCGACTTCAAAAATGCTCGCGGGCCTCGATTAAACCTTGCACACTCGATTTTAGCACGCCTGTGCTCGGATCAGCGGGTCCGAGCCGGACGAGCCTTGGTTTTTTGCCAAAATCGAAGGAATAACGCCGTAAGTGGCATTCCATTTGATGAACAAGATCCGTGCCAAACAATTGGAAAAACAGCTCGCCGGCCATTCTGTGGCGGGCTGGACGATTGATGAATTAATCAATTCTGGGAAATCGGCCGTCGTTTTTAAGGCCCACAATTCGGATGGCAAAGCAGCCGTGAAAGTGTTCGATCCCGAATTAATCGAAAAGCACGGGGCGGAAATCCAGACGGAGCGAATTGAGCGAGAAAAATCTCTGATCGATAAATCACATCCACATCTTGTTAAAATCCTGGGTGGAGGATTTTGGGAGGAGCAGCAGCTTTACTTCGTCATCATGGAGCATCTTCCCTGGAAGAACCTAACCGAGGTCTTACCCGAAGTTCCAGTCGGCGCGGAGAGAAGGATAATCTCCCAAATTGCGTCCGCCGCTCACTTTTTGGAAGGGCTTTCCATATGCCATCGGGATATCAAGCCGGAGAACATAGCAATCAGTTCGGATTTTCAACACGCGACGCTATTGGACTTAGGCGTAATTCGCCCCCACGGAACGAAGCCATTAACGGATGGCACGGGTGGGAAGATCTTTGTCGGCACGCTGAAATATAGCCCTCCCGAATTTTTGTTAAGAACCGACGATGGCACGCCCGATTCGTGGCGTGCGATCACCTATTACCAACTAGGGGGTGTTTTGCACGACCTCATTATGCGGCGTTCTTTGTTTACAGATTTTGAAAACCCTTTTGCGCGGTTGGTTAATGCGGTTCAGGACGAAACGCCCAGAATCGAGAGCAAAACAGTATCTCCCTCCCTTGTCGATCTGGCGCGCTATTGCCTGCTCAAGCCGGCCCAGACTCGTCTTCAGCTCGTCACGTGGGAAGACTTTGAAGAGGAACAGCCAGCCGTAGACGATATTGAGAACATAAAGTCCCAGATTCTACGACGAAATCTCGCCACCCAAAGCGAAAAGGGTCACAAACGGAGTGTCGCCGACCCGCAATTGCTTGATCAGAAATTGGATGGATATAGCGAAGACCTGCAAAGCGCGTGTCGCATCGCTTGTATTGATGATCCAACAGTTTTCCCGCCAGTCGAGATCCGCGAGCTGCGCAGAATGACTGGTCTGAGACACTTTTTTGCGCAGTTTGAACCGTCGAGCACTCACTGCCTATCTCGATTCTTGCGCCTTGAAGTCATTGTTAAGTGGGTGGATGCGGATAGCGACGTGTGTGAGGTTTTGTCAGGGACTACAGCGACAACATCTGCTCTCGAACCCAGAAAATCGCAGGTAGAATGTTCCACCCCGATATTTAAGGGAATTTACGCCCCGGATACCGCCCGAAGAGGCATAATCTCGGCACTTTATCGCGCCGTAAACGCAACTCAACAATTGCCTGAGGTGGCTCATGAATGAAACGTGGTGGGTGAAGCAGGAGCAACTGGATGGCGGACAGAGGGCGGTAATTGATTTGCCCTTGGGCGAATCCCATTTGATCGTCGGTCCGCCCGGTTCTGGAAAAACAAATCTGCTTTTGCTGCGGGCGTCGCAGATGGTCCGCTCAGGAAAACCGAACGTCTTGGTCCTTACGTTTACAAGAACATTGCGAGAGTTCATTTCGACCGGAGGGGCTCACTATGCATTCAGTGTGGATAACGTCAAAACCTTGAACCGCTGGCATCTCGAATTTTTGCGTGAGCATGGAGTCACTCCTGAAACAGATTCAGATTTTGCAACTGAGCGAAAGAAGCGATTAAAGCAGATGCATGAGATCGTAAACAACAAGCAACTCTCTTCCCAATACAATGCGATCATTTTGGACGAAGCACAGGATTATTTAATCGAGGAAATCGAGCTTTTTTTTATTCTCGCTGAAGTTGTGTTTGCCGCTGCGGATCTACGCCAACACATTTATCCAGATGATGATAATTCCGGCAGCACCCTCGAAAAGCGTTTTCCAAAAGTTGATCGCTTGAAGCATCATTATCGTAATGGCAAAAAGATTTGCCTCCTTGCCGATGAGTTGGCAAAAGGGTGGAACACATTCGACCCGCTCAGCCCGACGTGCATGTATGACGAACGGCGCTATCCTTCGTCAGTTGCAATCCACGAATGCACCGACCTTAACGAACAAGTGGAGCAAGCAGTGCAGGGAGTTCGGAGTCAAATTAAAGCTTACCCGGAAGAATATATCGGAATTCTTTGTGCCTCCCGAAATTCCCTTAAGGACGTTTGGGCATTGATTCAACAGTCAGGAATAGCCTCCCAATTAGTGGTTCAAAGTGCCGTGGATGGGTATGTCGCATTTGAGGCTGATAAGCCTGTCTGCATTTCCACTATACACGGAGCGAAAGGATTGGAATTCCGCGCCGTCCACATGCTCGACTCGGAAAACATCAAAAGGTCACCGCTTAACCGAAACATTGCATACACTGGAATTACGCGTTCCAAAACGTCGCTCTCATTCTATCACTCGAAGGCACTCCCCGCCTATCTTGATAGCGCGCTTTCGGTAATCAGGGGTCCTGTAAAGCAGGCCAAATTGGCAGATTTGTTCGGGGGGACTAAAAATGCATAGCCTTAGATTGAGCAGATCGGAATTTGTGGCAGTCATGAACGAGCGGGGGTCAAGCCAGGGTTCTCTTCCATACTACCGCAACGCCCAGCCTGATTCCTTGCCCGCCCCTGGTGAACTATGGGCTCTCTGGGAGCGAGATGAAAAGAGAGTTGAGGAACCTCCCCAAGTTGTTGTGGTTTCTGATCAGATGGTCGAAGATTTTTTTGCGTGGTCTGTAACATTCCTTCCTGCTTACCGGCCGTTAACCTCCTTTCTTCGAGTGCTTCCCTGGTCAGTCTTCACTCAAATGCTTAAGACCAAGGCTCCGGCATCTTTTCAAAGGCGGTCGATCTTAATCGGTTTAATCTTGGCTGAAACCCTCACCAACGCCACTGGTCGTGGATTTATCGATTCGCTGCCGTTGAGTGCCTTCGAATCAACGTATTCGTTTGCAATCGGACGCGCAATAGCCTTGGGATTTGACGACCCTCTCCTGTCTTACATTTTTAGGGGTTGGCAATCAGTTCGGGAATTCGGAGAGCAGCGAACTCGAAGGCTTTCCCCGGAAATATTAGAGAGTGTTTGGAATGTCGTAATACAGCTTGCAAACAATCGCAATGAAGGCAACGACATCATCCGAAAGAGTGAACACGTTGCTGGTTTGCTTCGCGGTTGTGAAGAGATTTCGGAAATGGGACAGGTTTCATCTTCCACGTTGGAGCGTCTCACTCAGGGCCGAGTCAACACGCTTCGCGTAACTGACGATATGAAGCTCCCCCGAGAGCAGAGGGTTCTCGTTTTCGAGCGAGCCGTGAGGGAATTGGTGGCGACTCCAACAAATGATCTTGGAACAAATTTCTTTGTCGGCTATTTGGCAAGCTTGGTAGGGGACGGATCTCTGGAGCATGCTCATTTGGTCTTTCCGTTGCAGGATCGATTGCCAACGGCAATGCTGTGGTATGGGATTTGCGCCTCGCTGAAACCAGCGTCGCAAGTTTTGACAGACTACGGCCATTTGGGATTAAGGCTTTTAAGATTACTGGAAAGGAAAGAAGATGTATTCAGTTCTCCATCGTGTGATATTTCCCTTCCGGAGCTTGAGATTCTTTTGCGCGGTCAACCTAGCAGCAGATCTTTTCGTCAAGCGCACGCCTCTTTTTTGCGTGTCGAGCTTGCACCGTGCATTACGACTGTGATCCGTTCTATTGGTTCGCGTGTTCACTCGGAACAACCCGTCCTTTTTCCCGAGGACGGGCGACAAGGAATGCTCGAAGTCGACCGACTGCGTGAATTGGTGCTAAATTTGAAAAATGGTCTTTCTCTCGCAGAGACGTTGTTAACAAATGCTAACGAGCCCACCGGAAGTAGTGACATACATCAGCGTTCGAAACGTCGTCGCTAATGACGCGCGTGTTTAAAGTCTCCGCTCAGATGAATTCTTCAATACTTGACCTTGAAAGTCGGCGAGTCTTCTGGCCGCATCTTCCGCTTGTCGTAGAGCCGCGTTGTTGCAATGCTCGAATGTCCTAGCCATTCTTGAACTTCAGCGATATCGGACCCATTGCTGAGTGCATTCGTCGCTGACGTTGCTCGAAGCGCGTGAGGCCCCAATCCTTCCACAAGAATTCCAATCCGCTTGCAATGGTGCATCACCACATTTCGATAAACCGACCCTGGATTTAACCGCCTTTTCGGGTCTTGATCATTTTCCGCAGCCGACCTGAAGAGGGGATAGTCGCTCTCACTGTGATGGCCCGCCGCGTCCAAGTATTCCTCGATCAGGCGAACCGCGCGTGGATGCGCTGGGAGGAACCGAATCTTCCCTCCTTTGCCCCGAACGGTCAGATGTTTGATTCCCTCGCGATCACTGTAATCCTTCACACGAAGGTCGCAAAGCTCGGCGCGCCTGAGGGCGTGGAAAAGAAACACAGCCAAAATTGCACGATCACGTTTTCCCTTGAGAGTGTGACGGGGAGGGGCTTCCAGAAGCGCGGCGGCTTGCGCATCTGAAATCGCCGGAGTTTTTCCCTGATTTGCACCTTGCTTCGGGCGTTCAACGCCATGCACCGGGTTTTCTTTAACAGCGTTTTTCTCGCAGAGGTAATCATAAAGGTCAGAGAGCGCGGAGAGTTTTCGCCGAATGGTGGCTGGCGCAAGAATTCGCTTTTCTAGTGCTTTCCGCCACGCGATCACGTGTGCACGCGTCACAGTCCGAAAGTCGTCGGGTAGCCGGATGCCGACAAAGCGCATGAACGAAATCACATCATGGCGATATGCTCTTTTCGTGTTTTCGTTTGCGAGATTCGCAAGCCATTCGATTTCGGGAGGCACTTCGGCGAGCTTTTGGAACTCTGGCTTTGAGAGAAGGCGTTCTCTGTTCCGGTCATTCGAAATTTGAAGGTGAGAAACCGGCTTCTTACCGAACGTGGAACCCATTGAAAACACTCCCCCTGCTGAGTCTGATAAAATAGGTTATCATACCCAAGAGGGGGAGCGGAAGCGGCGAACCCTTCGCCGCTTCCGCAAGCTCCCGAAGGTCATTCCGGCGGAGCCTAATCTCATGCATCGTTTTGCGATTCCGGGCCTGGCTTGCAACTTGGGGATGTTTGTCGAGTTCGGAGATCTCAGGGTTCAGGTCTTCCGCAATACGTTCTGCTTCTTGCCAGCAACCGTCCCAGAAATAGGCCAGGTGGCGAGGGGTGATCTCATTGGTAAACGTGAATGAAGCAAGGCCTCGGGAAGCGAAGCACTCCTGAATCCATTCCAAACCGCGTTCCGACCGCGTTGTCGGCGTTATTGGGGACGAAAACAATTCCAATTGCTCCCAAGCATCGAGCGTTTGACAGGATTTCTGGATTCCTCGGGCATCCCCTCTGTCTGCGCCCTTCTTTGCCGGTTCCACACCACTCCTCCCCGTCCAGACGTAGCACGGCTCCACGGAGGCAACAAGAATGGCTGAATGGAAGTCCTTGTCCGCGGATTCTCATTTCGAGAGATGTCATTGAAATGTGGGCCGAAATTGTGCTATGATGTTTTTGAGAGAGAAAAATGATTGTCACCGTAAAAATTCCCGAAGCCGTCGCCAAGACCTTTGGCGACTCGCCGGATGGCGTGGCACGCGGCGCGCTTGAAAGCATGGCGGTCGAAGGTTACCGCTCCGGGAAACTCACCCATTTTCAGGTGCAGACCATGCTTGAACTCTCTTCCTGGACTGAAACTGAGGCGTTTCTTCGTGAAAGGCGCGTTCCTTTGGACTATTCCTTGTCCGACTTGGAGGAAGATCGAAGGAGTCTTGCTGCATTCCTGAAAAACGGGTGAGCCTCGTTGTTTCCGATACGGGTCCCCTTCACTACCTGGTTCTGACCGAGGCGGTCGATGTTCTCCCGCTCCTTTTTGAAAAGGTGGTTCTTCCCTCCTCGGTGCTTTTGGAGCTTCGAAACGAAAAAACTCCGGAGCGCGTCCGAGCATGGGCCACGTCCCTTCCCTCGTGGGTTTCAGTGCAAAAGGGACCCCCTTTTAGTACAGCGGTGCCGCTAGATCCTGGAGAGCTTGAAGCGATTTCTCTCGCGCTCTCGCTCAAGGCGGACTTTCTTCTCATTGACGAGAAGAAAGGACGGGCCGTCGCCAAAGGGCTTCAAATTCGTATCACCGGAACGCTTGGCATCTTGGAAATAGCCTCCGAGAGACGTTTTTTGAATTTCGAGGAGGCGGTAAACGCCCTGAGGGCGACAAATTGTTACCTTTCCGATGCCGTTCTGAACGCCGCGCTGGAACGATTCGCTCAAAGGAAGCAGTGAACGCAGTCAAGCAGCGGAGTTGCTGCCCGAAGATCGCTCGGGCCGCTTCGAACTTGCTCCGGGCACCGCACGATTTGGACCGCTCTTCACACTGGTTGAATCTCAGCGGAAAGTCGGTCCCGCCGGTCTCCTGTTAGTGCGGGCTTAGAGCCGCTCCCTTGGTTGCCGGTCGGTGCCAAAGCATGCTAATCACGTCCCGTGAAGTCTTTGGAACGCTCCATTGCACAACTGCGTGCCTTACCTCCAGAGGCTCAGGCGGAAGTCATGGCGTTCATCCAGCAAAAGCATCGCCCCAGCCGCGCGGAGCGAAGGCGGGCGTTGCGGATGACGGCCGGGTGTTTGGACGCGAAGGAGGCGGAGCTTTTCCGTCGATCCGCCCTCGAAGTATCGGAGCATCTGGATGTCGAATAGCGTTCTCCTCGACACGACCGTGGGGATCGCCCATTTGCGCGGCGATAAGAGCGTGACCGATAAACTCCTGGCGACAGACGAGCTTTTCCTGCCCATCGTGACGGTGGGGGAACTCTTCCACGGGGCTTTTGTCTTGCCGTTTGAAGATCGGCCCATCGAGACAATCAAGACCTTCCTGAGTGCAGTCACGGTGCTGGCTCTCACGCTGGAGACCGCCGAACTATTTGCCGGAATCAGCGGGGAGCTTCGCTGAGACGGCGTGCAGATTCCGGCCAACGAGATCGGGACAGGGGCAATGGCCATGGAACATGACCTGCCCGTCGCCGCGCAAGGCCGGCACTTCAACCGCATCGCCGATATCACCGTGCTGAGGTGGTGACCAGAATCGGATACTCGGTTCGGCTGCAAACGGTCGAACGGGCTTTCTCTGCCTGCGTATCGCAGACCAAGCCACGCGCTCCAAGTCGGCCTCCTGACGAGTCCTGTTGATAGCGCTTAGCAGTCCAAACAGTTGCCGCCGGATCGGGGCGTAAGGGGCAAACGGTAACTGATGGAATCGGCGTTCCAGCGTTTCGACCGAATCGCTGAGAGCCACCCGGAGGAATCGCCGCTTCAATACCTGGAAGGCATCGCATGCGATCCGGACCGATGGGTGCGTGGTGTCCTCCTGAATCGACAAACCGATTGCGTAGTCCAGAAATCGGAAAGGCGTGTGGATAAAATTTTGGATCACCGCCGCTTCATCGGTGAAAATACGATGCTGTCCCGGAGTTGCGACCAGCACAAAGACCCGCTCCCAGCGAAGATACTGGACGCTCGCGAATCCGCGTTTCTTTCGTCGGCACCGTACAAATTTCGAGCAATCGATGCTGTACCGGTCGATGAGCTTCGCGTCCACCGCGCGCGGGTCTTTTTCCGCCGGAATCACCCCTGGCACGTAAAAACGGTAGCCGTTTGCGATGTAGGAAACCGCCAATTGCTGAATGAACCCCTCGACGCTCGTGGCCTCACATCGATACATAGTCTTGCCTCCAAAAAAAGTGTGGGATTGTTTTCCTCCGGCACAATTCCCCAAAGCCAAAAACCCGATGCCACTTCCAACACTCACAAAACCCCTGCGCTCAAACCTGACCTTCCTCAAAACCTTTCGTGCGCGCTGGGCGCAGGTTTCTCCTTGGCACGTTTTCGCGCCAAAACTGTATTCCCGTATTCGAGTTGCCCAATCGTTAGCGGTTGCGCTCAACGCGCTCCCGCCCATGACCCCAGGCGCCCGTACAAAAACCCGGGGCCCCCCCACCGTCGGGGCGCGCCCCCGCGTTTTGCCCGGGCACCCCCATACTTCTCCCGAACACGAGGGGGGCTGGGAGGTTGCCTCCCAGCCCGCGACTTCATTGAGACGGGTAAACCCGTCACCGCTTTCGTGTGTGCGTTTGTGCCCGGCACCACCCGTTGGCACGCACCCGTCATTTCAACTGCCTTGCCGAAATGACACTCCCAGCGTGCGCCCTCTTGCCGAAGGCGTCTTGGGGTGCAGGCTTGGCCTGCTCCTACTTGCGGCACTCTCATCGGAGTCGGGCGTTTGAAACACCGGTTGACGACCGGCACCGGATACCACTCCGGCAGCCCTACTCCTTGCGCGATTAGTCCTGCTCTTCGCTTCAGCAGTCATGTCGGTAGGACAATTCAGTCCATATCGATCCAGTATGCTCGAAGCTCCCGCTTCGGCATCGTTTCCAACCAAGTTTCGGTTGATTTCGGGGGTTAGAATACAGAAGCTCTCTCCCCTACCCATCCAGATCGACTTTTCCCCATTCGGCTCCATCTCTGCTGAGGCTGACTGGCAAGGGCTTAGTGCCCCTTTCATCGTTGAGCTGTTCATGCTCCGCTTTTTCGGCGGATGCCCGAAGCGTGTCTCCGCTTCGGCGGGTCTGCGTTGCCGCAGCCCGACTCCCGACGCCAGCATGCGTTAAACGAACCTGACGAGCCTTGCACCCGATTGGCCAATGGCTTTGGTCCGAGTCCCACAGGGGGATTGGAAGGATTGCTCCTTCGCACCCGCTTTGAGCAGTCCGACTTGCGGCGTTACCGCCGCAAGGGTGTCTCGCTCGCCCTTACTCCTCAAAACAACCATCGGCATGGGATAGAATCTGGAGATTACGCTTCGCGAACCGCGAAGGATTACTTCCAAAAGCCTCCCTCGAACGTGGCGGGCTGGTCTCCCAGCACCACGCTCTACGGGACCTTTGCCTAACGGTTGGTAAAACTCCGTCCCCTTCGACTTGGTGGTAGCCAAGTGTAGTGGGTGCAAAGGCCCGTCTCAATGAAATCAAAGAAGCGCGTTGGCACTACTTTGCTTTATCTTTTTCATACCGGATTTCGGCTTGCTTCAACAGGCTTAAAGTTGCACGGCAGAACGGCGGCCCGCCCACTGGATTCCGGTCAGGCAGCCTTCCGCAGCATCGTCGCGGAGTTTCGGCGAACTCTGAAACGGTCGGGATCGATTTCGCGAAAGCGGTTCAAAGCCCGCCGGGCGGTTTCCTCCTGCGCTTGCGTCAGATGATGCCAGAGCTTTCGGCGGAGGAGCGTGACGAAAACCCGCGGAGGTTCATGCCCCACTTCCCGGGCGCGGACAGCCGCCGCGATGAAATTTAACGCGCTGGCCTCGCAGGGTTCGATCCATCCGGTTTCCACGGCTTGCTCATACAGCGCCTCCAATCGGTCAAAATGGAATAAATCCTCGGGTTGGATGTTGCGCAGCGCCGGATTTTTTCTTCTCTCATTACAAAAACCAGCGCTTCCTTGAGCGGCCAGCGCAGTTTCCTGGTTTTGATTTTCGTTAGAAGTTTCCTTGTCTTTCTTTGGGGGTGCAAAATCGGGGGCCATTTGCCGAGGGAGGGGTGCAATCGAAACAGCCTGCTTATCTCGATGCACGAGCGGGGCCGATGTGTCGTCCGGCTGCGAATCGTTTGTTGGTGTCTTTTTCAAGAGCGTTAACGCCGGTTCTCGCCACTCCAGATTGATCGCAAAATAGGCCCCATGCCGGTTCAGCTTCAGTTGATGGGACTGCGTGTCCTTGGTAATCCAGCCCAGGCGCATGAGTTCTGCCTGGGCATATTTCACAGCCCGGTGGCTGGCATCGAATAAATCGGCCATCCAGGAGGCTTTGACCGTGCCGCTCGCCGAAACCTCGCCGGTGCGCCGCGCCAGCGACAGCCCTCGCACCAAGTAACCACAGACCACTTGCACGAGAATTTCCGAAGAGCTTTGGGCCAGAAAGCGCAGCATCGCGCGTGGAACGGGAATCGGACGCTCTGGACTCCGCTTACAGGAGAGCGTCTCCGTCCATGCTTCGGAACCGGGCAGGCACTCCCGGCCGATTACGATGTCGCTTTCCGAGAAACTTAAGACTCCTGCTCGCTCCAATTCCCGCAGGGCACGGCGCACGGACGCATCCGGGAGCTTCGTCAGTTGGCTCAACTCACCGGTCCGGTAACGCTTCAGCGCCTTGGGTTTCTTCCCCTGCTTTCGTTGCCCACGCTCCGCCGCTTCGCGAATGGCGACGATGGCTTGGCACGCAAAATAGGTTCGAAGCGCCGCAAAGCTGATACCTCCTGCTTTCCTTGCTTGCAAGACGTTCGCCAGTTGCGTGGGTGTGATTGTTTTGTAGCCTGAACGGATCATGATCCCCTCCCCGATCGACAAGCCGCTGCAGGCACACGTCACCCGTGGCGTTCGTGTCGAACGCCCCTTGCGGTGGCAGGGAGTTTCGATCCATGATGGGGATAGTTTACTTCCCTCCCAGATCGGACAGTCCCCTGTCTCGCTCACCGGGACCATCAAACCAGCGTTGGCGCGCTGGTTTTTTTGTGCCCGGAGGATGTCGTCATGCGGCGGGCGGTTGCTGTCGTGATTGCCTCAAAAAATATTCATCAGACCTGCTGGTCGGATTTACTTTAAGTGAATTAAATCACCCAAACTCTGCCGTCGGACAAGAGGCAAAATGAACTTTTGACCCGAGTCGTTCCGCCGTGAACGGCTTATCGCATTATCGGCGTGCCCTCGTTCCTGGCAGATGCCGTTGACGGAAACACGGCTCCTGCCGAGAACGCTCACTGCTAAGTCTCAGAAACTCCAGAGAAAACGTTCCCGGCTGGTCGCGTTCTGCCGTTTTCGGCTCCATCCGTTCACGGCACCTGCCGTGAATCCGAGAAGCCGGGAACGACCCGGTCACTTTTTTTTTGGTCCTCCGGCAACCACCATGAATAACTGGAAGCGCCGGTCGGCCCCGCCCTCATCCTCTTTTTTTGCGCGAGTTCTTCGATACCCCATTGCCGTTCTGCCGTGAATGCGATAATGAGAGAATGGGAGGACAAGTTCCATGGAGACCATTCGCACGCGCATTATTGCCATCGGCAATCAAAAGGGGGGAGTGGGGAAGACCACCAACACCGTTCACATCGCGAGGGCTTTGGTGGAACGCGGGCGGCGCGTGCTCATCATCGATCTGGACATGAATCGCGGCGCGACCCGCCATTTCGGAATCGTGCCGGAAGCCTTTCTCGGTTCGTATGAACTTCTGATTGGAGCCGAGGAAGCCGTTAATCTCATTTTGACCTCTGAAGATGAAGACGTGGATCTTCCCGAGAATCTCCATCTCATTCCGGCGGCGCGCAAACTCGAAGGGATCGATCAGGCGCTCGGGCAGAAGAGCAAATTCATTACCGCCCGCGAAGTTCTGAGCGAGCCGCTCGCGTCGCTTCGGGGGCGTTATGATTACATCTTTCTCGATACCGCGCCGAGCGCCACCACGCCGACCATCGCTTCGTATTTGGCGGCGGACTATTTCATTCTGTCGGCCATGCCAGACCCCTTTGCCATTGCAGGACTCAACGACGCGCTCACCGACATCAGCGATGCCCAAAAACGGGGGAATCCCAAGTTGGTCTTGCTCGGGGTGGTTCTCTCCGGCGTGGACAAGCGGACCAGCATGGCCCATTCGCTTTCGGAATTCGTCGAGCAGTCCTTTCGCGTGCCAGGCACGTCGGAATCCATGAAGTTCAAGGCGGCCATTGGACGCTCGACCGTGATTCCGCAAACGCAGGAGGTCGGCAAGACGCTCTTCGAGACGCATTCGACGCATCGGATTACCGACGAGTATCGGACACTGGCCGCCGAGTTGGAAGAACGGTTGCACCGGCTGGAAGGCGTTCCCGCGTTGCTGGGAGTCGCGAATGGCTAGGCGCGCCCCTTCCGACGAGAAGCCATTTCGCCCACTGGATGCGTCCATCTTGAAATCGGTGGTGCAACATGTCGCCGAAAGTTCGGCTCCCCCACCGTATCCTCCGGTCCCATCGACCGTTGCGCCGCAGCCTTGGGCGTCTTCGTACCGGGAGACGCCAGTGAAGCCGGTCATGGCGCTGGTCCCTCAACTCACTCGTTTGGATCAAGAAAAGCGGATTCTCTACACGCGAGAAGAAACGCATGCCCTTGACCGGCTGGTCAGTAATCTCGCCGTGCGTTTGAATACCCAGGTCAAGGTCAGCCATGTCGTGCGCGCGCTTACCGCCCTCCTCCTCCGCGCGGAAAAGGAAGTGGATCAACGGGCGGGCGAACACGGTCCGCTGGTTCGTCCCTCCAATGGCGACTTCGCCGCCCTGCAACGCTTCGAACGGGAGATCGCTACGATTTTTGCTCATGCGCTGCGGGATGCAGGCGCATTCTAAAACGGCGACGGAATTCAAGCAGAGCTGCATCCCCCGGTGACGTTGCCGGCCGGGCGGAAAGGGTGATATGTTGGGAATATGGACACAGAAACATCGGACTCCTTTTGGATCGAGCGCGACCCCGCTCGGCTGGGCGGCGTCCCGGTCTTCCGGGGAACCCGCGTGCCGGTGAAAATTCTTTTGAATCACTGTGTCCCCCGGCGTTTCGGGCGTCTTTTGGAGGGGCACGAGGTGCGCGGTCTTCCAAGCGTTTCTGACGGTCGATCAGAATTTCCAGTTTCAGCATAATCTTGGTGCTTTGCCCCTGCCGGTCATCCTGCTCGCGGCACCCAACAACCGGCTGGCTATGCTTGCACCCTTCGCTCCGCTTGTTCTGGAGGTGTTGAGCCAACCGCTCGGACGCGAAATGATCCGGGTCGAATCGACCGGACAGGTCACGCGCATTCCTCCGACTCACCCGAACTCATGAAGCCGTCCGTGCCAGGAGCCGGATTTCGTTACTGTGGGAAATTCCAATTGCTTTCGGATTAAGGGCCAGGTAACTCTTGACGGTCAGGGAGTGACGCCCTTGGCCATCATGACTTTTTTGCCTTTAGCGCATGATGCTGGGGTTTTTGCAACGAAACTCCAAAAGTTAACGGCTCCTTCGGGAGCCGTTTTTTACTCCAGCTCTCGCGAGAATTTCGAGCGGAACGCTGGATTGTTTCCTTAAACGGCATCGGAGGCGCGTCAAACCGAGCGGGCCATTGTATGCCGCGCCCCATCGCGTCAAGGTCGTGCGCCCTGCCTCCCTCCGCCTCCACCTTGACCCGATGGGGCGCGGCAGGGGCCTGCTCGTAAGATTTGACGCGGGGAAGCGCTGCGCGCGGAAAGAGACTCGAAGGGAAGGGAACTCGACGCGGGAGTAAAAACGCTAACGGCTTCGACTTTGCCCCTGATTCTGTTTCGACTGCTGGGCTTGAGCGATTTCTTGGCGCGTTTTCTCCGCTTTCTGGCGGCGCTTCTCCGGGGATAAATCCCATTGCTTACGGACCGTCTCTCGCACGAGGGTGCGCTGCTTTTCCGGGACTGGATGCCGTTTCGCCCAGCCCGCTTGCACCGCTTGCGCGAGCTTTCCCAGCTTGGCTTCTTCCTTGGCGGTGTCGTCGGGCACGGGCATAGCTTATTCCTGGATGAGTTCCCGCGCGAGTTTCAAACAGCGCTGAACACGTTTGGTTGCCGCTTCCTCGGTGATCCCGAGTTCATCCCCGAGAAGGGCGAAGGAGAGCCCCACGACATACCGATCCCAGAGGTAGTGCACACACGGCGGATCGCTCTTTTTGATGAGAGCCATCGCCGCTTCCAGATCGGCTCGGTCACTTGGGGAAAGCGTTTTGCTGTCGATGCAGCCTGCCAGCGCGTCCCGCAGCAGTTCCGGGTCCACGAGGGTCTGCACGGTTGTTTTTCGGCCCCGGAATTGGTCGGAAATCTTATGGCGGGCCAGGCCGTAGCACCATCGCGTGAACCGGTCGGCGTCGGCACTGCCGAAGCTTGGCAAGGTTTCGACAATGCCGACCAACGTTTCTTGGAAAGCATCTTCCCACGCATCGTTCTTGGCGGCGTCCCAGGGAAAGCGGCTGCGAATGTACCGGCTCAGTTCGGGGCCAACTCGGTCAATAATCGCCTCCGCCAATGGCTCCGCTTCGGCCAGACTGCCGCAATCCTGGTAGCGGCTCAATAATTCAGGGAGGGCGTCCATGAAACCATCGGCATCTCAAAAGCTCCTTTTCAGATGCCGGACTGCTTCTGGAAAGACGAGTGAAAAATTCTTTGTCCGAAATTCCTCGAAACTCCCGACATGCCTGTTGAACGGCTGCGCGGGCCAGGCCGCGTGCTGCATCGAACAACATCGAAAATGAGTTTGCCGCAATGAACAACACGACGATTGGGTTGCTTTCCATCCTTGGGCCACCGGCGCGGCTGAATGTCGAGCAAACGGCGATGAAGCTCAATTGCCAGGTCCACGACATTCGAACCTTGGTCAATGCGAGGCTCCTCAAACCGCTCGGTAATCCTTCGCCGTCCGGGGTTAAATATTTCGCTACTTTGGAAATCATCGAACTCTCTTCCGACCCCGTCTGGCTTGCCAAAGCCACCAGTGCCATTTATCGGCATTGGGAGCACCAGAACACGCGAAGGAATCGCCCTTAGCAGCCTGTTGAAAAAAAAGGCATTTTTGAACGGGCTGAGATTTTCGGGCCGGCGTCGCAGCGAAGCGGCCCCGGCGGCGGGGCGGGGTCTTTTGCGCCATTTTGCCTTCGTTTTGCCTCTGGCGCTGGTCACCATTCGCCGGATCACATCCGTTGGCCTCTCGCACGGGCAGGCGTGCGCCGAATTATTCCAAGAACGCACAAAAACGGAATCGGGGAGGAGGCGTTTATGTTCTCTAACAATGTACATGGATTTTGTTTACTTTTGCATAGATCCATGCTCCCGATTTTTTTGTTTTCATCCTTGACGTTTCACCCAAGCGCAACGATAAATCCCGCCGAACTAAATCGTACCTCTAGGCAATTCATGAAAATCGATCTCCCCCCGGTCGGAAGAATCTCACGCTCAATGGCTACTACCCTGCGCAGGCTGAGCATGGCCGTACTGGTGGTTGGACACGCCCTTTCGGCAAAGCCTCAAGCTGCCGAAACTGCTTCAGCCACATTGAGCGCCGCGGTAGCTGAGGAACCTGCTGATGCGGCTTTTAGCTACCAGCATTCAAGCCAGGCGGGCGAACATCACCGGCGTATCGCGACATGGACCGGAACAAACGTCGTGGCGGGCGCGGCAATAAAAGGAGAATTCGTGCTGCTCGATCCGGGGATGAATTATTACGACGAAGCAGGTGTGCTGCGTTCAAACGATCCGAAGATTGAGCCATCCCCAGACGGGGCAATCGTGACCGGGAGCAGCCTCAAGGTCGATTTCAGTGGTGAACTCGATGTAGCCGGAGCGATCGACGTCCGCTTGAAAGACGGTGTGCGTTTGCGGGCGACTCCGCTGGCCATCGGGTATTTCGACAGTGGCTCGGGATTGTCCGTAACCATCGGGACTGTGCGTGCGGCCAGCGGCAAAATCTTTTCGCCAACGAAAGTGATTTACGAAGACGCTTTCGACGGGGTCCGGGCTGATGTGGTCTACGACGTGACGCGGCACAGCGTGATGCAAACGGTGATTTTCACGGAAAATCCGCCTCCGCCTTCCTTTTTCGGCCTCGCAGACGCTACGTCTAAACTTGAGGTGATTAGCGAATTCGACGACGCCCCCGCTCCGCAAAAGCGGATTAAAGTGCTCAAGGAGGAGAAAGACGCGGTCAAGCGGGCGGCGATGCATGCCCCCGATTTTTTAGATGAAGAATTGAAGTTTGGTGATTCACGTATTCCGGCGGGAGTAGCTTTTGGCCTGAACCTGGATTCGGTACCGGGAGACGAACTGCGGACGCAACCGGTGGGAAAACATTGGCAAGCCGTCCCTAATGAAGGTCGGAGCGTGCTGTTCGAGAGCGTGGAGTATGCGCCGATCAAGGCGCAGTTGGAGCTTTTGCCGGAAACCAAGCCGGTGGACAGCGAGCCAGTGGCGCTCAAGGTGCCTTCGAAAACGAGGCATCTACCAGTCAAACGCCTTGCGGCAATCAAGCGAAACCCGATGCAAATGGCCATGTCGGGCCAGATGCCGCGCGGGTTTGCCGTGGACTACTCGATTGTGAACGGCACCACTTACGTCGCCGCTTTGACGTTCAACGCCCAGACGACCTATCTGATCACGAACGCGATCACCATCGGCAATGTGACTTTTCAGGCAGGGACCGTTGTGAAATACCATCCGATTGGATCGTTGAAAGTAACCGGTACGGTCACTTGCAACGGCACCTACGACAATCCCAGTGTGCTGCTCTCCTACGATGACCACTCTTATGGGGAAGCGATCCCGGCGATCAACGACCGTCCGGCGAGCACGGGGTTTCCGAATGGCGCGTCCGGCGTCAATGGTATTTATTTGGACACCCCCACGGCGGCGACACTGCGCTTCATAAAGATCCGGCACAAACAATATGGCGTCCGGATTGAGTCCGCGCCGAGTTCTGGAACCCATACGGTGAGCGACTTGATCATCGAGCATTGCGGAACGGGACTTTTTCTGCGCTACCACACGCCGACGTTTTCAAACATCCGGCTATGCGGAAACACGACGAGCTTGGACGTCGATTACACAAGTTATCCTCCCGCCAGCGCGTTTTTCACCGATTGTGAGGCGGGCTACACAGAAATTCCCAAGTCGGTGATGTCGGCTACCGCCAACACTTTTTGGCCGGCTTCCCACCCGTGGTCAGGCGGGTACGACTGGTTGCCGTCGAAGGCAATCGACAATCTGACCGGCGAACAATACACGTGGCACGTAGGGCCAGACGGGCAATATCAAACGGCGTGGCTGAAGATCGATTTGGGAAGCTCCTATCCAGTCGCCAAGGTCAAGTATCGCTCACGCGATGGCGCGTCAAATGGGACGTACAAGCAGTACAAGATTTACGTAACCAGCGTGAACAGCTCCAACCCGGCAGATTGGGGAACACCGGTGGCTCAGGGGCAGTGGGTTTGGTCCTACGGCGCTGAAACCAAGGCATTGGAATTTTCCCCGCAATCGGGGAGGTACGTCATCTTCGAACGCATTACGGGAGAGGATGGCTGGGCAGCGGCGGGCGAGGTATGGATTTATCGACCACGCTTGCTCGGCAATGAACCACCCACATTTACCTCGACCATCGCCAACTGCAGCCTCTATGCGAGCCCCGGCGTGGCCGCGCAGAGTGTCGATATTCCGTTTACGATCTCAGATCTCGAAACCTCGGCCGACGCCCTCACCCTCACTAAGTGGGTCCCGCCTGCCCAGCAAGCCATCATTCCCGAGAGCAACATTACTTTCGGCGGCAGCGGAGTAAATCGAACCGTTCGAGTGCAAACTGTCCCAGGTCAGACGGGGATCGTTCCCATTTCGCTTTATATCACTGATCAAAACCAAGGGGTTTCATCCCCATTGACCTTCCAGGTGCATGTAATCGGGAATCCGACCATCACGCCTACTCCTGGACCGAGCACCCCCTATTCAACGCCGCAAACAATCACAATTACTCCCTCGGTGCAGGCCCAGCTTCGCACGCTTGTTCACGGGCCAAATCTGATCGACACCGCCAACTGGATCGCTGGTCCAACCCCTCCCAATCTTTTCGCGCCTCCGAGTGGCTTTACACCGTGGGGCGCTAGCGGAGAAAACTTCATCGCCTCACGCGTTACGCCTTATCTCCGTCAGGACCTCGTCTGGGTAGCGAAGAATCTGGAGGATGCGACGCTCCCTTCGTCGGACGCGGACGGTGGATGGACGGGCGCGAATTTTTCGGTCGATACGAACAAACTCTACCGATTCTCCGTCTGGGTGCGCAAAGTGGACGGCACCCCAACCGTCTATCCTGGCAAAACGTTACTTGGCCCCGGCGTGAACTCCGTGACGAGCCTCACGAGCACGACGCCGGAGCCGAACCCGTATTTCACGGGCACGATTACGCTGCCACCGAATCAATGGTTTAAGTTGGTGGCCTACGTCCATCCGGCTGGCGCGAGCGTCCTTTCCTCTTCCGGCAAAATTCTGTACGCGAACGGGACGATTTATACGATAGGCTTGACCGATTTTCGATGGTATGCTGGCATGGGCACGCCGCAATCAACTTTGCGCGCTTACTTTCGAGGCTGCAACGAACTGAATGTTGAGCATGAGTTTTGGAATCCGAAAGTCGAGCCCATCTCCTCGGTCAACGATCCGCACGATATTCTCTTCTCGAGCGGCAGCGCGACACCCCTTGCGCATTCTTGGGATGCCACACGTCCACTCTCTGTCGATTATCAGAGCTACGTCACTTCCACAGACTGCTCGCCGGTCGTCACCGCCAAGTTTTACACCCAGGATACGGATGGCGATGGCTTGCCGGACGGCTGGGAAACGGCGAACCAACTCGACGCCAATGCAAATGCTGCCGACGATTTTGACGGGGATGGGCTGACCAACCTCCAAGAATACCAGAAATACCTCGCCGGCCAGACCTCCGACCCCAGCGATAACTTCGTCGTGTCATGGTCCCGTAGTGGTCCGCTGTCGGGCTTGGAGCGAGGCAAGCAGTATGTTACCGGGGTTGAGGGGGTCACACTGGTGTTGCGGGAGAACGGCTCGGTCTACGGAGTCGGCACCGAAGCGGAGAGCCGTATCCTGACAGACCTTCCTTTCACCGGCTTGGCCACTCCAGGGAGCGCCTTGTCCGTGACGGCAGGCGGCCTACAGGCCGGCGCGATCCGCGCGAACCGAACGATCGTATCATGGGGGCTCGTGGCCGGATTTCCGCCCGTCCAGAACGATTTCTACGACATTGCAGTCGGGCGGCACTTCGGAATAGCACGCCGCCAGAATGGCAATGTTGCGCCTTGGGGAACCACCGCATCGATCGCCTATACGGAGCTCGCCAGCAACCCGCCGACCGGAGCCATCGGAATTGCGGCAGGCTGGGACCATGCCGCAGTGCTTTTTCCGAGCCAGATTGTCGTATACGGCGACGCCGATGGCAATGGCGGGGACTGGAACTTGAAAGCAGTGCCAGCCGCAGCGCAAGGAGCAACCGCAATCGCCGCCGGAAGTTATCATTGCCTAGCTCTCAAAAACGGCCAAGTGATCGCTTGGGGAGCTGGCACTTACGGCACCCCTGACGGTCCGACAGAGAATCAGGGACAAGCAAGTGTCCCTCTCGCCGCACAATCCCAAGTTATCCAGATCGCGGCCGCCGGACGCAATAGCATCGCCAAAAAGTCGGATAAAACCGTAGTTTCTTGGGGGGGGGCTGGCCCGGCTCCGGCAGGGCTTAGTAGCATCGAACATGTGTCGGCCAGCGAACGGCACGTATTTGCGGAAAAATCCGGTCGTTTGCGACCCATCATCATTCAGGACATGGCGGGGACAAAATGCGGCATTCTCGGCGGCCCCACTCGACTTGGCGTAAAGTGGGCGGCTCCGGCTCCCTCAGCGGTGAACATCCAGTTTCAGAAGAGGCTGGGAAGTGTGTGGCAGACAATCGGGAACCAAGCGACATACGAAATGGATCCAACCGTGGGGGACGACCACGGGTGGTACCGCGTAAAATTGTCAAATGGCGCCGGGGAAATTTTTAGTACGGAACAGCAACTGGGTACGGCTCCGGCACCGACCATCTCTAACCGCAACCCGCTAGAACCCGGGGTGGATCTCTTGCGAGGAGAGAACCTTGCCTTATCAGCCAATGCCCAGAACCAGTGCCCCCATGGTATGAAGTATGTCTGGAGATTAAACGGACTACCGGTGGCAGCGCTCAACGGCAATTTCTATTATCTTCCGGACGATTCTGGCACCCCGGTTCCTGAAGACGGTATCTGCAGATTTAACATTTCCGCAGTAACAAGTGTTCATGCAGGCGAGTATCGGCTTGAGGTTTTGAACGACAATGAGATCGTGACGAGCACTTCTTGGACTGTCAGAGTCGCGGATCAAGGTGGGGCCATTTATTGGGGGCAGAACACTAGCCCTTGGAAGCACTTGAATATCACGAATGCCATCGCCTTGGCGGTTGGGCAGCAGCATGTGCTCGCGCTCAAAGATGACGGCTCCATAGCGGCTGGCCCGCCCGGCCTTGTCGGGGATGGCCAAACCTTAGTTCCTCCCGGACTCGCCTCTGGTGTCGACGGCGGCGTGGCGATCGCAGCCGGCGATGCGCATAGTCTCGCCATCGACGGTAGCGGGACGGTTCGACCTTGGGGGCGGCCAGCCGCCATCGCGAGTCTTCCCGCAACTCCAGCGGGAACCAAGCCCATTGCGGTCTCGGCGGGTGGAAATCAAAGCTTGGTTCTCTACGCTAATGGAACCGTGAAGCAATTTGGCGTCACATACGAGAGCAACCCCGATACGGAGAATACCATCAGCGCAGTCGCTTCCGGAAAGACGGTACATCTAGCCTTGCGCGCGAATGGGACTATCAAAGTTTGGGGCAGCAGCACCAGCCCGATAAGACAGCAATTTCCGGCTGTGCTTGATGATGTAAATGCGGCTAAGGTGGTTGCAATAGCTGCTTGTGAAGACCATGCCCTAGCTTTACGTCGGGATGGCACCATCCTCGGCTGGGGATCCAATGCAGATCTGGAAGCGAACCCGGCGACACCCGTCACGGATGTGATGGCAATTGCCGTTGGAGCCCACCACAGTATGGCGTTGAAAAGAAATGGAACCATCGCCACATGGGGCAGAAATACCGAAGGTCAGTGCAACATTCCGCAAGTCAGCGGCCAGCCCCTTCCTAATATTCAGCTGATCGCCGCCGGTGGAAAGTTGTCGATGGCGTCGATGAACTCCACTTGGGTGCAATACCCTGTCGACCCGGAGAAAGACGTATTGGTTATTTACCGCAGCAGGAAAAGAAATCCCAGCGATGCGAAGAGCGAGAGCGAAGAGATCGCGGATTACTATCAGACCTACCGCCCCCAAATGACCAAAGTGCAACGGATGGGAATCGACATCCCCTACTTTACGAACCCGCACCCGGAATACCCCGAAGATATCGAGCGCTTTGCGGACATTGCAGGATATAATGCGTTCACAAGTGCGGTAATGGCATGGTTCAATGATCCCGAAAACAAGACGAAACGGCCACGATATCTGATTTTAATGTTTGGCGTGCCTACCCAGGTTTGTACTCTGACGCCAGACTTCAACAACCCGGGTCAAAGCTTCTGTGCTGACATCGGAGATAATAGTACCTGGGGAGGCGTGGATTACAACTTTCGAGAAAGCGTCGCCGCAGCATTCGGAGGATGGAAACCCATCGTGACACGGATCAACGGGAAAACCCTCGCGGACTGCAAAGCCTACATTGACAAAATCAAGACGATGGCGGCGCGTGCGTTGCCCAACGGTTCTATTCCAAATGCTGGCAAAGTGATTATCCGGGCAAGCGCCACGGATGCCGCCGGCAACAATCGGTATTATCTAGATGATGCACAAAATAGAAACTATGCCTATCGGCCCGGAGCTGACATCAGGAATGCTCTTTTGGAGCCCGGCGTATTGGGCGCAGGGAGTTCCGATATTACATACTCGGCTGGGCCAGACAACAGTGTGGCGGACCATATCGGAACTTTTACTTCCACTATCCATAGCTTGCCCAATAGCGTAGCTGGCTATTGGTCTTGGGGAGGACATAGTTCTTTAACCGGCAACTATCCACTGGCAACGCCTGCCAATGAGCCCTATCGCGTGCGTTTCGCGCCCGGTAATGGCTGGTACATTATACAGACTTCCGAATCGTACAACGGTTTTAGAAACCTGGCGTATGGATTTCAGGCAAGTTTCACCTACTGGTTTGCAGCGACCGCGTTCGGAGGCTCCGGTTACAACAACACGCCGATAGGTGCTTTCGTCAATGCCAAGGAGCCGGGAAGGTATGGAAACTATCCGAGCATCGCATTCAGCTTGTGGGCGCGCGGCAAAGCGTTTGGCACTTGTGTTGCTAATTCGTATGCCAATTCGACCGCTATAGGCGTGGGCGACCCGCTGGTTGCGAGATAAAACCAAGACTAATAAATACTGATATGAACAGCTTCAAAGTATTTTGCCAAATAGTCACAATAACCTTCAAGATAATAGTGATTCTGGCATGGGTCGCCATCCCCACGCGAGGGCAGCCGAATGCATTTCGGAACTTGGATTTTGACGACATTCGTTTGCCCGTGGTGCCAGAGGATTATGGCGGAGTTGTTTCCACTGCCTCCGTTTTGCCGGGGTGGACGGCCTATATTGGAGACACCGCAACCGAGATTATCGGGCACAACCGAGAAACGACAGGATCGGCCAGCATTAGCATCATAGGTCCACATGCCAAAGCATTTCAGCTACAGAACATGGTGAACATGCAAACGGGGGCGGTGATGCCGAATTTGAACCAACATCCCGTGGCCATTTCGCAGGCGGGAATAATTCCCCCTAATTCCCGCTCAATGCGATATTTCGCGAGCGTAGTTCGAGACACGGCGCTGGAAGTTCGGTTCAACAACCGAGTGCTATTTCCTGAGTTGCTAGCGGTGAATAATGGATACTCTGAATACGGCGTGGACGTATCACTGCTCGCGGGCGAGTCTGGAGAGCTACGCTTCACGGCTGTGGCACTTCCGGATCGTTCGGGGAGCGTTGTGAGACTCGATGGTATTTGGTTCTCGCTTAGCCCCATTCCCGAGCCGGGAGTCCTGTCGCTGCTGCTCTGTGGGTTCGGCCTGTTCGCGTGGTGGAGGAAGCTCCCGAGTGGGCGGTGAATGCCGTGCCCTGCCTAATTGGGACGACAGCGTAGCTGAACTTGGCCTGCCTGGGAATTTTCTCTTGTCCGAGAGTCAATGGTTCGAGCGGGTTTGCTTCGTCTATCCGGTGAGTTTGGGGTTATGACGTTTTGTCGGCGCGTCTACCGCACCGATGGGACGGTCCTCAGTTCCAGCGTGACGTACTTTCGCTCAAGACCCCGCCGTAGCCGCGACGACGAGCCTGCGCGCCTTTGGCGGGGAGGGATTCGAGATAAGCGGGAGTTGTCCGGAAGTGGTCAAAGCTCTCGCAAAAGCTGAGTGAGCCAAGCCAAAGTGAACAGCCGGGCGGGAAAAAAGGGCGGAATAGTAGAACGGCGAGCTGTAGCGGATCATGGACAGGAAGATCCAGCCGTTTCAAAATTTAGACCCGGGACTCATTGGGGACAAAGAGGCTGCGGTGATCGCAGCTATCAACCCGCATACATGAGGCGATGACCCCGGGATAAATTTCCCGCGACCGAGGCCGCCGTGAACGTGGTGACAGCGAAGAAACAATGGAGCGATACTGTGGAGCCGATTCTCAATTAATGGGAGTTATGGTTGTAGGAGGTGGACTAGCGAGATCGTCACGAGATATCAAAAGCATCCACGCACTCTTGCTCGCCTCACTATCAAGAGCGTTTAGTAGACAACCTTTTCCGAAAGCGATGCTTCCGCACCACATCGAGTGAGTGGTTGAACTTCTGGGCGAATTCTCGATCTGCTATCTTCCCCAGAAGCGCCCACTCTTCCTACGTCCACGGTCGATGGCGTGGGTTTTGCAGTGGGATTCCCAACGCGAATTGTTTCTGGCGTGCCGACTGCGCGGGATGCCCCGTGCGCTTGGCCACTTCTGAATCCGAAAGTGTCCCCAGCAGCTTGATTTCATAGGGCTTCCACGGTTTCCAGACCGGATTGCGGGGCGGCTTTCCCAAAAATTCCCGACGAAATCGGGTTGCAGCCAGCGTGCGCCCGAGCTTCCGTGCGGCTTCCTTGTGTCCGGCATGGTGCCGAGCACCGCGTCTTCCCTCTTCGTCCAGAGCGCCGCTGGCCGTGGGCGCTTGATCCCGAGGCGCAACCGTCGGTAGGTGATGGTGCTTCGATTTCGGATTTTGGTCTGCCGAGTTTAGCAAAAGCCTCGTAGTTGCATCCAAACCCAAGATTCGTTTGATGTGACGCTGGCTTGAGCGAGCGGGTTTTGCGCCTGGAGGCCGAGTCGAAGTGAGATTCGTAGCGGCGGGCCTTATGAGAGTGCGCGCCGTTTTCAACAAGTCGTCATCGTGAAGAAGGCGCGGCTTCGGCTCCCCGAAAACACCTTTTAGCGCGTCATCTTTGACCGGCTTCCAGTCAGAGCGAACGATGTTGAATATACCCAAACAATAGAGGGAGTTGACGCTGCATCTATCTGGAAATGATGGTCAGGCGGACACCAAAACGGACACCAAAGCCGTTAATTTCAGTTACGCTCGGTTACGCAAAGTTTAATTGAATGCTCAACGAAAATGGGCCATATTGATACGTAATGGCGGTGAAACTGGTCCGATTCCGACCCTCGCCTCCAGCTCCAAGTTGCAATTTTGCAACGGGTTGCAGATTCCAGAGGAGGCAAGTGCCAGTGAAAGTGCCAGTGAAATTGAAACCGGGATACCAGTCAGAGAGAATCCCGGAAGTACTCGGCAACTACTGAGCAACGCGGGATTCGCCGCCCGAAGGTGTAGCACATACACCTCAAGCCACGCGAAGCTTCCTAGACTTCAGCGAAAAACTGAAGCCTATGAAACGTCGGTTCATCCTCTATCGCCGCAAGCGCGGTGGTGTCTTCTACGTCGAGGACACGGAGACGCGCAAACAGGAGAGTCTCGGCACCAAGAGTCGCGCTGAAGCCCTCACGCTGATGACGGCCCGCAATGAAGCCGTCCGTCAGCCGCAACTCAACCTGCACATCGCACGCACTTATCTGGCTGCGTCCGATCCTGAAGCCACGAAGCGGACATGGGCGGTGCCGCTGGAAGAACTCGCCAAGACCAAGAAGGGCGTGACCCACGAGCGCTGGTTGCGCGTGCTGAAGGACGAGTCGTTCAATCTGATCCGTGAAGTGCCAATTTTGGAGACGCGACCTGAGCATTTGCTGAAGGTCATCGAAGTCGGGACGGTTTCGACGAATGTATTCTTGCGGCGTGTCCACAATTTCGCCTTGGACATGGGCTGGCTCCCGTGGCCGGTGATTCCGAAAAAGCACTGGCCGAGAATCAAGTTCCGGGAGAAGCGGGCGATCACGGCGGAGGAGCATGAGGCCATCCTCAACCGCCAGACCAATCCTGTCTGGCGTGCGTTCTATCAACTCTGCTGGTTGCTTGGCGCGTCACAGTCGGACGTAGCGTTTCTCGCAGCCGAGGACGTGGATTGGAAAATGCGTGTCATCGGATTTGCGCGAAAGAAGACGAAGTCGATTTCCCTCGTCCACTTCGATGAGGATGTCGAGCAAGTGTTGAAGACTCTGCCCGCAAACGGGCCGCTGTTCCCTCACTTGCGAAAGATGAACTCGGGGCATCGCGCAACCGAGTTCACGCGCATTTGCCGGCGAGTGGGCATCGAAGGGGTGACGCTTCACAGCTACCGTTACGCCTGGGCCGAGCGGGCCAAGCAGTGCGGCTACCCGGAGCGTTTCGCGCAGGAAGCCCTCGGTCACAACAGCAAAGCCGTCCATCGCGCATACTCACGGAAAGCCAAGGTCAAACTGCCCTCCCTTGCCAGTTACGAGAGACAGCAGCCGGATTTGCGAATCATTCCGTTTCCGCCGGCACCGGTTCCGACTGCGCCGCAGGTGCCCCAAAGCGCTGGCCGTCACGGCTGACACCTTTACGAGCGACACGCGAACGCCCGCAAGCCGATTGCTTGCGTGCGTTTCGTTCCCGCCAATAATCCCAAATTGCGTCACTCGCCTTGGCGAGCCATTTCTCGTCGCGGCGAAGCTGTTCCAGCGTTTCCGTCGCGAAGAACTTGGTCGCGTTGCGGGCCGGATGGCCGAGCGGCTTGAGGCAGCCTGCCGCGATGAGGATGGTGATCTCGTGCGGCTCGAAACCGAGGAACCAGGCGGCTTGCGTCGCGTTCAATCGCGCCGGCGCGAGCTTCCAACTCAAGAACTCTGTCTGTGCTGTATTCATAGCATCGTGACCTGAGTCTTATCCGAATTGTCCTCTCGGCGGGTGTTTGTGATACACGAAATGACTCGGCAACTATCCGGCAGAAAACCACCAATTGTGCAAAACAACACGTTGATGAAGAATCGAAGGTGGGAATTCAATCGTTCAGGGGCGATTGGGATTGCGTTTGCCGCATGAATTCAAGGGTCTCGATCCGCCGGATATAGGCGTGCGGCTTGGATTGGAACGCCTCGGTACAAAGCGGACAGCAGAGCGCGGCCATCCACTCGCCGTGCTTGATACGGGCGAACCATTTACCGCCCGTGATAGTTTTTTCGCAGACCGCGCACTGGACGTATTCGCAGTCGGCGTTACTGGCATCAAATGTGGGCATGGGA
>CAYVRB010000006.1:0-43144 GCA_964453375.1 uncultured Alcaligenaceae bacterium
CGTAACTCATCACGCCACCAGCTCCCGTCCAAACCCGCCCCCCCACCACAACCCTCCCCCTCGAGGGGGGAGGGGGCAAGAGGGCCTTTCGCGCGTCGGCGCCGATTGCGGTCATGCCAGCACCTCGGTCACGGGCACGGCGGCCTGATCGACGATGCGGATCGGGCGGTTGACGTTCGACATGTTCTGCTTGGTGAAATCGATGCCGAGCGCCTTGCAGAGCGTGGCGAGCAGGTCGGGCACGGCGGTGGGCCGTTCCTCGACCTTC
The DNA here is from genome assembly GCA_964453375.1 of uncultured Alcaligenaceae bacterium. GTDB lineage: Bacteria > Planctomycetota > Planctomycetia > Gemmatales > Gemmataceae > Limnoglobus. The sequence continues at coordinate 269 of CAYVRB010000006.1, forward strand.
GTGCCGCCGGCGTTCGTCTTGCCGACGGCCTGGCCGCCCTTCACGCCGCCGCCGGCGAGGACGGCGGACCAGGCGTCCGGGAAGTGGTCGCGGCCGCGCTGGGCGTTGATCTTCGGGGTGCGGCCGAACTCGCCCATCCAGACGACGGTGGTGGTGTCCAGCAGGCCGCGGTCCTTCAGGTCGCCCATCAGCGCGGCCCAGGCGGGGTCGAGGACGCCGCAGAGGTTCTTGACGGCGTCGAAGTTCTGCTGGTGCGTGTCCCAGCCGTCGAGGGTGACTTCGACGAACGGCACGCCGCGCTCGACGAGCCGGCGGGCGAGGAGGCAGCCCTGGCCGAAGAGGTTGCGGCCGTACTTGTCGCGCAGTTCCTTCTTCTCGTCGGCGAGGTCGAACGCCTTGGCGGTCTCGGGCTTCATGAGGCGGACGGCGGCCTCGTAGGCGTTCTTGTGGCTCTCGGTGGCGGTGCCGGGGCGCTGGCCGACGAAGCCGGCTTCGAGATCGTTGAGCAGGTCCAAGCGCTTGCCGGCTTGATCGCCGTCCACGCCGGCGTGCCGGCCGAGGTTCTGCACCCGCAGGAGCGCGTCGGCGTTGTCGGGGCCGTTGCCGGCGCCGACGCGGGCGGCCTGCCCGTCCGCCACGATCAGCGGCGAGAACTGCGGGCCGAGGAAGCCGGGGCCGAACGCGTTCTGCGCGAGGAAGCGCTGCGGCGCGATGCTCACGAACGGCGGCAGGTCCACCCCCTCGCGCCGGAGTTCCTTCGCCACGAGCGCGCCGACGGCGGGGAAGTCGATGGCGCCCTGCGGCAGCGTGCCGGTGCGCATCAGGTACGTCGCGCGGCCGTGGTCGCCTTCCTTCGTGGACATGCCGCGCAGGACGGCCACCGACTTCGCGTGCTCGGCGAGCTTCGGCAGGTGTTCGCCGAATTTCAGGCCCGGCGCGGCGGTGGCGATCTCCTTGTAGGGGCCGCCGTTCGCGTGGCCGGGCTTCAGGTCGAACAGGTCGATGGTGGCCGGCCCGCCGGACATCCAGAGGAGGATGCAGGACCGTTTGGGCTTTTGGTTGGCGGCCGCGCGCGCCAGGGGCGCGAGCCAGCCGGAGACGGACGCGGCGGTCGCGAGCCGGAGCGCGTCGCGGCGCGAGAACAGCGAATCGATGCGGGACATGGAACTCCTCCGGTCAATGGTTCGTGCGGAATTCGACGCCGTTGAGCAGCGCCCAGAACACGTCGGAATAGCGTTCGGCCTTGCCGTCGGCCGCGTGCTTCAGCGTGCGATCCAATTCGATCGACTTCGGCTTGCGGCCGAGGATCGTCAAGTAGATCGATTCGATCCGCTCCGTCGGCGTCAGGCCCGGCAGTTCGAGGATCGCGGCGAGCGTGCGGCCCGCCTTCGCGTCCGACGCCTGCCCGACGAGGCCGCCGTTCATGAGCGACAGCGCCTGGATGATCGTCGTTTGCGTCTCGGTCGGCTTGCCCATCCGGTTGAAGGTCTCGACGAATTGGCGCTTGGGCGAACCGTTCGCGAGGTAGTTGCCGCCGGGGCCTTCGAGCGGCGTGCCGGCGACGACGGAGAGGCTGTCGAAGAGCTGCTCCGGCGTGAGGCCCTGCACCGGGAACGCGGCGAAGAGGCGGACGTTCCGCTGCCCCGCGTGCGAGATCGCGCTCGCGCGGCCGAACGCCTCGCTCAGGCAGATGGCGCGGAGGATGAACTTGAGGTCGTGGCCGGAGTCGACGAACGCCGCGGCGAGCGCGTCCAGGAGTTCCGGGTGGCTCGGCGGGTTCTGCTCGTGGAAGTCGTCGACGGGGTCGACGATGCCGGCGCCGAACAGGTGCCCCCAGAGCCGGTTGACGGTCGCCTTCGCGAAGAACGGATTGTCCTTCTCGACGATCCAGTTCGCGAGCGTGACGCGCGGACTCTTGCGGAACTGCCAGGACGGCTCCTTGTCGTCCAGGAAGGTGGCGGGCACGGTGCGGTCGGTGTTCGGGATGCCCATCTCGCGGCGGTTGGGCAGTTCGCGCAGGCCGCCGTCCTGCCGCGTGACGCCGCCGAAGAACGCGGCGAGGCCCCAGAACTGCTCGCGGCTCCATTTCGCGAACGGGTGGTTGTGGCACTGGGCGCATTCGAGTTGCACGCCGAGGAACAGGCGCGAGGTGGCGGCGGCGAGGTTTTCGGGCTTCCCTTCCTTCGCGTTGTAGAAGGCGACCGGCGTGCCGGTCGGGCCGTCGTCCGCCATCGCGCGGGGGTTCGCCTGGCGCGCGTCGAGCGGGAACGTGATGAGGTCTTGCACGAACTTGTCGTAGGGCTGGTTCGATTGCACGCGCTGGCGGAGCCAGGCCTCGAAGCCGGGCACGGCGCCCGCGACCTCCGGGTTCGCGATCGCCTCCGGCAGCAGCCAGCCGCGCATCACGGTGGTGAGGTGGTTCGCGTAGGCGGCGGACGCCAGCAGGCGATCGAGCGCCTTGGCGCGCTTGTCGGGGTCGGCGCTGTCGAGGAACTGCCGGACCTCGGAGGCGGTCGGGACGCGGCCGCCGAGCGCGAGGTGGATGCGGCGGAAGTAGGTGGCGTCGTCGGCGCGCGGCGCGGGGGGCATCTGGCCCTCGGCGAGCTTGGCCGCGACGTGGCGGTCGATCGTCGACGCGAGGGCGAGCGCGGCGTCGCCGCCGCGGGCGAACGCCGGCAACGCGAACAGAAGCGCGAGCGCGAGGCGGATCATGGTCGATTCTCCCCCGGCCAATCCCAGAACTTCGCCAGCCGGTCGCCGGCCGAAACGACCGCGTCCCCGGCGAGCGATTGCAGGCTATGCGCCTCTTCGAGGTGCGCGTGGAGGGAGCGCAACCGGCGGCCGGTGGCCGCGTCCCATTCCACCAGGAATCCGTCGTGCCCCGCCGTCAGCAACGTCGCGCCGTCGCGGTGGAACGCGAGCGCCGCGACCGGTCCGCCCGCGAGCAGCGGCTGGGTCCATTCCGCGAGGGACCGCCCGGCGACGTTCCAGATCGCGACCTCGTGCGCGCCGGCGCGTTCGGCGTCGTCGCGGTGCTTGAGCACGAGCGCGGCGCGCTCGCCGAGCTTCGTGAAGGCGATGCGGACGATGGCGGCCTCGTTGGAAACGTCGGCGCGGAACTCCTCCTTGCCGGACGCGCGGTCGAACGCGATCAGATCGCCGGACGGCGTGCCGACGAACAGGCGGCGCTCGTCCGGCGCGAAGGCGACGGCGGTGAATTCGCCCTGGCGCGGGCCGATGCGCTTCGCGACGCGGCCGGTCTCGACGTCCCACACCATCGCGCCGGCGATCTTCGGGCCGACGACGGCGAGGTGCCTGGCGTCCGGCGAGAGCGCGATCCGCACGTCGGCGGTCGGCAGCGCGAGGTGCCGGACTTCGCGCCCGCCCGACAGTTCCCAGATGCGCACGTGCTCGTCGCGCCCGACCGTCAGCAACCGTTGATTCCCGACGAACGCCATCGCGATCGTTCCGCCGACGTGGGCGGGGATGTTCCGGGGATCGCGCGGCTCCGCGACGTTCCAGATGCGGACGGTGCCGTCGGCGGCGCCGGTGGCGATCCAGCGGCCGTCGGGGGAGGTGGCCATGCAGGTGACGGGCTGCGCGTGGTCGAGGGAATTTCGCCGCGGCGTTTCGGGCAGGCCCGCGCTCGGCCAAGCGAAGATCGTGCCGTCGTGCGACAGGCTCAAAAGCGATTGCCCGTTCGGCGCCGGCAACAGCGCGACGATGGCGTCGGCGTGCACCGGCTTCGCGGGGCCGACCGATCCGCGGACCGTCGCCGTGCGCGTGCGGATGTTCGCGATCCGGCCGTCGATCATGCCCGCCAGCAGTATGTTCCCGCCGGGCGAGAAGCGCAGCGTCGTGACGGTCTCCGCGAGCGGGATCGGCGGCGAAGACGTACCGTCGGCGAGGTTCCAAAGCCGCACGGTGCGGTCGTCGCCGCCGAGGGCGACGCGAATGCCGTCGGGGTCGATTGCCATCGCGCGGATCGCGCCGCGGGACGCCGCGATGGTTCGTGTCAACCGACCACTCTCGGCGTCCCAGATCGCGAGCCGGCCTTCGCCTCCCGCGGAAACGATCTGTCGGCCCGTGGGCGAGAACGCGATCGCGCGCACGGCGGCGTCGTGGCCGGCCAACGCGCGGACGAACGCGCCGCTCGCGACGTTCCAGACGCGGATTTGCCGGTCGTAGCCGGCGGAAGCCAGCGTCGCGCCGTCGGGCGAGAACGCCAGGGAGAGAATCCAGTTGGTGTGGCCGTCCAGGACGCGATGATCCGAACCGTCGGCCGCCGACCAGACGCGCACGACCGCGTCGTTGCCCGCGGAGGCGACGAAGCGACCGTTCGGCGAGAAGACGACGGCGTTCACGGTGGCCGCATGGCCGCGATAGCGGAACGCGATCCGGCGTTCGACCAGATCCCACACGATCACGTCCGATTCGTTCGCGAAGGCGACGCGCGTGCCGTCGGGCGACAGCGCGGCCGCCCCGAACCGGCCGCTCGCCTCCGGCAGCGCGAGCCGGATCGGCGTCGGCAGGTATTGCACGGCCTCGGGAATCGTCGAGTCCCGCCGAACGATGCTCGTCGGATTCGCGGCCTCGGTGGCGTCCGCGAGCGCGGCGGCCGTGGCCCGGGCGAGGCGGGGCGCCGTGGCGAGGAGCAGCACCGCGAAGACGAACAGCCCGGCGCGCAGCGGACGCGAGAGCAGTCGCGGCGGCGCCCCGTCGAGGATGCGCGTCAGACGGCGGTGCAGCGTCGACGCGTCGCCCATCGGGCTGGCCATGCGCGGCATCGGCCGCGAGCCGGCCAGGAAGTCGATCGTGTCCAGGATCGCCGACGCGTAGACCCCCTTCCCTTCCGGGAAATTCGCCACGACCACGGCGTCGCAACAGTCTTCTTCCAGCCGGCGCAACTCGCGGCGCGCGAACCACGCCAGCGGCAGCCACCAGAACGCGGCGACGGCGAGCAGTTCGATCCACCGCACCAGGTGGTCGCGCCGCCAGATGTGCGCCAACTCGTGCGCGATCACCGTCGCCCGCTGCTCCGGCGACAATCGGTCCCGCAGGTTCTCCGGGAAATAGAGCGTCGTGCGGCCGAACGACCAGACGAACGGCGCCACTTCGCCCGGCAGGAATTTCACGCGCGGCGCGGGGAGGTTCAATCGCCCCGCGACCGCGGCGACCTCGCGCACGAACGACTCCGGCGCCGGCTCGGCGAATCGGAGATAGCGATTGAAGCGCCGAATGTGCAGGAACGTCAGCCCGAGCCAGAGCGCGGCGCCGGCGAACCAGATCGTCGTCAGCGCCGTTCGCCAAGTGATCGTGAATCGCGACGGCGGCGCCGTCGCGATTTCCGAGATGGGTTCCACCGGGGACGGCGCCGTTTCGATCGGCGCGGGAGCGATCGCGATCTCGGGAATCTCCGACGCGATCGGGAGCGCGGGCATCGGATCGGGAATGGAAATCGCGACGGGCGGTTCGGCCGGCAGCACGCGCACGGGCAACGCGAAGAGCGGCGGCGTCGCGAGCTTCACCAGCACCAGCAGCCAGAGCGCGTGCGCCAGGGCCGGCCGCCGCGCCCCACGGCCGCACGCGAACGCCCCCGCCGCGAGCGCGGCGGCGACGAGCACGTTGCTGGCCAGGGCGTCGAACGGCACGGCGGACATCACGGCCTCCGGCGAACTCGCGTCATTTCGGGAGCGACCCGGTCAAGAGCTTCCGCAGTTCCTTGCGGTCGTCGTCGCTGAGCGTCTCGGTCTTCAACAAATGCGTCAGCACGGGCGCGATCGAACCGCCGCACAGCCGCTCGGCCACGGCCCGCACCTGACCGCCCACGAACGCCTCGCGGTTGATCCCGGCCGCGAACACGTGGGTCATGGACGACCGGTTCCGCGCCACGCAGCCTTTCGTCTCCAGCCGCTCGAGCAGCTTCTGCACCGTCGCGTAGTGGCTCGTGCCGCCCTGCGGATACAGGTGATCCGTCAGTTGGCGAATGGTCGACGGGCCGTGGTCCCAGAGTGCCCGCAGCACTCCGAGTTCGGCGTCCGTCACGTCGGGATGGTCGCGCGCGGTCATGGAGAATTCCGTTCCAATCGTGGAATGCCCCTCAAGGTAAGACAATTTGTCTGAACTTGCAACACCTTTTTTTCCCGGCCCGTTCGATTTTCCGCAATTCGCGATTGCCGGCGACCCGGCGCGAGGTTTTGATAAACTCCAATCTCCCGCCCATAGAGACGACGTTCCGGGGCCGACATGTCGCGAAATCCGCTTTGGCTCGCTCCCCTGTTCCTGATCGCGGCGCCGGCCTCGGCCGCTCCGCCCGACTTCGAGCGCGACGTGGCGCCGATCCTCTCGGCCTGCCTCAAGTGCCACTCCGCCGCGACCGCGAAGGGCGATCTCGACCTGACCTCGCGGAAGTCCGCGCTCGACGGCGGCGCGTCCGGCCCGGCGATCGTGGCGATGAAGCCCGACGACAGCCCACTCTGGAAGCGCGTGACCGCCGACGAGATGCCGCCGAAGAAACCGCTCAACGCCAACCAAAAGCAAGTTCTCAAAGAGTGGATCGCGTCCGGTGCGGCGTGGGGCCGCGACTTGACCGTTCCAACGGAGCCGGCGGCCGAACGTTGGTGGTCGCTGCGCCCCGTGCCGTCGAAGGGGCCGGGGCCGAAGTCGATCGACGCGTTCGTCGACGCGAAGCTCGCGGCCGCCGGGCTGTCGCGGTCACATGAGGCGGATCGCCGCACGCTGCTCCGGCGGTTGAAGTTCGACCTGCTCGGTCTGCCGCCGACGTTCGAGGAGGTCGAAGCGTTCGCGAACGACCGCGCGCCCGACGCCTACGAGCGCCGCGTGGACGCCTACCTCGCCTCACCGCACTTCGGCGAACGCTGGGCGCGGCCCTGGCTCGACGCCGTGCGCTTCGCGGAGAGCCACGGCTTCGAGACCAACCAACCGCGGCCGAACGCCTGGCCCTACCGCGACTGGGTGATCGCGAGCCTGAACGCCGACCTGCCCTACGATCGCTTCGTGCGGGCGCAACTCGTCGGCGACCGGTCGGGCGACGACCCGGCCACCGGCTTCCTCGTCGCGGGGCCGATGGACGCGGTGAAAAGCCCCGATCCCGTGCTGACCGCGCAGCAGCGCGCCGACGAACTGCACGACATCGTCGGCACCGTCGGCTCGACCTTCCTCGGCCTCACGGTCGGTTGCGCCCGCTGCCACGCGCACAAGTTCGATCCAATCTCGCAAGCCGATTATTATCGCCTCAAGGCGGTGTTCGCCGGCGTCCGCCACGGCGAGCGCGACTGGCGCACGCCGGAATCCGAAGCGAACGCCCGCCGGATCGACGAGCTGCGCCGTCAGTCGACCTTGCTGCAATCGCAGCTCGAATCGCTCGAACCGCTCGCCGATCCCGCGGCGACCTCGGCGCGGCGGGCGCCGGTGAATCCGCGCCGGAACCTCGAACGGTTCTCCCCGGTGACGGCGAAGTTCCTGCGATTCGTCGTGTTCGCCACCAATCAGGCGGAGCCGTGCCTGGATGAAATGGAAGCGTGGACGGCCGAACCGTCGCCGCGCAACGTCGCCCTCGCGTCGAGCGGCGCCACCGTCCGCTCCGCCGGCGATTACCCGCCCTCCGACAAGCACCGACTCGAACATGTGATCGACGGCCAATATGGCAACTCGAAGAGTTGGATCGCGAGCGCCGTCGGCCGCGGGCGCGTCGAGATCGCCTTCGCGAAACCCATCGCGATCGATCGCGTCGTCTGGGGACGCGATCGCGAGGGACAATTCGCGGATCGCCTGCCGACGCGCTACCGGATCGACGTCTCGCTCGACGGCCGCGACTGGACCGTCGTCGCGTCGTCGGACGACCGGCTGGATGCGACGAAGGACGCGCCGGCAATGCCTCCCGGCCTGGCGGCGCTCGAGAAGCGAACCTGGCGCATGGCCATGGCGCGAATCGCGCAACTGAAATCGACAATGACCGAACTCTCGCGCGCCAATCGCGTCTACGCCGGAATCTTCGGCACGCCCGACCCGACGTTCCGACTGCACCGCGGCGATCCGATGGCGCCGCGCGAAACGGTCGGCCCCGGCGCGCTCGAGTCGATCGAACCGAAGCTCGCGATTCCTCCGACCGCGACCGATGCCGAGCGACGCGCGGCGCTCGCGGACTGGATCGTCGATCCGCGCAATCCCCTGACAGCGCGCGTGCTGGTCAATCGCCTCTGGCAAGGGCACTTCGGCGCCGGCCTCGTCGACACGCCCGGCGACTTCGGCCGCAACGGCGGACGGCCGAGCCATCCCGAATTGCTCGACTGGCTGGCCCGCGAATTCGTCGACGGCAGTTGGTCCCAGAAGCGCATCCACCGCACGATCGTGCTCTCGAAGACCTATCGCCAGTCGTCCCGCGCCACGGACGCGGGTCGCGCGAAGGACGCCCAGACACGGCTGCTGTGGCGGTATCCGCCGCGGCGCCTCGAAGCCGAAGCCGTGCGCGACGCGATCCTCGCCGCTGCAGGCACGCTCGACCTCGCGCCGGGTGGGCCGGGGTTCGATCTCTTCGAGCCGAACGGCAACTACGTGAAGGTGTACATCGCCAAGCAATCGTTCGGCCCACCGGACTTCCGCCGCATGGTCTACTGGTCGAAGCCCCGCATGCAGCTCGACGGCACTTTCGGCGTCTTCGATTGCCCCGACGGCGGCCAGATCGCTCCGAAGCGGACCAGTTCCACGACGCCCCTGCAATCTCTGAACCTGCTGAACGGTCCGTTCCTCGTGCAACAGGCCGGCCATCTCGCCAAGCGGGCCGCGGGTGACGCCGACCCGACGCGCCGCATCTTCCGCCTCGCGTTCCAGCGCGATCCAACGGCGACCGAACGCGCCGCGGCCGACCAACTCGTCCGCGACCACCGACTCCCCGCGCTCGCCCGGGCGCTCCTCAACGCCAACGAATTCCTCCACCTCGATTGACGCCCGGATTGCGCGTGCGGGCCGGATGCTGTTCCCGTATGATCGGGGGTATCGCTTTCCGGAGACTCTCCATGCGTCGAATCTGCCTGTTCGCCGGCCTGCTGCCGGTGCTGCTCGCCGCCGACTGGCCGCAATTCCGCGGCCCGAACCGCGACGGCGTCTCGAAGGAAAAAGGACTGCTCCAAAGCTGGCCCGCCGACGGTCCGCCCCTCGTCTGGACCGCCAAGGGCCTCGGTGGCGGCTATTCCACCGTCAGCGTCGCCGGCGACCGCATCTACACCCTCGGCGACAAAGGGAACAAATCGCACCTCATCGCACTCGACCGCGAGAAAGGCGATGTGCTTTGGACCGCGCCCGTCGGCGCCACCGGCGGCAGCCTCGGCTGCACGCCCACCGTCGACGGCGACCTGATCTTCGCGCTCGGCCAGCAAGGCGACCTCGTCTGCGTCGACAAGGACGGCAAGGAGGTCTGGAAGCACAACCTCCTCTCCGAATTCGGCGGCGAGAAGGGCGGTTGGAACTACTGCGAATCCCCACTCGTCGACGGCGACAACCTCATCGTCACCCCCGGCGGCCGCGATGCCACCATGCTCGCCCTTCACAAGAAGACCGGCGAGACGGTCTGGAAGTGCCCGATCAAGACGCGCAAGAGCGAGGCAGGCTATTCGTCCATCGTGATCTCGAAGGTCGGCACCGTGAAGCACTACGTCCAGCTCTTCAACGGCGGCCTCGTCGGCGTCAGCACCGACGGCAAGGTGCTCTGGACACACGAGAAGCTCGGCGACAACACCGCGAACGTTCCCACGCCGATCGTCCTCGGCGACCAGATCTTCAGCAGCATCGGTTACGGCCGCGGTGCTTCGCTCATGAAGCTCAAGGCCTCCGGCAAGTCGGTCTCCGCACAGGAGGTCTACTTCAAGCGCGAACTCACCAACAAGCACGGCGGCGTCGTCCTTGTCGGCGACCACGTCTACGGCGACACGGACGATTCCGGCCAGCCGTTCTGCGCCGAAGTAAAAACCGGAAAGGTGCTCTGGAAGCGCTCCAAGGGCGGCGCCGGCAGCGGCTCGGTCGCGATCTCCTACGCCGACAATCGCCTCTACATGCACTACCAGAACGGCGTGGCCGTCCTCGCCGAGGCGTCGCCGAAGGAATACAAGGAGGTCGGCGAGATCAACCTCGCGAAGAAGAACGGCCAACTTTGGGCGCACCCGGTCGTGAGCGACGGCCAGTACTACATCCGCAACGGCGACCTGCTCCACCGCTACGACGTGCGGGCGAAGAAGTGATTCAGGTCTTGATCTTCAAGGCCTCGATGCGGCGGCCGAGCCTCGTGCGGAAGATGCCGAGGCGGGCCGCCGCGTCCGTTTGGTTCCCGTCGCATTTCCGCAGCGCCGACTCGATCGCTCGGCGTTCGATCGCTTCGAGCAGTTCGTCGAGCGGCATCGTTCGCCCGGCGGGGGGCGCCGGCGCCCCGAGCCGGGCGCGCTCCCGCAGGTAGCGGGGCAGGTGCTCCGCCGCGATCTGGTCATCCCCGGCGCGGAGCGCCGCCTCGGCGAGCGTCTCGTGCAGTTCCCGCAGGTGGCCGGGCCAATCGTGCGCCGCGAGGATCGCCGGCGTGTCCGCGGCCAGCGCGAACCCCATGCGATCCACAATGCGCGGCAACTCGTCCCACCGCTCGCGCAGCGGGGGCAGCGTCAATTCGATCGTGGATTGCTCCGCCTGGAATTCCTCCAACAATGCGCCGGCTCGCACGCCGGCCGACGCCGACTCGGCCGCCGCGCAGACGAGGCGCGGCGGATGCGGCGCGATGCGCAGCCAGTCGAGAATGCGCTGCTGGGCGTCGCGCGGCAGCGCGGCCGGATGCTTCAGGAACAGCGTGCCGACCTGCCCCGCCGTCGCGATGCCGGCGATCCCGAACAAAAGGCCGTCCAGCAAATACGGCTGCACGCCCCGACATTCGCACGCGACGAACGCCTTCTCGCGGCCCGGCGAATGGTGATGGACGACGCGCGCGAGCGTCTCCCGGCCGCTGCCCGGTTCGCCGACGATCCAAACCGGCTCCGTCGACCGCGCCGCCAACCGCATCCGGGTTTGAAAGTGCCGCGCGTCCGCCGACTCGCCGGCGTACAGGTCGAACGAGAACCGCGCCGCCTGCCGCGCGCGGACCGCCCCGACCGCCGGCGGCGTCTTGCGCGCCGGGATCGGCTCCGTCGGCTGCGCCACGTCGATCGCGCCGAGGAAGCCCGCGGCGCCGTCCGCCATCGTCAGCGGCACGAACGTGACGTCCCACCACGGCGGGCCGCCCTTCGCCCCCGTCGCCGGCCGCCGCACGCGCGCGATCGCGCCGTCCCGTGCCTCCGCCGGCGGCGCCATCGCCCGAAACACCGGCTCCACGCGCCCGGACCGCACGCACGCGCGGCCAAGCGCCTCCGCCACCGGGCATTTGGCCAGAGCCTCCCACGCCGCGTTCGCGTATTGCACGCGCCGCGACCGGTCCAGCACGAAGATCGCGCGCGTCGAATGCTGGAACAACGCCGCGAAGTACTCGCGGCGCGGCTCGTCGGATCGGGGCTTCGCGGTGGACATGACCGACACTATAGCAGACGCGGGCGCCGCCGCCCCGCCGTCAGCCCCGCGAGACAAAAGGGAAATGCACGCGGACCGTCGTCCCGCGCCCCGGCGCGCTCTCCAGCTCGATGAACCCGCCGGCGCGATCCACGATCCGCTGCACGATCGCCAGCCCCAGGCCCGTGCCCTGCCCGCGCGGCTTCGTGGTGAAGAACGGCTCGAAGACCTTGGCCCGCGTCGCCTCGTCCATCCCGCAGCCGGTGTCGATCACCGTCAGCGTCGCGAAGCACCGCGCCGCATCGGTCGCCACGCGCACGACCACGGGGCCGCCCTCCGGCATCGCGTCCCGCGCGTTCGTCACCAGGTTGTACACCACGCGCTCCAACTGCGACGGGTCCACGAACACGCGCCCGGAATCGGCGTCGACCTCGACCGTCAACCGCCGCGGCGACCCCGCCGCGGTCCGCAACAGCGGCAGCATCCGGCCCACCGATTCGCCCAGCGACACCGCCTCCGGCGCGTCCGCCTCGGGGTGCCCGTACGCCGTCATCTGCCGCACCAGTTCCGCCCCGCGCTCGCCCGCCTTCAGGATGTGCCCGGCCATCTCGCGCGATGACCCGCCCAAGTCGTCGCTCTGCACCAATTCGTTCGCGAAGCCCGCCACCACCGTGAGGATGTTCTTGAAATCGTGCGCCGCCTCCGTCACGATCCGCGCCATCGACTCCGCGCGCTCGAGCGAGAACAGCACGTCGTCTGTCTGACGCAGCACCCGCCGCGCGTCGGAGAGGTCCGCGGACTTCAGCTTCAACGTCACGAAATCGGCGATCGACGAGGCGAAGTCCCGCTCCTCCGTCGACCAGTCGCGCGCCGCGCCGGTCTGCTCGTGGCAGACCACGCCGACGACGCGCCCGTCGCGGTAGATCGGCGCATCGAGCAGCGACGTGATGCCCAGGGGCTTCAGGTAGCGTTCCGCGAGCTGGTTCGTCTGCGGGTCCTCCGTCGCGACTTCCACGGGGATCGACCGCCGTCGCTCGATCGCCGCGAAATACGCCGGGAAATCCGCGACCTGCAACGTCACGCCCGCGGAGTGCTCGCCCGACGCCCGCTCGTACAGATTCGCGCAGCGCAGCGCCGTGCGATGCGCGTTGAAGAACCAGATGCCGACGCGATCGACGTCGAGCGTCCGCGAGGCGACCTCGCAGGCGCGTCGCAACAACTGTTCGAGGGGCAAATCGGGCGCCGATCGCGCCAACTCCAATCGGGCGGCGTCGAACGGGCGGTGGGGTTCCGAGGCGGCCGCGGTGTGCATTTCCCACTCCTTGATGGAACGGGATCGACCGAAGGGGGGATTGGATCAATGCTAATCGCGGGAACGGCGGAACGCGAGAGAAATGCACCCCGCGACGAGTTGGCGGCGAGTGTGCGTCACGATAGTTGATGGCATTTTTTTTGTTCAGTTCGCGTGTCTTCAGTCCGAAGGACTGGGAGTGCTTAGCCCAGGGCGAGGAGGCTTTGCGACGACGCACTGGGTGACGAAGGTAAATACACACAGCCCGAAGGGCTGAGACAAGACGCTTCTCGGCCGAGAATCTCTCGCAGTCCTTCGGACTGCCTGCGCTGTCGATTGTGTCCCAGGGCGTCGCCGAAACGGCTCGCCCTGGGCTAAGCACTCCCAGTCCTTCGGACTGAAGACGGCCAACAGTGTCGACAAATGTTCCACCAACAAATATGATGCTCATCCATCGACGGCCGGGTCGCGAGGCGTCCGCGGCCCGACCGCCGAGTACCAAAGCCGGTCACGCGTCCGCGACGACCGGGTTCTTCAAGACGCCGATCCCGTCGATCTCCACTTCGCACACGTCGCCCGCCTTCAGCAGCACCGGCGGCTTCCGCGCGATCCCCACGCCCGGCGGCGTGCCCGTGAAGATCAAATCCCCCGGTTCCAGCGTGATGACCTGCGTGATGAACGCCAGCATCGCCGGCACCTGGAAGATGAATTCCTTCGTGCTCGAGTTCTGCATCGTCTGACCGTTGAGGCGCAACTGGATCTTCGCGTTGTGCGGATCGAACTTCTCGTCCGCGGTCACGATCCACGGCCCGATCGGCGCGAAGGTGTCGAACGTCTTGCCGATGGTCCACTGCTTCTCTTCGCCGCGGAACTGCCAGTCGCGCGCGGAGACGTCGTGTCCGCAGGTGTAGCCGCCGACGTACTGGAACGCCGAGGCGTCGTTCGGCACGTTCTTGGCCTTCTTCCCGATGACGATGACCAGCTCCGCCTCGTAGTCGACCTTCTCCGCCACCTTCGGCAGCTTGATCGGCTGGCCGTGCGCGATGATCGTGTTCGGGAACTTCGCGAAGATCACCGGCTCCGTCGGGATCGCCTTGCCGCCCTCGATCGCGTGGTCGCGGTAGTTCAGGCCGACGCAGACGATCTTGCTCGGCTTCGGCACCGGAGGCAGGATCGCCACGGCGTTCGAAGCGTACTTCACGGCCTGCGGATTCGTCGCGAGGTTCGCGACCGCTTGCCGCGTCGCCGCCGACGCCGCCAGAATGTTCTTCACGCACGCCGGCAGTCCCGGATCGGACGCCTGGATGTCGACGAACTGTTCGCCGACGGCGAGCGCCGCCCGAGGTCCGTGGTTGGTCTGGATGGTCGCCAATCGCATGGCCGTATCGCTCCGGGGTGGGGTGGATGGGCTATTGAATGACTCCCCTTGCTGCCGGGCCAGTTCTCGCCTATAAATCGGGTGTCGCGGGACATTCCTCTGTAGCTCAGCGGTAGAGCAGCCGGCTGTTAACCGGCGGGTCGTAGGTTCGAATCCTACCGGAGGAGCTTTCTGGACGGTTATGCGAACCAAACTGTCCTGGGTTAACACATGCGGAGCCGTTCTCGCTTGCGGGGATGGCTCCGTTTGTCGTTTCCGGGCCTGGATTTGAGTCGTCTGGCCCGTGGTCGCCGCCGAAATCGAAGCCCCGGTCTGGCCGCACTTCCGGGAACAGCCGCATGGCATAGGAACCCGTTCGCGTCTCCGGGTCGATCAGGCCGAGTTCGACCACTTCGATGTAGTGCTGGAGGATTTGCATCCGCTCTTCCGGCGTGGCCGACCCCAGCAACTCGCCGATGTCCTGCCAAGTCTCCAGGAAGGCCCGGGCGTCGTCGCTGACCCGCTCGACGGGAGCCTGCCGCTTGGCGATCTCGGTGAGGCTCTTCTTCATCTGTCCCTCTTCGTCTTCCAGCCGTTCCAGTTCCGACTGGACGCTGGCAAGCCCCCTCGCCCCAAGGTTCTTCAGCACTTCCACCAGCCGACCGATGTCAGCACGGACCTGAGCGAGACGACGGCGGGCAAGGTCTTCTTCTTCCCGGAGCCGGACTGCCTCACCGCCGAGGCAGGATAGAGCTTCCTGAACGATGCGGTCCCTCGCCTCGACCATCCGGCCGATCTCGGAAATCCGCCCGATGAGGGCGTTTTCCAGAGCTTCCGCCGGAATGCGGGAGGACTGGCAGGAGTATTTGCCGCCCTCGTGCTGCTGGCGGGTGCAGACGTAGTAGTAGTTCTTGTCCGTCCGGCCGTGGGCCGATGCCCCGACCATGTGCGCTCCGCACTGGCACCGCAGCAAGCCCGAAAGCAGGTAAACCCGGCCCTTCGGCTTTTTGAGGTTCATCCGCCGCACGAGCATTTTGCCGATCTGGAGTTGCACTCGGTCGAATTGCTGGCTGGTGATGATCGCCTCGTGGCAGTTCTCCTTCACCGACTCGCCCCAATGAATATGACCGAGATAGATGGAGTTGCGGAGGATGCCGATCACTTTCTGTTTGGTGAAGAGGTTGCCGCCCCGGAGCTTGTCGGCACGGGTACGGTAGGTGGGAAGGCGAATGCCGAGTTCGTTCAGTCGGCGCGTGACGGCACCAGCCGAACCGAGTTCCTCGAACAGGTCGAACATGCGGCGGACGATGGCCGCCCCTTCCGGGTCGATTTCCAGTTTGCCCGGATCATCCTTCATCGAGCGATAGCCAAGGACATGGCCGCCGTTCCACAGGCCACGGTCGGCCCGGTCCCGCATGATCGAGAAGGTACGCTCGGCGGTCATCTTTCGTTCAAGCTGGGCGAAGACCATGATGAGTTGCACCATCGCCTCGCCGGTCGGCATCGACGTGTCGAACTTCTCCCGCAGGCTGCTGACGTTGACATCGTGTTCGGCGAAGAGTGCCCACAGGTCAACGAAGTCTTTCAGGCTTCGCGTGATGCGGTCGAGCTTGAAGCAGATGACGAGATCGATTTTGCCGGCGGCAATGTCACGCTTGAGCCGCTGGAGTTGCGGGCGGTTCTGGTCCTTCGCGCTCTTGCCGGCATCAATGTAAAATTCGAGCGAAGCGACCTGCAAGTTCTCGCGGCGTTTGCGGAACTCGACCTCCTGCTCGATCTCATGCTCCTGTGCGACGAGGCTATCGCCCTCGGTCGCCTGACGCTGCGATGAGACGCGGACGTATCCGGCGATCCGCAGGGGCTTGTCTTCCTTTTTCTTCTCGGGCTTTCGCATTTCGTCACCGTGCTTTCCGGGAGTCGTCCGTTGCTGCTGACCTCAACCGCCTGAAAATGCCTTCCTTCTATTGTACCGGATCAGTCCAGCCGCCTCACGGCGGTTTGAGCCATGCGGGCGAGGATTGCAGCGATCAAGCGAACCCGGCTCGCGCCTCGAATTTCTGGTGCCGACTGCCCCAGTGGATGGTGCTCATTTGCGGCAAGCGAGTCATCGAGTCGGAGGTTTGCACGAACCGGCAACCGCTGGCGGCGCTTCGGCGCTGACGGGCCAGTTTGCCCGCGTGCCTTCGGCTTCCTTTCGTTGTTGTGGTTGTCGTTCATGGCTACACCTGCGATGACCGTCACCGCCCTCTACTTGCTCCAACCCTGATTACCCTCTTGCGAGAGGCCGAAGTCCCTCGCGCTGAAATCGCTCAAACTCCGCGTGCGAAATGACCCAGGCGGCATACGCGCCCCGGCCACTGTGTTTCTTCTCTGCGTTGATGCGTCTGTGCCTGCACCATTCACGGCAAGTGAAATCGGAGCGGCCAACCAACCGAGCGAATTCCTCGACCGAGTACCATTCGCGGGCCTGCTGGCGTTCGACCAGCACGGCGAGCATGGACTCGATTTTCTCCAGCCGTTCTTCCAGGTTGGTCATTGCTCGTATCTCCTGACAAACGCGGGCGGGGAGTTCGTCCCCGCCCGCGTCAATGAAGCACGTCGAGTTGACAATCATTGCCATCACTTCGAGTTCGCCAGACGGTCCCTGGCCGTCAGTTCCTCCGACGGATCACTCTTGACCAGCGCCGTACCGGGCGGCGACTTCCGGTCTGGCACCTTCTTGTCACCGAACAGCGGCATGAACACATGCTCGATGATGGCCTTGACCGCCTCGGGGTTGCCCCGCATGTGCGTGGCAATCTGGCCAAGCGCCATGCAGATGCCCCATCCGACCACGACCAGACCACCGACGATCAGAAGCATGAAAAGCAAATCCAACATTGCAGTACCCTCCGAGTAATGGGGGCGGGGAAATGCCCCCGCCGCCCGGTTGATTGTCACGAACGCTTCCTGATCCCGATCATGGCGGCGAGTGCCACGCCGATGGCGACCAGGAGCGCGCCGAGGAACGTCTGAGCCATCGAGTTGGCCGTTTCCGGCGAGACCGGTACTGCCAAACCTCCGAGTCCGTTCGGGAGTGTCATCCTGACGGGAACAGTGTTGCGAACCGCCGCCGCTTCCTGCGGGGAGACTTCCGCGATGAATGCCGAACCACCCACCGACACTTCCCTTGGGCGAAGCCCGACGGGAATCAGGAAGTTGGTTTTGCAGAAGCCACAGTTGTGGCTGGTTCCCGCTTTTTCGGGATATGCCCCGTACTCGGCGTTGCAGGTGGGGCATTCGTACTCGATCAGTTGCTTGAGCATGACTAAATCCCTTTCGTGGTGATGGAGCTTTATCGCTCCAGTTCTCGGTCCTTTGCCTCGCGGCGATGTGCCGCGTAGGCGTCGATTGCCTGGTAACTACCGTTTCTTCAGGATGACCCGCTTGAGCAACTCAGCGGCACCCTTCGTTGCGATCTTTCGGGCCATGCCATTGGCACCGCCCTCTTTCCTGTAGCCGTCCCGGACACTCCGGAAGACGAGCCTTGCGATCAGTCCGATTCCCAACCCCGCGATAGCGAGGAAGAACATCAGGACTGCCACCAGCAGACCAATGGTGGACTGAATGTCAGCGACGATCATCGCTCCAAACCTCCCTTCTCTTGCTCGTGCTCTTGAGCTTTCTGGCCCCGTGCCGAAAACCCCGAGAGCATCTTGTCGTACTCACTCTTGCCTTGGACCACTTCTTGTGGCGTCAGGTTGCCGTAGAGGCCAGGTTCCTCTACCGGACGGATGTTGCTGTCGGGCAAGGCCACCAGAGCTTGCGAAAGCTCTTTAAGGCCCGCTCGACCCATCGCGTGCAAATGTCCTGCACCGATTTTCGGTTTGTCAGACATGGTTCATCTCCTCGTTAAAAGCGGTTCTCGTAATCGTCGATAAGTTGCTGCATTTCCATGTTGGCCTCTCGCATGCGACCGACACGGTTCTTGCGAGCCTGAACCGCGAAACATTCCATGCTTATGCTCGCGATGCCCGAAGTAGCCACCAGTCCGCCGAGCGCCGGATCGGCGTAGGTCAGCATGGCGCCGATGCTCATCACCAGGAAGCCCTCGGCGGCCTTCAGGTTGCTTATGTCCCGGATGCGCGGAAAGAGTTTCTGCGCAAGCCAGGGAGTGCCATCCCAATACCGGTGGAAGAAGATGCCTTTCTTCCGGTTCTGGATCAGCTTGGCTTTCAGGCGGAGGATGCCGAGTATCCAGAGCCATAACACGAGCCAAGCCGCGAAGGAATTCGTCGAGACTGCCAGGACGACCAGCATCAGGATGGTGCCCAGGGCACAGGAGCCGGGGCATTCGTGGCCGTTGTCCTTGCGGGTGAACGGCCACCCGATGGCCGCCAACGCTCGCAGCCACCACATCAGAAAGTTGACCCCGTCCTGCCTGCTGTCGCGCTGCTCAGACTGCCTTTGATCGAACATGATTTTGTTCCTCCAATGGGCGAAGGTTGTGTTGCAACTCGTCTGCTCGCAGGCAGTCGGCCTCAAGACCGCGCCTGCACGTCTCGAAACATTCCTCGAAGCGTTGCCTCAGTTCTTTCTCACCGAGGCCGTTGTCGAACTTGCCCGCCAACTCGCAGGCCGTCAGAAAGGCGGTCTGGTTGATTTGCCGCCGGTCCATGTCGTCCTCCTTCTGGCCCCGAGGGCCGGTTTGCGTTGGTGTCTCGACTCAGTTCCCACTTAGGTGTTTCCTTCAGAGAAAAGGCCCTGTTTTGCAGTGGTCCTGAGCCTCGTTTGCGCTGCAAATCTCTGTCTCGTTGCACGTTACGTTCGTCTCGGTAAGGGGGCGTCTGAAGAGCCGAGGTTGCGCTGCCGCAGGAGTTTCAAGTCGGCCAGCAAAACCGTCCCTCATTTCTGCGAAAACGTCACAAACTGCCAGTTCTGCCCGGTGCTGAATGGCTCACCGCTGCGGACGACGATGCAATCGCAGAGCAGGCCGTTAGCCTTGCCGCCGGTGCGCAGTTTCATGAACACGTTGTCCTGGAGAACTTTCTCGTATTGCTGCGAGAACGAGCCGGTGAACTTGCTTTGTCCGCACAACTCGTCGTACATGCTTCCCTGTGGGGCCGTTGAGCCGCCGATGAAGGTGCGAAGCTCCTTGCCAATCAGGCCACTCGCCCACTCCGCCGTCTGCACATCACCCAGGGCATGGAAGACCTTGTGATGGAAGTTGGTGAGCAGTGCATCGGCTTGGTGCTTGCCCGTCTCGCCCTTGAGCGTGCCGTAATAACTGGCCAGCGACTGCGTCAGGAAAATCATCGCGCCCATGTGACTGCGACATTGAGCGAGGTAATGAGCGTCGTGACTATTCACAAACTGCTGGGCTTCGTCGCACCAGATGCAAACCGGGTTAGAGTTTGCAGTCGCATGGCGGCGAAGGACCGCCTTTTGGGTCGCATACTTCATCGCGGCTGCGATGAAGTTGCCGATGTCGCCCCACTCCGCCGGGGCCATGTCCACGAGGATAAAGCGACCCCGAAACATGTCTGCGGGAGAGACGTTCGTCGTCGTCGAAACCAGGTCGCGGACGACACCGGTATTGAAGACGTGGAGGATGCCCATGACGCCCGTCATGATCGAAGAGCGTGTTTTGTCCGCCATGCTGGGCCACTCGGACAAAAAATAGTCACGAGCCATGTCAAAGTCATGCTGCTCGGTTGGCGTCTTTTCTCGCTCGTATGCCGCCTTTAGGCACCGATTATGGAACTTGGCTTGCCACTCTTCCGTGCCAATGTCCGAACTGCTCATGGCAGCCGTCGTGATGAATGTGTGCAGTTCCGGAGCACCCACTTTGCCGGTCGCCAGCTTCACGATTTCCACGGCGTTGTGAATTAACCGTTCATTTTCCCGCTGCCAAAAGTCGGCGTTCTCGCCGCCAGCCGTGTCGCTGGAACGCAGGGTCTCGCCAATCACGGTGATGCACTTGGTGATGTTGCGCGTATGACCGCCGCCGGTGGTCAGTTCCCAATTCAGAAAGTTGAAGCGAAGCGAATGCTCTGGTGAGAACACCAACAGGTCGTCGCTGCGACCAGCCGCCTTGAAAATGCCTTCCCACATCGCGCGGTCTTCCGGTTTCGCCGCCAGGATCAGGCCGCCGCTGTTGCCGTGACGGACGATGGCGTTTGCCAGTGCCTTGCCGCTGGACGAGGTTTTGCCGGAGCCGGTTCGGCCGAAGACACAGACACCCCCGTTCAATAAGTCCCGGACGGTGAAGGGGTCACTCTCGCTCCAGCGAAGCAACTCGGAATCGAGCGGGTCTTTTGCGAAGCGTAGGCCGGCCCGTGCCGCCTTGAATCGCCGGATGCCATAGGAAGCAGCCATCGCCGCCCCGACGCATATCAACCCATACACCTGGTCTTCAGTGAGTGTCATGGAAGTCTTCTCCTGTCTGGAATGCCTCTAATTGCCAATCTTCGATTTTTTCTGCATCACCGCGCTGAATGTCTTGGCGTCCAGCCCGTCCTCTCGCGCCTTTTTGGCCTCTTTCTGTGCAACGCCGAGCGCCTCGATGAGGTCGTCGAGTGAAAGCTCTTCGCCGGAGACCACGATGCCCACACCAGACGGAAGTGGGCAGGCGATGCGTTTCACGCGAACCTGGGGAGTCGAATCTCGCTTCTGCTTGCGAACTTGCCGGGCAAGCTCCTCTCGGGAAACTGACACGGCCTGAATCGCCAGTTCCCGTTGCCGTTCGGGGTCCGACTCCTGGCTCAGGATGTATCCGCGCCCTGCGTCGAGGGTCCCGTCGTTGACCTGCTTCTGCATTTCCTCCGGCAGTTGCAACAGCGCCATCGAACGACTGATCTGCCCCTCGCTGATGTGAAGCACTCCGGCCAGGTGACGCGCTGTACAACCCTGTTCTTGGCAGAGCGACTGAAACAATCGCGCCCGGTCGATAGGTGGAAGATGCTGCCGGTGCAGGTCGATGGAAGCTTGTGCGAGAAGCAATTCCAGACGGGTCGGTTCCTTGCCGAGATCAAGCGCGAGCAGTTCCGCGATCCCCACCAGGCGGGCACCTTCGAGGCGGCAACCGCCGTCGCACAAAGCGAAGCGGTTCCCGCTGGAATAGCCAATGACCGGAACCTGCTGACCGTGCGCCAGCATGTTCTGGCCCAGCGAACGGCAGTAATCCTGATCCAGACGGGACCGGGGCTGAGACGGATAGTCGCACTGAGCAACAAGCACTTTCTTCAACTGTTGCGTCGCCATTGCGGTCTCCTTTCGGTTGAACGAACTCGTTTAGCCGCACCCCTCAACGTTCGGGGCGCGCACCTCGGACGCGGACGCCTCACGCGGCGTTTTTCAGATAAAGCCAACAAACGATGGAAAAACGGCGGCGGAACCGATGCCGGTATGGAGGGCTAGGACGGAGCCTCCATCAGCGGGATGTGCTTCTGCGTATCACGCTGAACGCCTCTTGTGCTCCCGCTAAATTGGACGGTCGAAAAAAATCAACTAACAACCAGTTGCAGTTTTTTCAGCCGGGTTGGTCAGGCTGCCGCCGCGTTCCCTTCGGCCAGCGCATGACCAGTCCGGCACAGCTTCACAAAGGCCGGGCTGAAATCCCGCTCGAACTCCCGAGGCGTGAACCCTGACTCCCGTTCGCCCTTCAGCCAGCAGGGATCGCCTTGCGGCGTGAACACATAGCCCACCCGGTTTGTCTCGCAGCGCTGCGGACGCTGCACCGACCAGGTGCCGTGCTTGTAGTTGAAGCGGACAACCGTGCCTTTGCCTTTGTGGACCCGGCTATCTGGACCAAGGACGGTCCAGCCATCGTCGAATTCGATGTATGTGCCGAGCACTACCCTGAACCGCCGCACCTTCTCGATGTCCTCGTCCTTGTCCGGTCCCCGCCTGGGCGTCACCTGGACCTTGCGTGCCAACCACACCGCTTGAACCTTGGCTTGAATGATTTGGAGTGCCATCGGTTTGCTCCTTTCACTTCAAGGATTCCGATGGCCCCTCCTCTGCGAAATGGGAAGAAAGCGGGACTGGCAGGCTTGCGAGGGCTACGCCCTTTTGCCGCAAGTAGTTACGGCTGACGAAGACGCTGCAAACCTGTTCTTGGTTTTCTCACGCTGCGTGTACGCCTTCACGTTCCCGATGTAGTTCGCGCACAGCCGCGACGAGGATGCGATCAAATGGGTTAGCTTCAATGCTGTTTTTTCAGAAAGTCCATCTCTCGGTTACCTTGGGCACCTCCGCCATCCAGGCGACCGGGTGCCTGCGGGCTTCGCTATCGCTTCGGTCCTTCGGACGCTTAAAGCCCCTCCGGCCCCCTGGTGCGGAAAACAGGTGGAGAATCCCCCGTTCCGTAAAGGATGTCCTTCGGCGGGCGGTGCGGTTCCCCCCTAGCTTCCGCGCTCCCAAAGCCTCGCTTGTGCAGCCAGTGAGACCCCCCAACACCTCCCGTCCTTGACGGAACTCCCCCCTTTGCAATTTGGGCTTTCGCCCCCCTTTCGCCAAAAAACGCTGTTCGCGTTTCGCGTAAGGGGGATTCATCGAGACTACCGACGGATGTCGGGACCGGGGTCGGCTCGTCGTCGCAGTGACCGCACCTTGATGCTGGCCGTTTGTTTCACGGCCTGTGCCAGGTCGAAGGCGAGTTGCATCCGCAGCCACGTCTCGGGCCGACTGCCAAATGCCTTAGAAAGGCGTATGGCCATCTCCGGCGAGATCGCGGAGCGACCGTTAATGACTCTCGACAACGTGGGACGTGTGACGCCCAGAGCCGCAGCCGCCTCGGTTACAGTCAGTCCGAGCGCCTCGATGCAATCATGTTTCACGATCTGACCCGGATGTACGGGCAGAAAGACGCTGCTGCGCTTCCTGGAAGAGGCGAGCATCACAACTTCCGGCCCAAGAACTCGTAGACTGCCCCATCGTTTCGCCGACCGCAGGCGACGATGTACACGCATTCGTCGTCCACCCGGTAGACCACTCGGAACTCACCCACGGCAAGCCTTCGATATTCACACCCTTCAAGATGCTTGGAATTATGAGGCTCGGAGTTAGCAAGCAAATCAAACATTGCGCTTACAACCTGGCGGTATTCCTTTGGCTGAAAATCGCGCAGATCCTTTATCGCCGATTTATGGACGGCGAGCTTCTTCATTCTGTCCGGGAGAGCGGTTCGAGCAGGAATTTGACAGCGTCGTCGTGGCTCAACCATTCACCCTTGGCTTCCGCAGCCCTTGCGCGAGCAATCCAGTAGAGGTCTTCCAGTCGCTGTAGATATTCAAATTCTTCTGTGGACACGAGCACTGCGACTGGCTTCCCTGACTTGTTGACGGCCACCGGCTCATCCCTGGCAAGATCAAGGAATTCTCCAAAATGGTTCTTGAAATCTGTTGAGTTGACTTGTCTCATAGCTGCTCCGGCTGTTTTGACCAGAATAGCGCGATTGGCCATGTTGCGCAAGCACTTTCGTTACGCCCGCCGACTTCCTGCATAGACAGCCGGGAACGCTGTCGGCATGAAATGCCGCGTGCCCTGTGCGGGAAGCGACTATCACTCCATCGCGCTCAAATCCCTCAATGCTTCTCGGCCCCGCCGAGAAACGTGATGTTCTTATAGGCACGAGTGCCCCGGTCCCGCATCGGCTTATCGGCGGTAATGACCGGTGCGCCGAATTCGTTGGCCACTGCCAGGTACAAGCAATCAGCCAGGGTGTGCTTCGCCAGAAACGCCATTTGTACTGCCTTGTCGAACAGTTGGGCGTCAGGGACCAGGCGGACCACGCGATGCTCCAGCATCGCTTCCCAGGCTTGCGTGCCCTCACGCGCCTTCTTCTCCGACAAGTGACCTTCCCGGTATCGCCGGATGATTGCCCCGGTGACTTCCAGACGAATAAGAGCCGGCGCGATCAGACGCTTCTTGCCACCAAGGAGTTTCGCAGCGGCCTCTTCACCAGCTTCGGGGATGAACCACTTCACGGCCACGCTGGCATCGACCACGATCATCCGCGACGATCCCGTTCTTCCCGGATGAACGCTGCCGAGTTCGTCAAGACACCTGACTCCGCTTTGATTTCCGCCCGCAGGCGAGCGGCTCGTTCGGCAAGCTCCCGCTTTGGCCGCATCGCCAACTCGGTGAGCGCTTCCCGTACTTCGTTTTCCAGGCTTCGCCCATTCATTCGTGCTCGGTCTTTTAACTGAGCAACGACATCATCATCAAGATTGCGTACACGAACGTCGGTCATGACATATCATCATTGTTTGGGTTTGTTCTCTAACCCTGCCACAATTCCACGGGAAGTGTCAACTTAAAAGAGTTGGCACAATTTGTCAGTATGTGCAGTTCATCGCGCCTTGGCCAATCTATTCACTTTTTCTTGCGCCCGGCCCCGCCATGCTTTATAGTTCGCCTAACCCACTTTAGGCGAACTATACGATGCCCGACGACAGCACCCACTTCCTTACCATCACCACGACCAATTCCTTAACCGTGGTTAACCACGCCGAAGGCAACGTCCCCACCCTTGGCGAGCAGATCGCAAAAGCGTGCCAGGCATGGCTGATGAAATCTCCGTCCAGGGACACTCGCAGCAATTACGAGCGCGACATCAAGCAGTTCCTGGTCTTCGCAGGGATCGAGGGCAACCACCCCGAGAAGATCGTCGGCGTCCGGCCCGAGCACGTCGCGGCCTGGCGGGACCAGTTGCAAGTTCAGGGCCTGACCAACAGCTCAGTCCGTCGCAAGATGACGGCGCTGCGTTCGCTCTTCTCATACCTCCAGACCTACGGCTACACCGGCACGAACCCGGCCCACGGCGATTTTGTTGCGGCTCCGTCGGCACCACGCGACGGCAAGACGGTCGGCCTTTCCCCGGAGAACTGCCGCCGGTTGCTCGACGCGCCGGTTGAGAAGGTAGTCAAGGAACTTCCGGATGGCCTGAAGGAGGAATCCGCCGTGCCCGTGGGCACCCGCGACCGGGCCTTGTTCGCCGTGCTGGCCTACACCGGCTGCCGCGTCGGAGAACTGACCCGGCTCAAAGTCGGAAGCTACAGAAGCAACGGGGTGCATAAGGTACTGGAAATCCACGGCAAGGGCGGGAAAGAGCGCCTCGTGCCACTTCATAAGGAAGCCGAGGAGCGGCTCGAAGCCTGGCTCGACATCGCGGTAATCCGCGACCAGCCGCACGGTCCACTATTCCGCCCCGTCATGTCGGCACGCGGGCACGGAAAGACCGGCTATGCCCCTCGCCCCATGACCCGCCGCGCCGTCCAGAAGCTGGTAGACGCTTATGTCAGGCGGCTGAAGCTCGATCCAAACGTCACCGTGCATTCCTTCCGGGTCACGGCCCTGACCACCGCCCGCGAGCGAGGCGCGGACATCATTGCCTTGCAAGACTTCGCAGGCCACGCCGACCCGAGGACGACACTCACCTATATAAGGAACCGGGACCGGCTCACCGACTCGCCGGCGTATCTGCTCGCCTACTAACTAAGGCACCTACCTTTTGTCACCAATAAAGTGACGACCCCGCCTCGTTGAGTAAACTCAGGCCAAAGGTACACCTTATGACCCGCCGAGTGCCCTTGGATCGAGGTCCAACCAAAACACAACACGCCTTGCACTTTGGGTTTTGAATTTCTAGTAGGTTGTGCGATAGTCCGCCCAAATATAGCAAACTGACGTGTTTCATGAAACTTCTCTCCTCTACCAATACCGCTGGGCCTCACTCTCATCTCAACGGCAATACACGTCTGCTCGCCGCCCGCTTGTACAAAGACTATGTACACAAACACTTCAGACTGCTTATTGCGACGAGTGCCTTGCTACTCATCATAGCTGCAACCACGAGCGTTCAACCATTGTTGCTACAGCAAACGTTCGACAAGGTTTTCCAAGGCAAAGACTTAACATATCTTACATTACTCCCCATTGCGATCATTTGCCTTTGCATTGTCCAAGCCGTTACTACTTACTACTCGACCATACTAATGAACCGGTTTGGAAGTAGCCTGACTGCTGATATGCGGACTGATCTATTTAGGCACATTCTCGACAACGACATAGACTTTTACGCCGCTCATGACTCGGGGCATCTCATATCACGTGTAGCAGGGGAGACCATTGGGATTTCTATCGGGGTTCAGCGTTTCTTTAACGTCGGGGCAAGGCAAGTGATTACCTCAATGGGTCTGATCTTGGTAATGCTCTACCAGAGCGTCGAATTGACAGTCATATCCTTAGCTGCATTCGCGCTTGCATACTATCCGATTACGAGAATCACCAAGAGATTGAGAAAGCTAGTAAGGCAGTTTAACGAGAACTCGATACTACTCAATTCAAGGCTTCTGGAAAGTTTTGAAGGGATTCGAGTGATTAAGGCATTCGCCAAGGAAGAGTTTGAGGTCACCAAAATCGGGCAATGTATCTTAGATATTAAGGTCGTGAATAATAAGATGGCTGGAATCGCCGGTCTGACTGCCCCATTGATGCAAAGCCTGGCTGGTGTCGCCGTCGCGTTTGTTATCTGGTATGGCGGCTATCAGTTGATAAACGGAGAGATGACGGAAGGCGAGCTGATTGCTTTCACGACCTCTCTATTGATGCTGTCGAAGCCGGTCAAGTCGTTGACCAGTTCGGGTTCCATCATGACGGCCGCGTTGGTGAATGCCGAGAGGTATTATCATCTCCTGGATACCAAGCGTAAAAGCATAAGCAGGGAGCAAGGCACTGCCATCAGCGTAACGTCGGGAGGTATTCGGTTTGATAAAGTGCATTTTGAATACCCCAACGGCACCGAAGCCTTAAAGGGCGTAAGTTTTACGATGGAGGCCGGTAAGAAAACGGCATTGGTGGGACATTCGGGAAGCGGCAAATCCACCGTCTTCAATCTATTACTCAAGTTCTATGATCCAACAGCAGGTACCATTAGCATAGATCGCCAAAGCATTGATGATGCCAGTATTAACTCGGTAAGGGACAGCATTGCACTGGTGTCGCAGGATATTTTCATATTTGATGATACGGCCAGGAACAACATTGGCTATGGCAGAGAAGGAGCTACGGAAGAAGAGATCGGCGCCGCGGCGAGAGCTGCAAAATGCCATGAGTTCATCATGAATCTCCCCAGCGGGTATGATACTAGGCTTGGATTCTTTGGCCAGAATCTGTCCGGCGGGCAAAAACAGAGAATTGCCATCGCGCGGGCATTTGTGCGCAAGTCTCCCATTCTGCTGTTGGACGAGGCCACTTCTTCGCTCGATCCTAAGACCGAAAATCAAATTCAGGACTCGTTGGATGAACTAACCCACAACCGAACCACAGTTATCATTGCCCATAGATTATCAACCGTGATGAAAGCGGATAAACTGATTATGATGGAAGACGGCACGGTCAAGGCTGTTGGGTCTCACGAGGAGCTGATTAAGTCATGTACGGCCTACCGTGATCTGTTTGGGATATGACGTAGTCTTATGGATGTACTCTTTTGGTATTATGTTGGCTTGTGGATTGTTCTCGGTATGATGGGAAGGGACGGCGAATCGCTGGATGCCATTGATGTTGTTGTCTGTGTGCTCTATCCTGTCATTTATACGAGCATCATTCCTTATTGCATTATTCGGGGCGTATATGAGGAGTGGTGAGCGGATATTATGCGTGGCGTTCGTCATAGTGGTTCTTGTGACGGGTATTTCGGCCTTTTATGTCAGCCACAATCTGCCATTTCCTATGTTGGCTGATCCTGACGACCAGCCGTAACTCTTCACATTCTTTCTTCAGTCCATGTCCTTGACACTTTGGGGACGTTGCCATCCCGGCGACCGAGTGCTTCCGGGCTTCGCTTCGCTGCGGCCCTACGGACGGCTATCGCCCCTCGCCCACTCGTGTGAAATGCAGGAGTGGAATCCGCCGTTCGGCCTGGACTGTCGTCCCCCTCCTGCCAAAAGATGCTGGATGACACGGAACGAAGCATCATGGCGACCGCGACCACCATCCGTACCGACGTTGATGCAATTATCGCAGGAACGCTGGCGCGGTCTTGCCGAGCCATTCCTTCAGGGCCTCGTGCGACTCGAACTCCATTACCTGAATACTGTCGATGGTCGGTCCCGTTTCGCCGACCTGGCGGATGTCGTCTTCAGTCATTTCCCGGACCCACAGGACGCGATGGCGTTGCAAGCCGGCGGAGGTCAAGTTGATGGTGCTATCTGTTAACGGTCGGTCTAGATTGCTGCCCCGGATCAGGATAAGGTAAACGAGATCGCCGGAGAACTTGAGAAGCAGTCCTTCCGACGGATTTAGTTTCCAGGTTCCTAGCCAGCCGTAGGGAAACCAGACGCTATTCCCATCGCGGAACCGGAACTCGATGGCGTCGGCTCGCTCGCGAATACCCCGCAAATAGCCAAACGCGGCGCACGAGGCTTCAATTGGTTCCGTTTCCGCTTCTTTCTTTGGCAGGTTCCCAGCATGGCCCGCCAGATGCGGGTTATTCCGCAATCGATCTTGATAGGATGTTGGCTTATCGAGCATTGTCCATCTCCCTTTGCACAGTCGCATCTCTTGCGGTACTCGACTGCATTGGTTCGTTCCGTTGACCAATCACGGCGAGTCCGCGGGCAAACGCCAGGTGCTTCGTCAGGCGGTTCCGCAATGTCGGCTTTGCCGACTCGGTTCGAGAAAGTTCCGTCGCAGACATCGGTTCGTCCGGCCGCGTGATAGCCTTCAGCAGTTCTGTCCTGTCGTCCGTGAAAATCTGCGCCTGTTCCTTCCCTCGCGTCACGGCAACATAGGCCGTCCGCTGATAGGTCGCCGGGAAGGACTGGCTCGACACGCCGACAAACACCTTGTCCACCGTCACGCCCTGGCTGGCATGGCTGGTAACGACGTAGCCGTGTGTCAAATGGCCGAAATCCCGGTCAATGACCCAGCCGTGATCGACAACAATGTCGCCACGCTTGTTGAATCCCTGGACGGTCAGAAGCGAGCCGTTGCTGAGGCGATGCTTGCCGTCCTTTGTCTTACCGCCTGCCGTGACGCGAACGCGATCCCCTGCGGCCAATGCAAGCTGCGCCGGCCGGTAAACCTCAAACCGATTCGCAAGTTCGGTTGGCGGCTTTCCCCCCTCGCCAATGATCTGGCGCGCTCCTTTCGTGATCCCCGGAGCATTCTGGTGGAACTGGAGCAGGTCGCCCGGCTCATACTCGGTGGCATCGGCTTTCTGGGCATCGGTCAGGTGGGCCGACACCCATCCATTGACGATGCGTTCCTCGCCGAGCTTGCCTTGTGACTTCAGCCCGGTACGAATCGCAGCTGTAATCCGGTCCGCTTCCGCGTGCGTCGGCGACACTACGAGGGCCGACTTGGCTTGACCGCCTTTTTTCTTTTCAGCGACGGCTGCCAGATAGGCGGCAGAAAGTTGCTTGTAGCGTTCGCTATCTTCTACCTGCTTGATCCAGCCGAGCTTATCAAGCTCCTCAAATCCCTCTTCAGTACGGCCCTCACTCAACGCTTGCGCCGCCTTCTTGTAGTCGCCTTGCTGCCGCAGGATTTCAGTCACTTCCGCGACCTTCAGCCCTGCCGACTCTTCCAACAGCTTGAGCGGCTCACCCGCCGTAACGCTGCGGTGTTGCCGGCGATCACCCACGAGGATCACGCGGGCACTGACAGCTTCGGCCACGTCAAAGACCTTGAGCATGTCGAGCGTGCCGAGCTGGCTCGCCTCATCGACGAGGATGACGCCGCTTCTAGCCGTCTCCTGCATCTCCTTGTCCTTCAGAAACCGGGCCACCGTATCGGCAGTTGCGAAACCGGCTTCCTCCCTCAGCACTTCCCGGCTGGCTTTCACGGATTGAGCGAGGGCGACCACGGGCCGCCCGACTTCCGCCAACGCTTCGCCAATCTCTTGTTCCAGCGTCGTTTTCCCCGTGCCGGCTACGCCGCGGATTATCATCACCCGGTCACGCGAACCAAGGACATGACGGACGGCTGCCTTCTGGCCATCATTGAACCAGTCCCGCGAGCATGGCCGGTCGGGATTGCCAAGCGGCCGTACCCGGCCCCGCCCCTGACGGGCGAAGTCGATCAGTTTCGATTCCATCGCCAGCATCTCTTTCGTCGCCGCCATCTTGCGGCCTGCCACGTCGCTGCGGATCAGGGGGCGTGACTGCATCTCGCGGACCGTGCCCTCGACCGTGACCGAGCCGATGCCGCGTTTCAGGGCTTCGGTGACGAGCTTGCGTTCCGGCATAACGGCGTCACGCACGAAGCTGTGTTCAAGGGCATGATCGACCGCCATTACTTCGCCTTGCTTCGACCGGACAGGCTTTGTTTCTCGGCGATGGACCGCAGCGAGTGTCTTGCGTTCAGGGTCGGTAAGGCGGGCGTTCCATTCTTTTCGGAGAGACTCCCACGAGAGCGAGGAACCCTTCTTCTCTCTCGTCTCGGCCCCGAGTTCCGCCTTGCGGTCCGGGTCGAGGATGCCGCGTTCTTCGGCCAGCTTCTCGATCAACGCCGTCCGCCGCGAGAAACGCTTGAGCACATCTGGCTTGATGCCCGCAATCTCGAAGTCGTCGCGTTTTCGTTCGACGCCGAAGCCGATGTCCTGGAGCTTGTTTGCCAGCCGCACGCGGAAGGCTGCCTGGAAATACGGCGCGTCACGCTTCAGTTCCCGGAACTGCCCGGCTTTCCAGCGTTTTTCCTCGTCGTCGAAGGTCGAGTTGAACACGAAGACATGGGCGTGCAGTTGCGGATCAGGAAGCCCGTCAACGGGCCGCG
Source organism: uncultured Alcaligenaceae bacterium (assembly GCA_964453375.1). Lineage (GTDB taxonomy): Bacteria > Planctomycetota > Planctomycetia > Gemmatales > Gemmataceae > Limnoglobus. The sequence goes on from CAYVRB010000006.1 coordinate 31,210, forward strand.
ACGTAGTGTGGATGAACTCCGCCCACGCCATGTTCCCCGTGGTGCGGTCAACATCCTGGCCTCCCTTGCGGACGCGGGTTTTCATCTCCGCTTCCAATTCGCGCATGGTCTCATCGACGGAACTGCGGAAGGCATCCATGATGTCCTGGTCGCCGCTCATGGCGTACAGCAGCGAGACCGACTTGGGCACGGAGAACGTGAAGTCGTAGCCCACGGTCCGTTCGGAGCGCGTTCGCACCGTCAGCGGTTTTCCGGTCTGGGGATCGAGGTTGTCGCACAGCCGCTCGAAGGAGAACTTGTCCACCATCCCGGTAAGCCCGAGTTGTGACGCGGCCTTGCCGCCCCAGGAACCAACGAGTTCCTGCCCTTCGCTGTAGTAGTCCGCCGTCGCGTAGTAACGCTTAGCAGACGAGGCACTATCCTGTTGTGTGATACGAATCATGCCTAATTTTATCGTATCACAGAGTCGTTAACGTTTTCTTAACGCCTCTCTGCTCCACCGCAGCCAGCCTTGTTTTCCGGCGATTGTCCGTTCATCAATGCCACCCATGCGCCATCGAAATGTCACCCCACAACGATGACAGGTTCATACCGTTGAAGACATCTCGGCAAATAATCCTCACCTGCCATTGAAGACACTTGGGCAGGTTGCGTGCTGCACCTTCTTTGCAACCGATTTGATGCGGTCCGGTGGCCGTCGCTTCCACATAGCGAGCCGGAATACTCCCCTCGCCCGCATTACGACCCGTCCTGCTTCGAGACTTCCAGTCCCTCGCCTGCTTTGCCGCCAGGCCGGCCCCGGCCCTTTCATGCGCTGGCTTCGTCGTGCTTTCAACGACGCCGGTTTCCTTCCTCTGGTCTGAGCCATCCGCAACCACGGCCTTCTTCAGGGCACGCTTAAAGCCCCCGCCGTTCCGCTCAAGCTGCCAAGGCCGCTTTCCAGGGGAAGCCTTCGGCCTTTCGCTTGCCCGGTGCGCTTCGCCCCGGACTGAGGTGGCTTTGTTTGCGGTCCCATCAGGCCGCGATGTCGCGGTCGGAAACTAGAGAAGGAACAAACCATGTCTGACAGCACGAAATCCGAAAACACCACATCGAAGGGACCGAGCCACGTCGCCTACCAGGTACGCGACCGCGAGGGGCAAAAAGGCTTCTGGACCAGAATCGGAAGCGTATGGCCCCACGCCGACGGCAAGGGCTTCAACATCCAGCTCGACGCCGTGCCGCTGGATGGGCGGATCACGCTTCGCGTCGCATCGGAAAAGAAAGAGTAAGCAACCGGGCGGGCCAGAGCAGTACATCCTGTGCCCGCCCCTCAACTGAAAGGAATCAGATCATGAACTACACCGATCATCATGCCATTAACGCCCGCCTGCTTGAATTGACCGAGGAGCTTTCCGCCGGCTGCGACCCGGACTTCGACACCGACCGGGAGGAACTCGAACGCGAGTTCGCGGAACTCCGCCTTCATTTCGGCAACCAGGGGTAAGGAGGCGACCATGAAACTTTGCATCGAGAACATCCAGCGTCATCGGAACGGCGTGTGCGGCGCTCCCTTTTACGTCCTGACTTTCCGCGATCCAGACGAGGGCCGAATGTTCGGCATCGTGTTTGACGCGGAGCACCACGTCGCGGTCTTCAACCTCGACAAGCTGGCCCTTGGCAACATCGCCTTTGGCGTCAACTCCTGGCGAGGGGACCACTACGAGCCGCACCTGCGAAATGCAATCACGCTGTGGGAGGAAATGGAGGGATGACCATGAAGACACGCAATTCCGACTCGAATGCCGTCCGAGCCAAGAGAGCCGAACGCATCCTCAACCGCAATCGCATGGGCGACGACTTGGCGACCAGCCTCGTCGATTTTCTGGCCGACGCGATGCACTGGAGCGACTTCGCAGGCGAGGACTTCCATTGGGCCTTGGCACAGGCGTGCCGCCACTACATCCACGAACTCAACGATCAACAACAAGACGAAAGGAGACTCATTCCATGACCATTGCCACCATCAATCCCTTCTATGCCAGCCGCATGACGCGATTCGCACGACCGGAGCGGGCCGACGCAGCCAAGCCGACCTATGCCCGGTTGCCACTGGCTCCAAGGAATGCAAGCCCAGTACCGCATTTGACGAGCCTGTACCACTTCCACCGTGCCGGCGAGTACGGCGACCGCAGTTACCCCGGTAATTGTGGCGGCAATCTCATCAAGGACTTGCTGACCTACTTCAAGCCCGGCCTAGTGTCGGACCCGATGAGTGGCTCAGGGACTTGTGCCGACGTTTGCAAGGAACTCGGCATTCCCTGCATGTCCTTCGACATTCATCAGGGCTTTGATGCCTGCGATCCGACCGACTTTTCGGCGGTGGAGACCTTCGACTTTATCTGGTCCCATCCCGCTTACTGGCGGCAGAAGCTTTATGCGGACGATCCACGGGATCTGTCGCGGTCGCCGAGTCTGGAGCATTTCCTCAAGCGATACCGTCAATTCATCCGCAACAGCGCCCGCGCCCTGAAACCTGGCGGCAAACTGGCGATCCTCATGGGCGACTACTGCGACCGCGAGGCCGGGTTCGTTCCTCTTACCTTTCACACAAAACGGCTTGCGTTTGCGGCCGGACTCAGGCAGTGCTGTACCGACATCATCCGATTCAGTCACGGGGCCAGCAGTTCAAGAAAGGTCTACCGATCTTCCTTCATCCCCGGCCTGCACGATACCTGCATGGTCTTCGAGCGCCCGCAGCCATCATCAAAGAAGGGAGAATAGCCATGTCTGAAGCCTTCATCGAACTGACCGAAGACGAGTTTGACGACCGCTATCCGCTCGTTCAGAACCATATCAACCCGACCGCTGGTTGGGCCTCCGGTGAAGAATCCGGCTGTCTCTTCGAGACCTATGGGGATGAACTCGAATTCATCAAACGACAATACCCTCGCAAAGTTTGGACACTCGTGGACGGCGACGATGGGGAATTGTATATCGTCAGCGGTTTGCATCTCGTCAACCGTATCGGCTACCTGCTAAGCCGCGACCCCGTTCCAGCCAACACGGCAATCCAGGTCCATATTCCCATGTCACAGGACGATGACGATTTGGTTCCGTGAATCGGTACTCGGAAGGTCGCGATTGCCCTAAAGCACCAGGGCACGTTCACGCCCCTCGCCAACCCGAATCGCGGGCCTGTTCGCAAGTTCCTGCCGGATGGCTTCAACGGTAACTTCACCCATGCCCAAAGTGAGCATGTGCATCAAGAGGCGGCGCTCGGAGACGGCCCCACGTCCCGCAAAGCGATGCAGCGCCTCATCTACAATCTCCGTAAGTCGCTCAATATCATTGGGGGGCGTTACTCGGCGATGGTAGGCATCCGCCAACGCCTCTAATTCTCCTCGCGAGAGTCGTCCAACCCATTCCCGGCGCAATAACTCCGGAGTCCAAAATGACGCCACGCTTCCTTCCCGCGTCTTGGGGCCGAGCGTCCCTTTGACTTTTGGGTCCACCACGCCAAGCTCCAGGGCCTTATTCTCGACAACCTCCTTACGCCGGGAGAACCCTTCGAGTACCTCATCCGGCACGCCGGCAATCTCGAAATCTTTGCCATTCTTCCTGACCTGGAACCCCAGTGACCCTATCAGGTGCGCCGCCCGGGCACGAAAGACGGCCTCGAAATAAGGGGCATCGCGTTTCATCTCCTGAAACCAACCGGCCTTCCAGCATTCCTCGACTTCATCCCAGGTTGCGTTGAACACGGGCAAGTAAGCGTGCAACTGGGGGTCGCAAAGCCCATCGACCGGGCTGGCGGTCGTATGGATGAACTCTGCCCAAACCATGTTTCCCGTGACCCGTTCGCCCTGCTGGCCAGCTTTTCTGACACGGGTCTTCAGTTCAGTTTCCATCTCCCGCATTGTGCCGGAAACGGCAGTCCGAAAGGCTTCCAGAATCCCTTTGTCTTGGTACATGCCATACAGAAGGGACACCGACTTGGATAGCGAGAATCGGAACGTGTAGGCGACCGTTCGGAAGCCCCTCATCCTGGCCGTCAATTTCCGTCCCGTCACGGGATGGATGTTATCGCAGAGCCGTTCCAATCCGGTCCTGGTGACGGTCCCGCGAAGGCCCAACCGCTGTGCCCCAAGACCACCCCAGACGCCAACGATCCCGAGACCCTGCCTGTAATAACGGCGCGTGGCATAGTAATGGCGAATGGTCGTCGCCGACTTCTGTTCTGATATCCTGAGCATCCAAGGACACAGCCTATCAGGCAGTGGTTAATCAATGGCTAATCCCCCTCCGCAACGCTCGCCGACGCCTCACACCGATAGAAATCGGTTGACAGTTTTGGCCTTCGGGCGTAGGGTCAAACTAATGGGCAAAACCCTGCGGATTCAGCCTTGCACCCGTTGTCACTACTCAGGCTTGCCGCTCCCCTCTGTGCCCAAAAACCCCTACCTGCAATGAAATGGCGTTTTTGACGGGGGAACTCGTATTCCAGAACAGGCGTCTTCCCTATGCACTGCATAGGCAGACTTTCCCGGGGAAACTGCTGGAAGACGCCTTTTACGCGAGCGCGGGAAATACGGAAAAGCGTGGTTCCGCATTTCCGCTTCGACGCCTTATCGCAATTCAGTGTTTGACCATTTCCAGAAATGGTGATACACGATGAATCGCAATTCTGCAAAATCGCATTTCTGGTAGGTATCCATGATCGTAAGTTTCCTCAACCAAAAAGGAGGCGTCGGCAAAACCACCCTCGCCGTTCACGTCGCCGATGCATTATCACGCCGCAAGAAACGGGTTCTACTCGTCGATGCCGACCCCCAAGGATCGGCACTCGATTGGGCCGCCGCCAGGTGCGGCGAGCCCCTGTTCCCTGTTGCCGGACTTCCCAGGGCATCCATTCACAAAGAGCTTCCGGCACTCGCCAAGGGATACGATATCGTCATCATCGACGGCCCGCCCCGAGTCTACGACGTGGCCCGATCCGCCATCATGGCCAGCGATCTTGTGCTGGTTCCCGTGCAACCGTCACCTTACGACGTGTGGGCCGCAAAGGAGATCATCGACATGCTGCACGAGGCCACGGTCTTCAAGGCGAACCTGAAATCTGCATTTGTAATAAATCGCAAAATCGTAAATACGGCGCTCGGCCGGGACGTGGTTGATGCCTTGGCGGACTATCCAATCCCGGTCCTCAAGATGGCGGTATGCCAACGCATCGCATTCGCGGAGTCCGCTGCGTCAGGGCAGACCGTCTTCGAGACAGCTCCCGACAATCCCGCCGGCAGGGAGTTGCTCGGGCTGGTCGATGAAATCATGGAGTTCGCAGCATGAAGAAGGTCATCATCGGAGGCAAGCCCACCGCGAAATCGGCACCAAGTTCGCCTGACAAATGGGTATCCGACCGCTCAGGCAAAACGAAGCGGCTGACCATCGACATTCCGGTATCGTTGCATCAGCGGGTCAAGAGCCAATGCGCCTTGAAGGGTGAAAAGATGGCCGACGTGGTGCGGGAACTTCTTGAAAAGCACTTCGGGCAGGAGTATCAGGGAAGGGCGACAGGAAGCGATCCCGTCACCAATTGATGCAGAAATACGATTTCACGATTTGCCGTAATTACGATGACAACACGCCCGCCGCCTAAAGGAGACCACCAGCCCGATTTATTCGCGGCCAATTTCGCCGACATTCCTATCCGTGACCAACGCGACACGATGGAGCGACCATTCTTCAGCCTCGCAAAGAAGCCTCGAATCGCTCCCATCGAATACCACGTCGGCGACACATGGGTTGAAGTCAGTGCCAATTCCAAGTTCGGCTTAGCCACTATCTGGGACGCAGACATTCTCATCTGGGCTTCGACCCAGGTTACGGAGGCAATTGATCGCGGGATGGCCCCCAGCCGAACCATACACTTTCACCCACACCATTTGCTCAAGTCAATCCGCAGACCAACCGGGGGCGAACACTACCGGCGGCTTCGGGCGGCCTTGGACCGTCTAACGCATACCGCTGTCCGCACGAACATCCGCGCGAATGGCCGCAAGAAAGCCGCCTCCTTTCACTGGCTGGAAAGCTGGACCGAAGTCATCGACGAGGCCACGGGGGAAATTTCGGGGATGACGCTCACGCTGCCTGATTGGCTTTTCGAGGGCGTGATTATGAAGGGTGGCGTGCTGACCATCCATGAGGATTACTTCCTGCTCACCGGAGGCATTGGACGATGGCTCTACCGCGTTGCTCGCAAACATGCGGGGCACCAGGAAGTCGGATGGCAGTTCACCATGCGACAACTCTACGAGAAGTCCGGTGCGAGTTCCCGTTTCTCCGACTTCGCAATCGACGTTCGCCGCGTCGTGGAAGAGGATTCCCTTCCCGAATACGCCCTGGCCATTCACAAGAATGGGGAAGGGGAGGAGGTCGTAACTTTCATCCGTCGCGATCAACTGAATGCGTCCGATCCGCGATTCGAGTCGCCTCGACATCGCCGCCGTCGAATCGGAAGGGGAATCACGTCAAAAGCCATCACACTTACCGAGTCAGCGGCTTGAACACACGGCCTATTAAGCGCATTTCACTCTGGAATCTACCGTGCCGGAGAGACATTCTGCTTCCGATACGGCCAGAGGTGGCCTGCGGCAGACCGACATATGCAGCGGAATCAAAGGGCCGAAGACCCACGGCCGACGCATGTATCGGTTCAGGAAACGTGCATGGTCTATTAGGCGCACGCCATGACATTGGCTGGCGAGGTGATCGCATCACTTGAACCTGTGAAATGACACGGCCTATTAGGCGCAGCTTGCACGGTCTTTCAGGCGCATACCAACACGGCCTATTAGGCGCATTCATTCGGCCTATTAGGCGCACGAAAAGCCCACAACCTAATGTGTTTCAATGCCTTGCGAGGCACTTAACTGTTTAACCTAAGAATATCTTTTAACGTACTTAACGTAGACGGCCTGTGGATAACCACATGCTCACTCCGATCAAAACAAGAATTCGCTACGCTCTCCAAACGGAGCCGCCCAAGAGGGCGGCAGATACACTTTAGACAAGGGAAGATGACTAGCTCATCTCCCCTTACGCGCTTCGCGCTATCCTCTCTGGCATAAAAAACTGAGCGCAGCTCACGCCGCTGCGCCCAATCATATGGGCGTGTACGCCGCTAACGCGGCTCGGCAGAGAAGAAAGAGGCATTCAGGAATAGGGTGGAGACCACCCGCACCGACACAGACCACAATCGAACGCAAACAGGGGCAGGAGAACCGAAGCCGACCTTCCAGCCACCCGCCTACCCAAGAGACGCCTTTCGGCATCCAGAAGCCCCTCTATCGCCATCCTAATTCCGGCATCGGGAAAAGCGATCCAATCGGTTGCCGCCTTCTCGGATTTCCGGCCCACCCAAGCTGCGGCATCCGTGACCGCACCTTGGGGCCCCGGCCATAAATCCGGGGCGATGGGCAGGCGGCGGCCGTCAGTTGCGGTGTTTTTGCAACATACAAAGACGTAGGATGCCTGCGGCTTTGCGAGGTATTGAATCGCTGTGAGGCGCGGAAATCCTCACTTTTCAGCATACAGACATGCTGCAACCCGCACTCAGCCTATTGCGCGAGCATATTGAACTGTGATAATATCGTTAACGTGGGTTAAGGATTGACCCATCAGCATCACGGAGGATTTTATGCCACGCAAACGCACACCCAGTCAACCATCAACCGACACCGAAACCCAAGCAACAACACCAGCCGCCACTGCCACAATCGAACCGCCAAGTTCCGCTGGTTCCGAACAAATTCCGGCCGTAACCGAGCCGCCAGCAGCCGAAATCCCAGAACAGCCAACACCAAGCTTCGTTGAGCGGATTGAGCAGGAGAGGCGCAAGACCATCGCTTCCGATCCATTCGGTATCGCGGGCGATTATGCCGCCGGCGTCCGACTCTTTGAGAGCCGGGAGGACCGGGTGATGGCGATCAAGTTCGACGAGAAGCCCAGCCCGGCGGTCCTCGATAAACTGAAGGACGCAGGCTACCGATGGAACCCAAGGGACAAGGTGTGGGTCTATCCTGTCAGGCCAGAGGCCGCCAGGACCACACGCATCGAGGCCGAACGGCTTTACCAGGAAGTTCGCGGCCTGATTCGGCAGGATAAGGGCATCGAGACCGGTCCGGAAATCCCGTTCTGACGTGACCGGTAACCCAGGACGCGGCAGGTCACCATGCACTCGACCGATTACTCTTTTCATGCCCAGGGTCATGAACCGTTTGTTGCAACGCGAACGACTTTATGCGATCAATCGTCTTACAGGTATCCGGGACGTGAGCAGCGAGCCAGGGGCGGGGTCTTTGTCCGCGATGGTCGCTGACCATGAAGCGGAAGCCGCCAGACTGGCGACAACCCTCACTATTTCAACTTGACTCAGCCGAACCGACTGAGCCACAAGACAACGCAACCTCGCCACAGGAAGGAAGCCAACATGCTGTACAAGACGATCATTCTCGAACTATTGCAACAACGGCCGCAGATGCACGAGCAGCTTCGGCTGGAACGCAAGCTGCTGACGACGCTGGAGATTTACGCCAGGGAACTCAAGAACAGCCACGAGGCCATTACGGAGCAACTCCGGCAGGCCAGGCCGGGCAGCAAGGCGAGCCAGGTCTTTTCGGAAGCCTTCGAGATGGCGCTGAAGGAACTGGAGGATCGTTTGCCCTCCAGGTCGCTCAAGGGCGACCACGACCAACTATCCCTCGACGAAGCGATGGCGTTCATTCGCAATCCCACGTTGCGCGGCTAAGGGCGTCGCGGAACCAGCCGACGCTGTTTGATTCCCTTTCTGACGACTCCTCTCTCGCCACGTCTGCCCCGCCTGGGGCTTTGATTGACGGCACACTACTCAGCCCGCCGGGCCGCACAAGCGGAAACCCGGTTCCCCCTGAAGGTCTCCCCCAAGTTTCCGCTGGCTCGGTCGCTGCGCGAGCACAGCCCCGGACAGAGGCTGAGTCTTCTAGCCGTCAGGCCCCAATTGCGGGGCCGTTAACGCTAGGAGACCACGCCATGAATGGCACACAACTCAGCTTTTCTCTCGACACGCCGCCACCGGCAAGGGTGCCGCCGGCAAAGGTGCCGGACCCGAGAATTCATCCGAATCACGCAGCAGACCATCCAACCACCGCACCCGTCTGGATGGCCAGTGGCGAGAAGACCAAGGCCCGCGACATCATCGCCGCCATTCGTACCGTCAAGGCCATCGAGCAGGAGCAGCGGCCGGCAACGCCGGAGGAAAAACAAACGCTCGCCCGCTTCGCCGGATTCGGGCCGGTTGCCCTCTCCATCTTTCCGAATCCCGTCACTGGCCACTACAAGGACACTGGTTGGCAGACCCTGGGCGACGAGCTAAAGACGCTGCTTACGCCTGAAGAGTACGACAGCGTCAAGCGCACCACCTTCAACGCCTTCTACACGTCACCGACCGTCATTGCTGGCATCCACGAGGCGATTTCGCGTCTCGGCGTTCCGAGCAACGCCACAATCCTGGAACCCGGCTGCGGCATCGGCAATTTCATGAGCCAGGGCAGCAACGGGCATCGCTTCATCGGCGTCGAGCTGGATTCCATCTCCGGCCGCATTGCAAAAGCCCTTCACCCCGAACACGACATCCGCATCGAGAGTTTCCGCGACACGCGCCTTCCCGAGGACCGTATTGACGCGGTGATCGGCAACGTACCGTTCGCCGACCTCAAGCTCGACTATCGCGGACAGAAGCTCTCCCTGCATGACTACTTCTTCGCCAAGTCGGTTGATGCCCTGAAGCCCGGTGGCGTCCTGGCCCTGGTCACGTCGCATTTCACCCTCGACAAGCAGAATGCCGCCATCCGCGAGCACCTGGGAGGTGCAGCCGATTTTGTCGGGGCAGTTCGCCTCCCTTCGGACGCCTTCAAACGCGAAGGAACCGCCGTTGTGACCGACATCATCTTTCTTCGCAAGCGGGCACCAGGGGTGCCGGCCGATCATGTTGATGGTGACTGGCTCGGTGTGGCACCGCTTGAGATTGATGGCGCAGAGGTTCCTGTTAATCGCTACTTCCTGACCCATCCAGAAATGGTCCTGGGCGAATGGTCCCGCAAAGACACGCTCTACGGAGGCGAAGGCTTCAGCGTCAAAAGCAACGGCGACCTGGCCGGACAACTCCGCCAAGCCGTTGAACTACTTCCGAAATTCGAGGCGATGCAGGCAACGACGGTCGAAGCGGAAACGGCACCGGCCTTCGTCCCGCCGCCGCCTGAGCGCCATATCGGCGAAGGCAGCTTCTTCATCGGCGAGGATCGCGCCATTTACCAATCCGAGGGCGGACAGGGCACGCCCGTCGTTTACGGCGGAACCACGCTCAGGGCCGATGGCACCATGACCGGCAAGCGGCTGGCCGCCCTCGTGGAACTGCGTGATCGCGCGCGCCGCGTGCTGCAATCACAGAATGATGGCTGGCCCGACGAACACCGCGACCAAGCACGCCGGGATCTCAACCGGGCCTACGACCGCTTCCACGTCAGCTATGGCCCGATCAACAAGACCACCTTCGGCGAAACCAAAGACGGCAACGTCATCCGCCGGATGCCCAACATCGTGAAGTTCAAGGAAGACCCGGATGCCATGCTCGTCATGTCCCTTGAGGACTACGACGAGGTGACCGGCAAGGCCGCCAAGGCTGCCATCATGACCCGCGACGTGGTGGGCAAGACTCCGCCCATCACGCGGGTGCAAACCGCCGAGGAGGGGTTGCTCGTCTCGCTCAATCAGCATGGCACGGTGGACTTGCCGTTCATTGGAACCCTCTACGGCAAGCCGAAAGCACAGATTGTCGCCGAGTTGGGCGACCTGATATTCCCTGACCCCGACTCCCGAACCTGGCAAACCGCCGATGCCTATCTTTCTGGCAACGTGCGTGCGAAGCTCGCGAGCGCCGAACGCGCCGGCCCGCCCTATGCCCGCAACGTCAGTGCCCTACGCGAAGTGCAGCCCGAGGACGTGCTGCCCGGTGACATCGACGCGAATCTCGGCGCACCCTGGATACCGGAAAGCGACATCCAGGCATTTGCAGCCGACCTGTTCAAGGTCGAGCCATCATCGGTTCCGGTTGCCCACCTGGCAAAAGATGCCGTCTGGAGCATGGACGCCGCCTACGCCGCCAAGGCATCGGTCGCTGCCACATCGGAATTTGGAACGTCACGCGCCAACGGCACCTGGCTGTTGGAACTGGCACTCAACATGAAGTCTCCGACCATCTACGACACGATCCAGAACGGCGACCGCGAGGAGCGCGTCGTCAACCAGGAAGACACGATGGCCGCACGCGAAAAGCAAAAGCTCATCAAAGAACGCTTCCGCTCCTGGGTGTTCACGGAGCCGGATCGCACCGAGCGCCTCGTGCGGCTCTACAACGACACTTACAACAATCTGCGTCCCCGCCTGTTCGACGGTTCGCACCTCGATTACCCCGGCATGAATCAAACCCTTCAACTTCGACCCCACCAGAACGATGCCGTCTGGCGCGGCATGAGTTCCGGCAACACGTTGCTGGCCCACGTCGTCGGAGCGGGCAAGACCTTCACGATGGCCGCCACCGGCATGAAGATGAAACAGGCCGGTCTCGTTAAGAAGCCAATGTACGTCGTCCCGAATCACTTGTTGGAGCAATTCTCCCGCGAGTTCATGCAGCTTTACCCCAATGCCCGGCTGCTCGTCGCCGCCAAGGAAGATTTGGGCCGCGACCGCCGCAAGTTTTTAACCGCGAAGATCGCCAGCGGCGAGTGGGACGGTATCATCGTCACGCATTCATCGTTCGAGCGGATCGGCATGTCGCGTGATTACCAGGAGAAGTTTCTCACCGAGCAGATCGCCGAATATGACGCATTGTTGCTCGAACATGCGGGCGCCAAGGGAGCGAACC